>DAIDJG010000355.1 GCA_027451445.1 Singulisphaera sp.
CCGGTCCGTTCGAACGGCCAAGACGTCCGGGGGCATCGCCCTTCGGGCTCGACCCCAGCCACCCAGGCTCTTCTTTTTTCGCGCACCAACCGGCCGGCGCTCGCGGAAACCCGGCCATTCCTCAGTGCCACGACCCGGTATCCGCACCCGCGACCCATGCCATGATGGCCGCGGCGATGCGGTCGATCGGGATCACGAACTTCGCGGCGCCTCGGCGTATGGCCTCGCGCGGCATGCCGAAAACGACGCAAGTCGCTTCGTTCTGGGCGATCGTCATCGCCCCGGCTTCGCGCATTTCCAGCAGGCCCCCTGCTCCGTCGTCCCCCATGCCGGTCATGATCACTCCGGTGGCATTCGGCCCGGCGGCCTGGGCCGTGGATCGAAACAGAACCTCGGCGCTGGGACGCTGAATGCAAACCTTCGGGCCGTCGACGAGTTCCACCCGATAGCCCGTGCCGGTCCGTCGCACCAGTCCGTGGACGTCCGACGGGATGAGAAGGGCTCGACCGCGGCGGATCGGCTCCTGGTGCCTGGCCTCGGCGACCTCAATTGCGATCTTGGGGTCTTTGTCCAACCGAGACGCGAGTGCCCCCACGAAACCGGGCGCCATGTGCTGCACGATCACCATCCCCGGCGCATCGGCAGGGAAACATGGCAGGAGCGCCTGGAGGGCCTGGACGCCGCCGGTGCTGACTCCGATCGCAACCACTCGCTCCGTTGACGCGCCGGCGCGAGGGATGTACGGGAGCTTCGGCAGAACGGAGTCAGCCGAGTTGCGCGTCTCGGACGTTGCGGGAGCGCGGTCCTCACGGATCGGCAGCCGGCCGGCACGGGCCGCATTGCGAATGCTATCGAGCAACGCGGTCGACCACGTGGCCATCTTGGCCGGATCGCGCCAGTCGGGCTTCGCGATGACCTCCATCGCGCCCATTTCGAGCGCGGTGACCGCGCGCTCGGCCTGGTCGGTGCACAGGACGACCGGCATGGGATGCTGCTTCATCAGCTTCCGCAAAAACGTCAGCCCGTCCATCCGGGGCATTTCGACGTCCAGCAGAATCAAACCGGGGACCGACCGTTTGAGCAGCTCGACAGCCTCGTAAGGGTCGGCCGCGGTGACCACGCGAAACCGGGAGTCCGACTCGATGATCGACTTGAGCCGCTGGCGGATGAGGGCACTATCGTCGACGATCATCACTTCGATGGGACCAGCAGCGGCAGCGCGTTCCGGGAGAGCCATGGGACGTCACGACTCCTTCCGGTAGATCGACGGCGAGTGCTTGCGCAGCGAGCTCGGGATCGCAGGGAGGATCTCGCCGTTGCCCATCGCCAGCCAGCCCCCGGGGCGAAGGTGCTGCGCCAGGCGGTTCAGGAGCGCCAGGCGCTCCTCTTCGGTAAAGTAGATCGAGACATTGCGGCAAAATATGATGTGAAAGTCGGTCGGCAACGGCCAGGGGTTACTCCGCAAGTCGAGATGGCGGAACTTGACGAGATCGCGAATCTCGGGCACGACGCGGTAGGATCCCTCGCGCGGGCCTTTGCCCATCAGGAAATAGCGCCGCAAGCGCGCGGGCGTCACCCCCTGGACGTCTCGGCTGTTATAGATCGCCCGCGCTGCCGCGTTGAGCATCTCGAGGGACAGGTCGCTCGCCCACAGTTCTACGCGCTGGGGGCTGAGTGTGGGCATCGACTCCGCGAGGACCATGGCCATGCTGTAGGGCTCCTGGCCCGAAGAACAGCCAGCCGACCAGATCCGTACCGGAACGTTGGGTGCATCTTTAAGGAAGCCGGCGACGCGCTCGGCCATGAAGGCAAAGTGCGCCGGCTCGCGGAAGAACGCCGTGTGATTGACCGTGCTCAGATCGATTAGCAGTTGCATCCCCGGACCCGTGGGCTCGGGTTTGAGAACGCGCTCGTTGAACTGGGCAAAACTCGCGAAACCCTGCGACTGAAGCCGTGAGCGCAAGCGTGCCTGCAAGAGCCCCATGCGATGCGGCTCGAGCGAGATCCCAATTTGCACGCGCAGAAACGAAACGATCGGAGCAAAGTCTTGCTCAGACCAGGGTTCCGGGGGGGAGGGTCCCAAGTTATCGGGTAACGCCACTTCAGAATCCCCCACCATTCAACGAGCCGAGGGCCGCGAACACTCGGTCGAGATCCAGTACGAGCAAGAACCCATCTTGGTGACGAATTAAGCCACGAACAAAAGGAGTCGCCTTCCCGAGCCCCAGTTGTGGAGCGGGTTGGACCTCATCATTTCGGAATTCCAGCACGTCCGACACCCGATCCACCAGCAAGCCTGTAACCTGAGTCTCGTTTCCCCCAACCGATTCGACCATTAAAACACTGGGTGCCCGTGCAGGTTTCGCGTCGATCGTCAGATCGAACGGCACCCGCAAGTCGTAAACCGGCACCACGTGCCCTCGGAGATTTAACACACCACGCAACGATTTGGGTCCACCAGGCACCTTGGTCAGCATACCCACATCGAGCACTTCTTGCACGCGCATGACTTCGACGGCATAGCCTTCGCCTCCGAGCCGGAAAATGACGTACGACTGCGAGCGTTCCAGCTCGGTGCTCGGGTCGTTCGCAAGCTCCACCATCGCCGTCTCCTTCAAACGAATCCAAACTGCGTGGAGTCGAGACGGTTTAAAACCGTTCAAAGTCGGCGTCGTCGTCCAGGTTCACCACCACCCCCCCGCCGTGAACATTGCTCGGCGGCCCCGAGCTCGTTCCTCCGCCTGCGGGGGAATGCGGCGGAAGATGCGCGGGCGAGGGACCGTGCGTGTCGGGACCATGTCCCCCCGAACCCGGCCGGTGCGGCGGCGGCAGCCGACGGCCGTGACCGTGGCCCGGTGGCCTCGGCGGCGGAGGGCTGTGATGCGGAGGCATCTGCCCGTTGCTCTCTGGGTCGACCTGGAAGAACTGCACATGGTGCTGGAGCGTCGTCGCCTGGAACGCCAGGTCGCTGGAAGTCGCGGCAAGCTCATGACTTGCGGCGGCATTCTGCTGGACCACCTCGTCGAGTTGCGTCACCCCGACGTTGATCTCGCGGATGGCGTTCATCTGCTCCTGGCTGGCGGCCGCGATCTCGGACACGAGCGTCG
Source organism: Singulisphaera sp. (assembly GCA_027451445.1). Taxonomy (GTDB): domain Bacteria; phylum Planctomycetota; class Planctomycetia; order Isosphaerales; family Isosphaeraceae; genus DAIDJG01. The sequence goes on from DAIDJG010000355.1 coordinate 3,108, forward strand.
AGGTATCGCGAATCATCGGGACGGTTCGCTCGAGGAGCTGTCCCGCGTTTTCGGCCACCGCAACGCTCTTGCTGGCGAGCTCGCCGATCTGCTGGGCGGCCGACTGGCTGCGCTCGGCGAGCTTGCGGACTTCACCGGCGACCACTGCAAACCCCTTGCCCTGTGCGCCGGCGCGGGCCGCCTCGATCGCAGCGTTGAGGGCGAGCAGGTTCGTCTGATAAGCGATGTCCTCGACGACCGTGATCTTCTGGGCGATCTCGCGCATCGCAGCGACCGTCTCCTGCACCGCTTCACCTCCGCGCTCGGCTTGGGCACTCGCCTGGTTGGCCGTACGGGCGGTGTCCTTGGCGTGCTGTGCGTTGCGGGCCACGGAAGAATCCACCCCCTGGAGACTGGAGGCGATTTCCTGAAGTGTGCCCGCCTGCTCGGCGGCACCCTGCGCGAGTTGCTGGGCGCTGGAATTCAATTCGCCGCTCGCCGTTGAAACGGAGCCAGTCGCGCTGCGAATCTGACTGACGACGTTCGAGAGCTTGTCGACGACGGAGTCGACTTGAGTCGCGAGTTGGCCGAGTTCGTCAGATCGGTGGAGGTTGGTCTTGAGCGTAAGGTTGCCCTGATGAAGCTGATGCGTGATCTCGCGGACCTGATCCAGAGGCGAGACGATCTTACGACCAAGGTAGAGACCAAAGACGATCGTCGCCATCAAGCAGCTCGCGAGAATACCTCCAATTTTCCACTCCATCGAAATAATCGCCGAATAAGCCACGTTTGTGGGAAGAACGACGAGAACGGCATAGCTCATCTTCTCGTCGGGCGGCTTCTTGACGGGAATGGGCCAGAACCCCACCAGTTCGGATTCCGAGCCGACTTGGTCCGCAGGAACGGGGAGCACTCCGCCGGCATAACCGGCCGAGTCGCTCGCATGCTCGAACATTCGCGAGTATTGCTGAGGAAACTGTCGTGGCGACTGGTCGAGCTGCCCATCGGACGAACGATGAAGCAAGACGTTCCTCGCGGAATCGACAATCCAGATCTGCGCTCTCGGGATTTCGTATTCGTCGGCCACCTTGCCCAAGATCTCGTTATTCACAGACTGTTTATTGATCGACTCCGGCCACTCGACGGGCTCCTTGGAATCCTTCGGAGGATGCGTCAATACAATCAGTTTCATCAGCCGGTTGCTGATACTGCCCGCAGCCTGACGGATCAATCGCTCCTGTTTCGCGCGGTAGTAACTCGTCGAATCGAGCGTGAAGTACGCGACGATTGCTGCGGGCACAATGCCAAACAGCACGAGTGCCAATGTGATTTGCTGTCTCAGAGAAAGTTTCATCTAAAAACCCTCCGCCCTCACGCCGGCGGGAGGCGTGACGTGAGAATCCGCAGCCCGGGACTCGCTCACCAGGGCCGCGAGGTCGAGTATCAGGGAAACGGAGCCGTCCCCAAGGATGGTGGCTCCGGAAAATCGGTTGATTCCGTGCAGTCCCTCGCCCAAAGATTGAATCACGGCCTGAACACGGCCCACAAGCCGATCGACGGCCACGCCAACGCGCTGACCTGCGTGGCTGGTGAGAAGCAACTCCTGTCGAGGCGGGGGGGGACCATCGGACTGAAAAAGTTTCCGCAACGGTACCATCGGCACGAGTTCACCGCGTACCGCGACGCAGGGCCGGCCGCGTGCCAACGCCGGCTTCGTGCCATTGAGCGACACGCACTCTTCCACCTGCGCCAGGGGCACGACGTAGCGGTTTCCTGCGGTTTCCACGAGCAAACCGTCGATCAGGGCGAGCGTGAGCGGCAGCCGGAAAATGAAGGTCGTCCCCTTGCCGGGCGTGCTCTCAACCGAAAGGCTGCCGCGCAACCCTCGTACGGCATCGCGCACCACATCGAGACCGACACCGCGACCGGATAATTCGGTGGCCTGGTCGCGCGTTGAGAAACCCGGCTCGAAGATCAGCGTATCCACGCGCGGATCATCAGGCGACGTACCGACCGGAACCAGCCCGAGGTTAATTCCCTTGCGCACGATCCGCTCCCGATCGAGGCCTCGGCCGTCGTCGCTCACGCGTACGGTGACCCGGTCCCCCTCGTGACCCGCCGACAACGTGATCCGCCCAAGGCGCGGTTTGCCCACCGCCACCCGGTCGGCCGGCATCTCCAGCGCGTGGTCCACGGCGTTGCGGATCAGATGAATCATCGGGTCGCTCAGACGCTCGACGATCGTGCGGTCCAGCCGCGTATCCTGGCCGATGATGCGGAGCTCGATTTCTTTTCCCGAGCGGTCGGCCAGGTCGCGGACGACGCGAGGAAAACGGGAGAAGAGCTCATCGACGGGAACCATCCGCAGGTCGAGGGTCGTGTCGCGGATCTGCCGGCTTACGCGCTCCAGCGCTTCGAGCGTGTGAACCCACGACTGCGCACCGTGGAGTTCGCGAATTCCCTGGAGGTTGTCCGAGAGGACCGCCAACTCCCCGGCAAGACCAACGAGATCGTCGAGCTGTCCCGCATCGACGCGAATGCGTGCCGGCGGTTTCGGGGCGGGGAAGGCTGGACCCGGCGCAGCCGGCCGGCCGTGCTCGCTCGCGGCTTTGGGCGGCGCTTCGGCCTTCGGAGCAACTGGCGCGAGAGGCGGCTCTGCCGGAAACGGCTCGGCTTTTTGCGGCAACGCCGGCTCAATCGGCGCCGAGGGGGGCTGCGGCGAGGGGAGTTCCTCGACCGTTCCATCCAGACCCAATCGCTCGATCGTGACCGTGCTGTCCTCCGCAAGGAAGAGGAACACGTCGCTCAAGCGTTCGGGAGGAGCATCGGTGTCGACCTCAACCCACCACTTCAAATAGCAACGCTCCGGATCGAGCTCATCAAGCGGTGGCACAAGGTCCGGATCGGTGGCGACCCGCGTTGTGCCCAGCTCGCTCAGCTCGTCGAGCAGTCCGAGCGGGTTCAAACCGCGGCGGAGCACATCCGGACCGGGATTGAGCGCGATCCGGTACGTCGAGTGTCCGGGGGGCAACGCCGGATTTGCCTTGGCGGTTTTCTTTCCCGGCGCCGGCCCCTTCTTCTCGGCGGCATCCGCCTTCGATTGAGCGGGAACCTTCGGCTTCCTCGACCTCGATTTCGGCTTGGCTTTCGGCGGCGAAGCCGGCTCAGCCGACCCCGCGGGGGGCTCTGGCGGTGCAGGTGGTCCACTCACCGGCTTCGAAGGGGGCTGAGGCGCGTGCTGAGGATCGCGTGTTAACCGCACCAGCCGATCGACGAGCTCGGACGGCGACGGAATCGGCGACTTCGCCGCCTCGGACTCGACCATCGCCGCAAGATGATCGCGTGCTTCAAGAAGCGTCGAGATGATATCCGAGTCGACGCCCAGCGCTCCGCTGCGGATCCGGTCCAGCACCGCCTCGAGGTGGTGCGTAAACTCGGCGATGCTGCGCAGACCGACCATCGCAGCGGCGCCCTTGATACTGTGGGCCGCCCGAAACGTCTTGTCGAGGTGCGCACGATCCCCCTGACGACGCTCCAGCTCCATCAACCCCTCTTCGAGGGTGATCAGAAGCTCGCGAGCCTCCTCAAAGAACATCGAACGGAAGCGATCGTCGTCAGCTTCCAAGCGCACCACCCCACCTTCGAATCAACGACTCAAACACTCAACCCGCCACACTCCGCGCTCATGCCTCCAACTTCAAACTGTCGGTTTTCTTACAACCTCAACGAGCGAATCATCTTAAGGGATGATTGCATTCAACGCCACATGCGATCGTCGGTCTTAACTGCGTGCACGTTTCCGTGATGCGTCTCAATAATCTGCCGACTCTGACAGGAACTTGGTCTCCCATCACCTTGGTAGCGACCGTCGCACCCAGCGCCTCAGGTGTTCCGGGTCGATCGGTTTAACGATCCAGCCAGTCACTCCCTGGCGCCTCTCGGGCTCGATTTCGGAAGGGCGGCGGGAAGAGAGGATCAACACCGGAAGGAACCGGTACGTCGGTAACTCACGCACGGCCGCGATCAACGACAGACCGTCGAGCTTGGGCATTTCCAGGTCGGTCAGCAGGAGGTCGCAGGGCGCTTCGCGCAAGGCTTGTAACGCAGCGGCGCCGTCGGCCACGGAAACGACTTTGACGTCGAGTTCCTGTAACTGTTCGGCCACCCAGCGTCGCACAGAGGGACTATCGTCGGCGTGCAGGATCGTCTTGCTCATGATCTCGCCGCCCCCAGCCCCACCTTGCGGCCCTCCTTCGCGTGTTGTCCCGGCGCGCGCGCCGAACAATTCTCCCGGATCTGACGGGGTGCCGAGAAGCGCAGAGCGTTCCGACTCGGCCCCTTGGTGGTTTTCAACGCATCAGAGGAACGAATCCGTAACTTCATGCAACCACTCGGACAAACCTGAACGATTCGCGATCTCCGTGCAAACTCGTGGCACATTGACCATCCGCACCGACCCGCCCAGCTTACGGCCCGAAGCGACCGCGGAGATCAAGAGCTGCAAGCCGGCGATGTCCCAGGGACCCGACGTTTCGAGGTCGACGCTGAGCGCCTTCCCTTCGGCAACCGCTGCCAGCAGGGTTTCGCGCACCTCCGACGACTCGTACAACGTCACCGGTCCTGACACCGTAACGGTATTCCGTTCCGGTTCATTACCTGGCTCTTCCGCGACCGACGGTGCACCCATTCCCCCCTCGGCGTGACGTAACGAGGCACTCTCCATTCCGCGACTGAGTCCGCTCGTCCGTCCCTTGCGGATTGCGACGATTCAGTGCAGAAAGTCGTGCTGCGCAAGGGCATCCGGATTGGAACGAACCTCGGACCAACCGTGGCCGAGAGCGCACCGCCACGTACCGAGGCCAACTCCCCGTAAGCTACTCCAGTCTAACACGCCCCAGGGGCATTGGGGAGCAGTCACTGCGCTGGATATTGAATCACGACGATGTTGATGTCGTCCGAGGGTCGACCCGGGGCGGTATGGCCCATGACGGCTTTGTCGACAAGGTCAAGGATCGCGTTCGGATCGGACCCGTGATGGGCCTGGAGGATGGTGACCAGGCGTTCCTCGCCGAACAGGACATCCGAGGGATCCATCGCGTCCGGCAAGCCGTCTGTGTAGAGAATGAGCGACTCGCCCGGCTGGAGTCGGTCGGATCCCCCGGCAGTGCCATCAACCATGCCAACGCCCAGCAGACCGGGGTTGGATTGCAGTGTGCGCGAGCCGTTCGGACCGACAATGATTCCAGGCGGGTGGCCAACCCCCGCGTAGCGCAGCAGGCCGGTCTCTTCGTCGGCGATCAGGTAGAACCCCGTACAGAAGTAACCTTCGGGGAAGAACTGTTCCCCTGCAACGTCCAGTCCTGCCAGGAGTTCGCCCGGCTCGAGAACGGCGATCGTCAAGGGCGCCGCCAGCGTTTTCACCATTCCCGAAAGCATCGCCGAGTTGACGCCGTGTCCGGACACGTCCGCGACCAGAATCCCGAGCCGGTTGTTATCCAGGCGGTAGATGTCGTAAACGTCGCCCCCAAGCTGGTTGGCCGGAGTGTAACTGACGGCCATTCGTAACACTCCGCGCGGCTTAGGGGGGCGAGGCATGAGGGCGCGCTGAACCTTGCGCGCCAATTCCAGCTCGAAATTGAGTTTCTGGTGCGCCGCTTCCAGTAATCGGTTCCGTTCCGCGAGTTCGTTGCGGAGGTCAGCGATCCGCAACGCAGCGCGGATCCGCGCGAAAAGCTCTTTGATCTCACCGGGATTCTGCGGTTTTTGGATGTAGTCATCCGCACCGGCATCAAGACCGGTAAGCTTGTTTTGGGTCTCGCCGAGCGTAGTGAGCAACAGGACGGGTATACCACGAAGCAGCTTGTCCTGCTTGATCGCCGAACAGAGTCCCGGTCCATCGAGCTCGGGCATCTCATAGTCACTTAGGATCAGTTCGGGGAGCAGCTCGCGAGCTTTGGCGAGCCCGTCCTGTCCGTCGACGGCGGTCGAGACGTCGTGCCCCTCATCTTTCAAGAGCGACGAGATCATCCTGCGCATCGTCGAGCTGTCATCCACCAACAAGATGCGACGCCCCGCCATTACCCGACTCTCCTCGACCAGCCCGGCGCTACCAATTCGATCCGTCGCCCGGACCTTCTGCGTGTAAGACCTCTGTCCGAATTGCCCTTTACCATACGTGGCCAGGGGCGTCACTGTCTAGGGCGTGGCGCGACCCCTTCGAGGTCGCTATCATTTTCCGTCCGCGGAGACCGATTGGGCTCCGAGAGAATCCGGAGTCCCGCGTCGAACACGCGTCAATCCGGCGGCCCGCACGACGAGTTCGAGCGTGACGCGTTCGACGGCCTGAGGCGTAATCCCAATCGACCCGTATTCCGGTGCGAGACCTATCGCGGGCGTCCCTCACTGCGATATGCTACGGCGAGGCTGATGCAGACCGATTGCATCGGCTGCCACAACAACGATCCGAACAGCTCGAAGCGTAACTGGAAGCTCGGAAAGGTTGGCGGCGTCCTGGAGATCATCCGGCCGCTCGACCGCGATAACGCGGAATGGGTTGCGCGGCACGTTCGTGCTCATGGCAGCCGTGTCCGGCGGCTTGCTTGCCGTGTCCGCACTCTCGCTTTGGCTTCGCTCCCGACGACTTGCGTCGCCTCGCAAGGGTGATGTGGTCACTCTGATCTAGCAACGACTTACGATCGTTGGCTCCCCGGTCGCAAAAACTTGGGTCGATTGCGAACCCCGACAAAGCGCGTAACAGCGCCGCGTTAAGTTCTCTCGAGCGCGTGACACGACGCTTTCCACGCGCCCACCCGAAACAGCACTGCGGTATGTCGCCAACCGATTGGTTTCAACAGACGCCAACGCGTCGGGGAGAAGGGTCCATGAGTCACAATCGTCGTGAATTCCTGGCAAACGTGGGCCGGGGGATGCTGGTCGCCAGCGTCGGCTCGACTCTGGCCGAGGATCTGGGACTCGCGCCGCCAGCCCTGGCGGCGGATGATTCCGAGCGCCTGAGCTTCGGCGCGATGGAACCACTGGTGGCCTTGATGGAGGACACGCCCGCCACGCAACTTCTGGCGGCCTTGATGACAAAACTGAAAGAGGGCGCCGAACTCCGCCAGCTCGTCGCTGCCGCTGCGCTGGCGAACGCGCGCAAGTTCGGAGGCGAGGACTACGAAGGGTATCACACGTTCATGGCCCTCGCGCCGGCCTATCACATGTCACGCGAGCTCCCCAAGGCCGAGGCGGCGCTGCCGGTGTTCAAGGTGCTCTACCGCAACACGAACCACATCCAGGGCCTGGGAGGCCACAATCACGAGGTGCTTCACCCTGTCGTCCCGCTCGCGCTCGCCGAGGGCAAGTCCGGTGCGGACGCATTGATCGCGGCCGCCCGGGGGCGTGACAAGGAGAAGGCCGAGCGTACGTTCGCCGCACTGGCAGGAGGTTCGCTCGACCAGGCGTACAACGACCTGCTCTCCATCGTTCAAGACAACATCAACGTTCATCGTGTCGTCCTGGCCTGGCGGGCGTGGGCCTTGCTCGACCTGACCGGGAAGGAACACGCACATACCCTTCTTCGTCAGTCGGTGCGCTTCTGCTGTGACGAAGAGCAGCACTACCGCGAGACTGCCCTCCGGGCTCTGCTCCCGACGCTGCTCGACCGGTACAAGCTTGTGAGCCAGACGCCGGGTGAGAAGAAGCCCGACGATGCCTGGGTCGACCAGCTCGGCCACCTGGTTTACAGCTCTTCGCGCGAGAAGGCTGCCGACGCCGTTGCCGCCGCGCTCGCCGACGGCGTGTCGCACGAAGCGGTGGGTGAAGCACTGGCGATCGCCGCCAATCAGCTCGTGCTGCACGACATCGGCCGCCAGAGGGCCAACGGCAACGCCAAGCCGGCGGGGAGCGTCCATGGCGACTCGGTCGGCGTCCACGCCTCCGACGCCGCCAACGCCTGGCGCAATATCGCCCGCGTCAGCGACCGTCGCAACGCCGCGGCCAGCCTGATCGTCGGCGCCTACCACACGGCCGGCCAGGCGGGGCACCTCAACCCGCAGCCTTATCCGTTGGCCGAACACCTCGACGCCGTCAAGGACGTCGCACCCAAGAACCTGCTCGCGGAGGCCGAGAACGCGATCAAAGCCAAAGACCAGGTCCGCGCCTGCGCCCTGGTCCATCAGCATAGTGCGCTCGGCCGTTCCGACCGCGCGGCATTCGACCTCTTGCTCCGCTACGCCATCAGCGAAGACGGCGCCTTGCACGCCGAGAAGTACTACCGGACCGTCACCGAAGAATACGCCGCATCGCGACCCGCCTTCCGCCCGCGCCACCTGGCCGCCCTGGCGCGCGTCACAGCCAGCGAATACGGCTACCCGGCGCCTGGCGTCGATGAGGCGCGCAGGCTGCTTCGCAGGGGCGCCTAAAGCGGCCCGCGTTTGGATGGCGCGCGTCACACCGCTGTGCGCCACCCACTATCCCGTCGGCGATCGTTTCACCTGCATCCTTCACCCGGCCCTCGTTGAGGGCCGATCTCTCCCACAAGGAGAGGTGTTTCCTGGGTTTCGCCTACTCTTACATGTGAAAGCACCCCTGTATCTGCCTCCTACACATGAGACACCCGTTGGGCTCGACAAGCCCAGACGAGAAGGCGAGACTGAAGAGTTGTGTTGTCGCGACGATGGGGGTTCCCGCGCAGGCGCGAGGGGGAAGTCCCCGGAGTGACCGCTTCAGCGCCCGGCCAACGAGGCAAGGACCGTGTTCGCCCGCCGCTTTCGGTGCACGCTACAGCAGGTCATGGTCATCAATCTCGGGATGGGATTCCTCTTTGCCTGGGTCGTTTGCTGGGCGCGATACCGCGGCCTCGTGGTCGGTTCACGGGCGTGGACTGATGGCTGGATCAGCCCCGACATCCTTGTCGGCGGCATCATCGTTCATCTTGGAGCCATCGGGCTGATGCTGGTCGGGCTGAAGGTGATCGGACTCGAGGCGAAGCGAAGGCGATTGCAGAACAACGATCGCTCGTTTGAATCTCACCAAGCGCGGTCAAGAAGGGCTTCGAGATCAGCCTGAGTGCACGGGCGCGGGTTCGTGCGGTGGCAGTGGTCGAGCATCGCGAGGCGGGCGTATTCCGGTATGCGGTCGTGCCGGAGCCCCTCGACCAACCCGAGCCGGCGCGGCAAGGGTAACCGCGCGAGGACGAGCTCGGTCAGGGTGATGAGATGCGACGGCCCCTCCCCTGCCCTACCGAGGCCCAGCCGGGCGGCCAGTTCGGTAAGCCGGCTAAACGCGGCCTCGCGGTTGAAGCGCAGGCTGTGAGGGAGCAGGATCGCATTCAACGTGCCGTGATGCGCTCGCCCTTCAGCCCCGAGTGCATGGGATAGCGAATGAACGACGCCTAGTCCTTTGTGAAAGCTGATCCCCCCGAGCAAGGCGCCCATCATCAAGGCCTCTCTCGCCTGCATATTCGAGCCGTCCATGACGGCGGCCTCCAGCCCCTTCGAAACGTAGTGCAGCCCCTCGAGCGCAACGCCGTCGCAAATTGGGTGGAAAGTTGTCGACAGATAGCTCTCGATGCAATGGGTAAAGGCGTCCATCCCCGTGCCGGCAGTCAGTGCGGGGCTGAGACCTCGGGTCAGCTCCGGGTCGCAAAGCGCAACACTGGGGAGAAGATGTGGGCTCAGCGCGATCGTCTTGCGGCCGGTTTGCCGGAGCTGGATCAATGTGCCGCGTCCCACCTCGCTCCCTGTCCCCGACGTGGTGGGCACGGCAGCCATCGGAGGCATGTCGGGCGTAATCCGGTCCAGGCCGCCGGTCGTGAGGTCGTAGTCGGCGAGCGATCCGGGATGCGTGGTCATCAGTCGGATCGCTTTCGCGGTGTCGAGTGGACTTCCGCCTCCCAGCCCCACGACGCCGTCACACTCGCCGGCGCGGTACGATTCCAGACCCGCGAGCACGTTGTCCTCCGTGGGGTTGGCCAGGACGTCGCTGAAGACGGTCGAACACGGGAGCTGCGCCGCCACCTCGGTGGCAATCCCGACTTCCATGAGTCCAGGGTCGGTCACGATCAAAGGCCTGTGCACCCCCAGCCGCGCCAGTTCCTCAGGCAGGTGTCGGTGCACCCCATTTCCGAAGAGGATGCGGGTCGGAAACGTGAACAACGCAGGCATCGCGGCTCCGTCTGGCAGCTCGGTTCGGGGCGGAACCGTTGAGAGAAAACAGTCGGGGGAGTCGATCAACCGACCTGGTCGAGCAAACCTTCCATTTCGGCCGCCGCATGAGCATCGCCGCGAACGCGGGCCTTGACGATACCTTGACGGAGCGTCTGCTCCGCGAGTGCCGTGTCGCCCGATTCCAGATACGATTGACCGAGCTGCTGGTAGGCGGCGACCTGATCGTCGGGGTGATCGGCGATCAGGGCGAGCAATCGTTGGCGCCCTTCTTGGAGATCCCCTTCGCGAAGGCATTGAAGCGCCAGACCATAGCGCAGGAAGGTGTCGGAGGGGTCCTCGGCGAGGCTGTTCTCCAGCATCCGGCGGCGTGGCGACTTCTCAGCCATCATGGCTCCTCGGGCTTGACGGAGTGTAGGTCCGATTCAGTCCTATAAAGCTAACGGCCGGCAACGCGTGATGTCAACCAATCGGCTGCCGCCGGACGTCACGCGTCAAAGCATCGCCTTCAAATCTGACCTATCGTTCCGGTGGGGATTCCCCGCTCGCATCAATCCCAGACGGTTGTACGCAATCCCAATCTGTGCGCTAAGGAGTGAGGAACATGGGACGCATCGGCGTCTTGAAACATCGAAAGAGCATGGTTGCACTTATGGGTCCGCTCGTGCTGCTGGTCGCGGGCTGTGGCGATATGAACCTTGGAGCGCAATCCCTACCGTCCGTCGCGAATATGGCGCCCGACCCGTCTTACCAACCGAGCGTGGGGGATCGTGCGGTCCTTTTTGGGCAAGGTGCCGATACCCCGGGGGACCAGGCACCGCTTTTGAAGGATCTGACCGCGTTCGACAAGTACGAACGGGCGATCAAATCGCAAAGCACGGGTGAGTTCACCGAGATGGAAGAACGCGGCTGGCTGATGCGAACGCCGGTGGGAACGCGAGTCTCGGTCATGTCACTCAAGGACCGAACCCATGTCGGCGATCGGTTCGCGATCGAGGTCCGGCTCCTGGATGGGCCGTTCAAGGATCAAACCCTGTGGACCCCAGCCACGCTCGTCGCGCGCATGGCTCGCGTCCAAACCGAGCCGCAGTAACGTCTTCCAGCCAGGCGGCCGCACTCGTCAGCACTGCTGCGCCGTCTGATGCGATTCGTCTTCGAATGTAATTGTGTGAATTACGCCACGCACCTTTTGAAAGACTCCCAACCGTGATCTAAGGTTGCGTCGTCGGGACGTACGAACGAGCTAAGAGTGCGAGTGGCTACCGTTCGGTTTCGCGAACGCCATTCTCTACGTTTCCCCTCACCGAGGAGTGCTTCTATGCAGTCGATCATCTCCAAGTGCCGTAACTTTTTGGTCAGCGAAGATGGCCCGACCGCCGTCGAATACGCGGTCATGCTCGCGCTGATCCTCGTAGCCTGCATCACGATTGTCACGACCTTAGGCACGAGTGCCAGCAGCACCTTCAGCACCGTGAACGGCGCGGCGTCGGCGAGCTGATTGGCGCTCGTCAAGTCGTCCTGCGCGCCGTGTGAAACGGGTCCGACGCGGCGACCTGGTCACGAGCCTAAAGACAAATCGCCCCAACTCGAAACGGCTGCATGGGTCGAAGCGACCTTTATGCAGCCGTTTTGCATGCGCAATTGGGGGCTTAGGCAATTTGTCCTGGTAATTACGAAGACCGGGAAAGGTAGGTTAAAAGCAGTTGACTCGCCTCAAGCTGGGAATTTGGGGAACCGATTCAAAACAGGTCGGAAACGCTCCGTCAAGGCGGGCGGAGTGCGACGCATCGGCCCGTTGAGCGGTTGAGCCGACGACCGTGCCTTCAAGGCAAGGTTGGGCCGACTGTCGAGCGCGGGACCGGGGGTCGCGCAGCTTCCACGAGTTGGCGGGCACCAAGCTCAGTCAATCCCAGATGGGGACAAACACCGTGCTACTTCCCGAGACGCGACGGAGTTGGGGACGACGCGGGATTGTGCTGCTCTTATCGATGGTTATGTTTGCTGGGTGGCCCGGCGTTCGCCCGGGCTCGGCTGCGACTTCGCGGCGGACGGCCAGGGTTGCGGCGGCCGAGAAGGCCAAGCCCAGCGTCGTGAGCATTTCGAGCGAAAAGAAAGCCGCGTCGACCAGTCGCTGGCCGTTTTCCAACGAAGAGAGTCAGCGTCCCCGAATCAGCGGAATGGGGACAGGCGTGATCCTGGACGAGCGGGGTTATATCCTGACCAACCATCACGTCGTCGACAAGGTGCAAGGCATCGAAGTTCACCTGATCGACGGCACGAATCTGCCCGCCCAGCTCCTTCAGTACGACCCGCAGATGGATCTGGCCATCATCAAGGTCAACGCGGGGCGCCCCCTGCCCCCCATCACGATCGGGACGTCTTCTGACCTCATGATCGGCGAGGATGTGATCACGATCGGCAACGCGTTCGGCTACGAGAATACCGTCTCGGTCGGGATCATCAGTGCCTTGAAGCGCAACGTCACCCTGGCAGACGACCAGGTTTACCGCAACCTGATCCAGACCGACGCCTGCATCAATCCCGGCAACTCCGGTGGCCCGCTCATCAACATTGATGGCGAGTTGATCGGCATCAACGTGGCAGTTCGCGCCGGGGCGCAGGGGATCGGGTTCGCGTTGCCGATCGACGAGGTTAAGAAGTCAGCGGCCGACATGTTGAGCACCCGGCGGTTGGCCGCCACCTGGCATGGCCTGGTGACGAACGAACAGCGCGATGGTGAAACGCGGTCCGTTGTGCTCACCGAAGTCCAATCCGGCAGTCCCGCGGACGACGCAGGCCTTAAGCCGGGCGACCAGATCATTCGAATTGGCGACCGGGCGGTCATGAACTCCATCGACATCGAACGGGGCCTTCTCGATGCCGTGCCCGGTCATCCGGCGCAAATTCAGCTCCGCCGCGCCGGGCAAGAGCAGGCACTGGCACTCGACGTGAAGCCCCTCCCCCGCGCCACGACCGAGGCCAACGAGTTGATCTGGCGTCTCCTCGGCCTGAAGACCGTTCCGGTCTCCCCCGAATACGTGGCCGCAGCCTCGCCGAAGCTCCGAGGCGGCCTGTACATTCAGTCGGTGAGCCCTGGCAGTCCCGGTGCAAACGCGCTGATCCAACGGGGCGATATTCTCGTGGGGATGAACGCCGGCCTCCGCAACTGGGAGACCATTCGGCCGGACAACATTCTGTTCATCCTCCGCCAGCCCGAGGTCTCGCAGGCCCAGGCGCTTCAGTTCTACATCGTGCGCCGCAACGGCATCCACCAGGGCATGATGAGCCTCGCGGAGATCCCCGCGTCGGACACAATCAGCCGCTGAGGAGCGCGGTCGGGCGCTTGCAAATCGCGAAAGACGAAACCACGAAAGCCCTGCGTGCGAGAGATCGACGCGGGGCTTCCGACGTTTCGAAGGTTGCAGAGTCGCGGGTTAGCGACAACTGGCACTACCCAGACGAGAGATCCGGTCCCGATTCGTTCGCGAGTCACTCGCCCCCGATCCAGGTCGGTCGGCAGTCCGAATTGGCGCCCCGATCGGACGGGTGTTTGGATTCGACGGATCGCGCCGACTCAAAGGACCATACCCCGTTTCTCCGGGTGGTGAAGGTCGAAAGCGAGACGGTTCAGGTTTACACAAACGACCCCACCCGGCTTGTCCCGGTGGTGAAGAAGGGCGACGGCTAGAGCGGTTTTCACCAGCGTTGCGCATACCCGCACCGCCCGACATCATTTTATGTTTCGCACCTGCATGTTTCCGGGAGGGCGAGGCTCCGCCCGAGCCAGCCTTGTTCCGATGACGAGTCTTCGAGTCCTCTGAACATCGCGTGTGATGACGCGGTCCCCAGGGCGGCGCGCGATGATCCATCGGCTCGAAGACTCGCCGATAGATCAAGGCTGGCTCGGACGGAGCCTCGCCCTCTCCGCTGTGCGCAGCGCGACCGTAAACCGCTGTGGACGGATCGCGTTCGCACAAGCGACCCGACCCAGCATATCCGGGTGGTGAAGAAGGTCGAAAAACAGCCCAAGGCATCGGACGCGTGAAACGGCACGCTTTCGGTCGTGGCGTTTCTCGAGCCACCGACCTCCTTCACCAGCCGGACAAGCCGGCTGGGGTCGTAAGAGCTGACACACGGAGACGCGCGTCTAGCCACCGACCTCCTTCACCAGCCGGACAAGCCGGCTGGGGTCGTGGGTGCGGATTCGAGTTCGGACGCTCTGGCAGGAGCGTCATTATGCCCCGAGTTGAACTCTGGATGATCTCGTATGCGGCCGGATGAGCCCTTCGAAAAAGACAAGGCCCGGCACAAAGGCCGGGCCTTGTTCAGGAATCAGCCTCGCGTCACGTCGACTCAGTCAGCCATCGGCGGGAACGAGAAGAACTCGCGCGGTGAGCGGGTCGTGACGATGTAGGGCACATAGCCTGGGGTGATCGGCACGGGGCCACCGGGTCCGACGAAGTACTTGATGTAGCCGCGGTGCAGCACCTTATTCACCAGAGCTTTGGGTCCGCCCAGGAGCGAATGCCCGCCGCCACACAACCCGCAGCCGCGGCCGCCACACATCCCACAGCCGCGCCCGCCGCACATCCCACAGCCTCGCCCCCCGCATGCGTTGCAGGGGTCGCCGAACCCACCGTTGCGGCAGAGGCCGCAGCCGTTGCCGCCGCAATTGCCGCAAGGATCCTGACCGCCGAAGAACCCGTTGCCGCCGCAGAGACCGCAACCCGACCCGCGGCACGACCCGCAGGCACGAAGCAGACCACGGCCGCGATGAGAGTGCTTCGACTTCAAGCCACAACCGGTGAGTCCGCACGGCGACTGCGCCGAGGGCGCCGGGGTGCTCTGGCCGGATGCAGCGATCGTCGATGCGTGGCCCGTGCATCCATGGCCCTTACCACGATGCCCGTGAAGGAGCGCACGACCCTGACAGAACCCGCAGCCATTCCCGTTGCAGAGTCCGCAATGCGAACCCCAGCCGCGTCCCGCTTTCCCGCAACCGGGATCACCCACACCGCCGCAGCCGGGATCGCCACACTGCCCACGACCCAACCCACCGCAGAGCCCGCGACCGGTCCCGCCGCACGCGCCACAACCGGCGCCGCCACATGCGCCGCAGCCGTGAAGCGCGCCAAAGAGCGAGCTGCAAATCTTGTGAACCCCGCCCAGACAGTCCTTGGCGTAGTGGCCGTAAGGAATCGGAGGGGCAAAGTACGGGCCTCCGTTGTTAACGTCGACGGCGTCCACTTCGCGAGGGATCGTGTGGAACAGGTCGGCACGCGCCGAACCGGCCACAGAGGCTGCAAGGAAACACGTCACCGCGAACGCGAGCGCTACTCCTCGCTGATTTCCGAAGCGCATGATCACTCCCTTTTTCGTCGTTCGGTGTTTCCCTCCTGGAATGTTCGGAGTCAAGCGAGCGGTGGCCGACGCCCGGGCTGTCCTGCGCGCGGAGCGTGCCAATTCGACTGAAGAGGCCAAATCACCAACGCCCGGGACCCTCTCACAGGGCCCGAGGCACGGGGCTGACCTTGACATCAACCATCGGTTCAACACGCCGCGATTCTGGAGTCAATCCGCGCTGGGCAATGCGCAAAGGGGTAACGGGACGTCTCCAGGACGTCGCGTCACCCCATTCGCGTGGTTCGATCTCGAGCGTCCGGCGAAGCGACAACTCACGGGTGGTCACCCGGCCCCGGACCCACGAGTCAGCGTCCGATGCGGTAGACCGTTGATGCCGGCAGGTCAACGACCGGCTCGACCTGCTTCGGACCGTAGGAAATCGAAGCGTGGCGCTCGCGGTGGCGGCGCTCCATCGCTTCGGCCGACCGCTTGCCGATCGCGTCGAGACCAAACATATGCTCGATGATCCGCGGACGATTGTGCTCGGTACCCGGAACAGCGGTTGGCGACGCAAACTGGGTTTGAGCCACGGACGAATCCGTTGTTCCGGCGCGCCGACCGGTCGAGGTGCGACCCTTCCTCGCGTACGAATTCTGGACCATGCCGATCGGGGCGGGCTCGTCCGTGACGGCGTACCCAGGCGCACTCCCTCCCACGACGGCTCGGCCCGGCGCTTCGGTCCCATTGGCCATCATGACGGGCCCCGAGACGATCACGCCACCGTCCTGGCAGACCTGGCAGTCGTCCTTGGACGAAAACAGACCGTTGCGTCGTCCCGAAGCGCCGGTCACGATGCCCGACGGGACTGGTGGCGGTGACGGGACGTCGACGCCGTCTTTCGCCTTGATGCGCGCCCGCTGACAGTCCGTGCACATGCAACGGTTGAACAAACCGTTCGGGTGGGCCTTCGGTCGAGCGGCCCGAGTGGGTGCGATCGTCCCGGTCGTTGCGAGGCCGGGGTCATCGGCTCGGACCATCGCCGGAAGAGCCACGGCAAGCCCGAGCACGGCCATGCCAAGCCGATTGAGGTACCGCATGGGGAACTCCTTTCCCTGAATTCAACGGAACCGAGTCCCGGTCGCGAACCACGTCATCCTGAGGCCGCGGTCCCCGGGCGAGGAGACCCCGGGAACCCGGGCGCAGGGCCCTGTCCTGGGGCTGGAATTCCTCGTTCTTTCCTCACAATCGGCAAGTCAGGCCCGTTCGCTTCTGCAAAACCGGCGGATTGGGTCGCTCGACACAACGGCGAGGCCCCAAAAGCAGAAGCGGCCGGCCCCGAAATGCTCGGAGCCGGCCCCACGTTGTCCTGATCGAAGCCGCTGGAACCCATTCGCGCACGCGCGAAACCTACGTCAGGCGAACAGTTCCTTAACAAGCTTGCCGCCATCGACGATCTTGATCGGCCGGCCGACGGAACTCATGTTTTCTTTCGTGGGATCGATTTTGAGTGCGTGGCACATGCTGACGAGCAGGTCGTTCACCTGGACGGGGCGGTCCTTGACTTCATTGCCGTCCGCCGAGGAGGCCCCGATCACCTGGCCTCCCTTGATCCCGCTGCCCGCGAGGGCGACGTTGAACACGCGCGGGAAGTGATCGCGTCCGCCTCGTGCGCTGATCTTGGGTGTCCGGCCAAACTCGCCCATCCAGACGACCAGCGTCTTCTCGAGCAGGCCCTTGCTCCTCAGGTCCGCCACCAGCGAGCCGAAGCCCGCCGACACCGGCTCGGTCTTCTTGCGGATGTCGAGCTCGTTATGAGTATCCCAGCCGTTCGATCGCACCTCGACGAACGTCGCACCGACCTGCACCAGCCGGCGAGCGAGCAGACAGCCCTGGCCGAACGCCGTATCGCCATACGCCGCGCGAATCCTTGGGTCCTCGCTCGACAGGTCGAACGCCCGCATGTGGCGCGACATGATCATGTCCGCCGTCTGCTTGTAGAGCGACGTGTGGTCCTTGATCTTGTCGGCCCCACCGGTTTGTACGAACCCCGACATCTCGAGGTTGTGCATCAGGTTCAACCGCCGTTTGAACCGCAGTTCGGAGACTGGCGGAATCACGTTCGAAGGGGGCTTTTTCGGATCCTGAACGACGAACGGCTCGAGACCAACGCCAAGAAGACCTGATCCGATCGTGCCGCCGCCGATGCTGATCGCGTGCGGCAGGTCGAAGCTCTGGTCGGACAGCTCGTTCGCCACGACACAGCCGAAATTCGGATGCTTGACCGTTCCCGTCGGAGCGTAGCCCGTATGAAGCTGGTAGGTCGCCCGCTGATGGTTCCCTTCCTTGTTGGTCATCGAGCGGATGACGGTGACATCCTTCATCTCCTTCGCGAGCGCTTCCCAGCCGTGAGCGATCTGAATACCCGGAACCGCCGTTGAGATCGCCTTGGTATCGCCGCCATTGGCGTTACCGGGCTTGGGATCAAACGTTTCCATCTGGCTCGGGCCGCCGGCCATCCAAAGGAGGATGCAGGACATCTGCTTTTTGCGCAGTTCTTCGGCGTGGACTGCGAGCAGGTCGGTAAAGCTCAAGCCGGCGAGTCCCGCCGCCCCCAGGCCGATCCCCTTCAGGAAGCCCCGGCGGCCAATGACGCCCTGGGAGTTCATCGCGACCTTGAGAATCGCCTTCTCCATCATGGCTTCGCTACCTTTGTGCGAAAGTGAGACACGTGCATGGTCGAGGACGGTGCGGTTAGCGCCTGGTGATGAATTCGGTGGAGTTGATCAAGCTCCACAAGATGTCTTCGTAAGCCTCGGCCCGGTTACCGACACGCGCAATGTAACCGTGGAGGACTTTGATCTCTTTTTGCGTTGGCTCGCGGGCGAGAACGTGCAGGTACAGCATGTTGAGGGCCCGGCGGTCGTCGGGACCGCTCGTCAAGATCTTGCCGAGGAGCGAGTTCGGGTTGGCCCGCATGGCATTGTTCAGTTGCGAGCTGTTCATCAAGAACAGCGCCTGGGGGATCGTACCGAGCACGTCGTCGTACGGCGTGGACGGATCGACACCGAACAGGTCGTTGAAGAGTTTGCGACCGCCATCGCCACCTTTCGGACCGCCCTTCGTCTTACCGACGGCGTCCTTGAGGTCTGCGGCAAGTCCTTTGGCCTGGCCCTTCTTGGTCATTTCACCGCCCCCCTCCGGTTTGCCGAGGGGGAGACCGAGTACGGTCGCCAACGAGTCGAGGATCTGGTCCGACCGAAGCCGAGCGGGTGCGACCGCCGCGAACGCGACCTTGCCCGATGCCGAGTACGTCGAACGAATCTCGCGCTGATAGGCCTGGGTGTTCATGATGGTGCGGAAGAGCCACTTGATATCGTAGCCCCCCTTGGCCCACTGCGACGCGATCGCGTCGATCACTTCGGGGGCCTTGGCCTCTCGCTCCGGACCCATGTCGTCAACCGGGCTATAGAATCCTTCGCCCATCAACACGTACCAGACGCGGTTGACGAACGCCTTGGCGAACCACGGGTTGTCCTGGCTCGTGACGTAGTCGGCTGCAATCTGCCTGCGCTCCTCCGCCGTGAGACCGGGCGGCAGCGGCTTGGCGTCGGGTTTGAGAAAGAAACGTGGTTCGACCGGGCTCGATTTCGTCGGATCAGCCTTGTCCGGCATCTTGTAGGTGGGACGACCCTGAACGACCAGCTCAAAGATCTGCGGTCCGCCGGCTTTCCGGTCACCCACGCGCTGGATTTTCGCACCCGCGAAGAACGCCGCGAACTGGTGGAACTGCTCGCGCTTCCACGAATCGTTCGGGTGGTCGTGACACTGGGCACACTGGATCTGAATCCCCAGAAACACACGCGAGACCTCGCCTGACATCTCAACCGCCTGGGCTTCGTGCGAGGTTTGGAAGGCGACCGCGTTCTCCTCGTCGGTTTCGCCGGTGGCGGTCATCATCTCGCGGGCGATTTCGTCCCAGGGACGGTTCTTCGCCAGTTGACCGGCCAGCCACTTTTCAAAACCAGCGTAGCGGACCTGGTTGCCGTTCTGATTCGTGGCGTGGAACTGGATGACGTCCCGCCAGTAGTGGGCCCAGTTGCGGGAATACTCGGGGGTGTTGAGGAGGTACTCGATCAACTTCGCCCGCTTATCCGGCTCCTTGGTCCGAACGAACCCGACCACCTGCTCCGCCGAGGGCGGAACGCCCGTGAGGTCGAGATGGGCACGTCGGATGAACTCGACGTCAGTCGTCGGCGACGCGAGAGGTACCTTGCTCGAGGCAAGGCTCTTGTCCATCAGCGAGTCGATCTCGGCGGGAGTGATCGTCGGCGGGGTGATCGTTTTCTTGATTCGAGGCGGGGCCTTCGGCGAATTCTCGCCGCTCTTGTGTTCGGGGGCTTTGCCTCCCCCCTTCTTCTTTCCCTTTGCCTTCTCTTTCGTGGCACCGGGTTTCTCGGGCGCCGCGGGGGCCATCGGTCCACTGGCAATGGCGAGCGCCACGACCACAAGGAACGACCAGCAGCAACGCGAACCTTTCGACATGAATCTCGCCATGCCCTTCGTCCCTTTCACAACCCGGCGCGCTTCGAAACGGCCCGCCGAGACCCCCTTCGCCAACCGCCGAGCCTCTGCCTCACTCTGGATTTAACCCCGTTCCTACCCAAAGTGTAGCGTGCCCGGTCACATTTCCCCAAAGCGTGCACGTGGATCGCGCATCAAGGTGTCCAATCCATGACCACCACCATCACCCCGATCATCACCAGGCTGACCACCGCCAGCAGACCGCTTGGCATGAACTTGCGATTCCGGATCGCATAGCGATAACCAAACAGCACAAAAAGCACGAGGGCGAGCGTCAGTCCCAGGGGAAAGCCAAACCCACTTCCGATCATGGCGAGCACCAGCGCAACCACCGCGAACACCGCGCTCAACACACCCGAAATCAACGACGCCTTGCTGCGCGCCTTGACAAACCCCATGATTCCGCCAACCGCCAGCAAGACCGCGTAAATTCCCAAAGCAACGTGTCCGAACCGCGGATCAATCATCGTGACGGCCTCTCCGAATCCAGCTTCGATGCAAACGTAATCGCTCACGCGTGAACGATTTGGGGCACAGACCACCTTCGAACACTGTAGTCCGACCGGCATCGTGCGTCAACGCGACGACGCGTTACCCGCGTTGCCGGATCATCAAGCCGCCGGCCGTTGATGATGCTCGGCCGCCATGTTGGGATGGGCGCGCATTCGGCCTTCGCGCGCACCGCCACCGGAGAATCCGCGTGGCGACGCGGGAGAATCCATCGACACGGATGCGATGATGCTCAGAAAGGGGATTGCGATCGTACATTGCACAGGTACGTCCTCCCGGTGCGCTGCTGATCGCTCTCGTTCAACCACGATCGAGGCCGGGCGGGAATCCCGAGTCGGTCAGTCTCGCTTGATCCAGCAGCCCACCCAGCCAAGGGCCAGGCCCACGTAGCGAGCGGCTCTGGGCAACCGCTCGGCAAGCCCGGCTGGAACCGTCAACGTGGTCTCATCGACGAGTCTCAACCCGGCGGAACTCGCGTCGTTGCGATAGTCGTCAAGAGTGCGGTGGAGCGTGCGGATCGGTCGGCGCAGGCCGGTCTCGGGATCGATGAAACGGGCGCGTTGCCCCTCGGCCGTCCGATCGGGGTGGAGAACCGACATGATGATGCGTCCACCCGGAACGAGGACACGTGCGGATTCGACGAGCACCGGCGAGAGTTCCGCGATGTGTTCGATAACGAGTCCAAGCACGATCAGATCGAAGGTCTCGTCTCGAAACGGGAGCGGACTCGGCAACGCGTAGCGGACCCAACCGATCGACTGACCCCTCAGTTTCTCACGCGCTCGTGAGAGCATTTCGGGCGTCATATCGAGCGCGGTCACCGAGGCCCCCGCCTCGGTCAAAGCGCGGGTCAGCCGGCCCGTTCCGCAGCCGAGGTCGAGTGCGCGACGTCCACGAAGGTCCCCGAGCCAGCGCCGCACGACGGGTTCTTCGAGCGCGATAAGCGGATTTCCATCCTCATCGTAGCAAGAGGCCCACAGGGCATAACCTTCGCGAACGCCGAGTTCTTCGCCGTGTTCCACGAGAAACTCTCAGGTGCCGTGTCTGTCAATTGAGCTGACCGAAGACGATGGAATTCAGGGTGGTTTGCTGGAACGGGCCGACTCTCTCAAAGCGAAGCCGATCACGTCAACCCGCGTTTTCCCCGTGGAAAAACGGCGCAACCCTCGGCCAGCGAGTGGCCGAGGGTTCGCGTTTTCGTGAGGGACGTCGAGGGTCCGTTCACGACGCAACCTCACTGGTTCGGCATCGCTGCCCCGCCCGGCGGAGGCACGGCCGGTGCAGCACCCGGCGGGGGCTCGGCTCCCGGCGGCGGAGGTACGGCGGGCGCCGCGACGGGCGGAACCTCGCCTCCCGGCGGAGGCGGCAGCGGGCTGTCGACGTTACCCAACCGTCCCTTCGTCTCTTCGACGGGCATCAGGGCTCCCGGAGGCACCGGGGCAGCGACCGGGCCGCCACCGACTGGGCCCGGCTCGATACCCATCGCCTGCATCCGCGCCCTTTGCGTCGCGGCTTGCGTGTTCGCCCACGGGAAATCCGGACCGGGCGGGAAGTACTGAACGTCGTCGTGCATGTACTTGCCCGAAGGCAACGTCATACCGGCGTATTCAACCTGGCAGCCTACGGACGGTAGGAGCCACCCGATGGTTAACGCGGACCAGAGCGCGAAATTTCGCCGGTCGAAGCGGCGCGTCACTCCCTTGCGCGGGGCCTCCATCGTTTCCACCCTCCTTGGGTTTCTCGGCGGCCGATTCCTTCAACCACCGTGATGCGATCGGTATTTTCTCACCCGAAGCCAGGGTCGGTCTGGTCGCGACGCAACGGTCGGCGCGGTCGTCGGGTTTCCAACATAGGTAAGGAATCGGCCAGCGGGTGGGGTCAAGCTCAATCTTTCCCCCACAAGCGACGAGAACCGACTTCTGACGAACCGGGGTTGGCCCTTACGGACAGGTCGCTACAATGCCGCCCAACCGCCCCAGGGCGGTTTCATATCGACCGAGCCCGTGGGTAATCGAGGCCGAGCTAGATGCTAACGCTGGACCAGGCGCGGGTGCGTGTATTATCGGACGCGGAGCCGTTGGAAGCGATCGAAGTTTCCCTTGCTGAAGCGTTGGGGCTGGTGCTGGCTGAGCCGGTGATTTCCGATGTCGACCTGCCCGCCTTCGACCGGGCAGCGCTGGAAGGTTACGCCGTCCGATCGGTTGACGCGATCGCGGGCGCCAAGCTCCAGGTCCTCGGCACGCGCCAGCCGCGCGGTGAGGTGACGGTCGGCCCGGGACAGTCAGCGCTCGTCGCTGCTGGTGATCCGATGCCGGTCGGAACGGATGCGGTGATGCGGGTGCACGACGTGCGTCCCCACGCGAACCCGGGGCGGCCGTCCGAGCTCGAGCTGCTCAGCAGCGCGCACTCGGGGCAAAACCTGGTCGCTCGGGGCCAGTTCCTGCGCGCCGGCGTCGAGCTCGCACCCGCAGGGCGAACCGTGCAATTGCCGCTCATCGGACTGCTCGCGTCCCAGGGGTGCGTTCATCCGGTCTGCCACCGACGGGTGCGCGTGGCCGTGCTGGCCGTGGGAGACCATTGGGTCGGCCCCGGCGAAGCGCCGGTGATGCATCGCGAGCGGAACGCCACAGCGCCAGCGCTGATTGCGCCGTGCCTCCATCGCGGAGCCACGGCTCACGACCTGGGGACCGTCGCCGAATCGGACCTCGAAGACGCTCTGGGACGTGCCTTCACGGCACCAATCACCGTCATCATCGGAGACCCCGACGGGGCGATCCCCGACGCGCTTCGCCATGCTGGGGTCGAACCGGTCTTCTCGGGAGTGCTGTTACATCCGGGCCGGCGGCTCAGCTATAGCGTGCTGAGAACCGCATCCGGGCGCGTCGATCAACACGTCTTCCTGCTGCCGCCGGGACCGGTCGGAGCCCTAACCGTCGCGACACTTCTCATTGGCCCCCTGATTGCGCGGCTTCAGGGTGCACCCAGCGTGCCTACCAGCACGTTTCACGCCTTGTGGACGGGTCCCCATCGCGCCACGGATGAACGCGACTGGGCCGTCCCGGTCACGCTTGCGACCGAATCCGACGGGCGTTGGCGGGCCTCGCCGATCGAATACCAGGGGAAGGACGACCTGGTCGGCTTCGCGCAAGCGAATGCCCTGGCGCTACTGCCGGCATGCAGCGGGCCGTGGATCGGCAACGAGGTGGTCGAGGTCGTCCCCCTGGGGCCGGGGCTCGGCACGTTCTGACGCACCCGATCACGATGCTTTCGAAACGCGATCGAGGAACTGCGTCGCCGCGTGCATGATCGACTCCTCAGTCGCCTCGGCCCGGGTCAGCTCGGCCGTCTTTCGTCCTTCGCACAGGACCATGATCCGGTCCGAGACGGTCAGCAGCTCGGGAAGCTCGCTGGAAGTCATGATGATGGCCATCCCGTGCTTGACCAGCTCGCGAATCAGGTTGTAAATCTCCGCCTTCGCACCCACGTCAATCCCGCGCGTCGGCTCATCCAGGAGCAACACCTTTGGCTCGATCATCAGCCACCGCGCGAGGATGCACTTCTGCTGGTTCCCCCCCGAGAGGCTAGTCACCAGCGCGCTCGGTCCCGCCGTCTTGATCGAAAGCCGTTCGATCGCATGCCGGATGGCACGCATCTCCGCACCCCGGTCGATCACGCCTCCCTTGGAGAGCGCGCCGATGTGGCCGATCGTGATGTTCTCACCGACGGTCATTTCGTTGAACAGCCCCAGGTTCTTGCGGTCTTCGGTGACCAGGGCCACTCCAGCCTCGATCGCGTCGCTCGGATGGCGGAAGTGCACGGGCCGTCCGTTCAGAAGGATCGAGCCGCCAGGTCTCTCGGGGCTCGCGCCACAGAGGGCTTCGAGCAATTCTGTCCGCCCTGCCCCAAGTAGCCCAGCAACCCCAACGACTTCGCGCGCGTGCACCTGGAACGAGATGTCCCGCAAGGCTGGGCGCCCGCTCAGCGGGGGGCTCGCCAGCGATAGCCCACTCACTTCGAGCATCGCACGCTCCGAGATCGGATGCGGCTCGTAGTGCATCGCCGCAATCTCGCGCCCTACCATCCAGCGCACCACCTGATCGGGCTGAGTCTCTCGACTCGCAGCGCTGGCGACGAACTGGCCGTCGCGGAGGACGGTCACGTCGTCGGCCAGCGTGAACACCTCGTTCATCTTGTGCGAGATGTAAATGATCGTATGCCCGCCTGCCCGAAGATCGTTGATCACACGGTAAAGCCGTGCAACTTCTGCGTCCGAGAGTGCCGACGTCGGCTCATCCATGATCAGGATCGCCGCCTCGAAGGCGAGCGCCTTGGCGATCTCAACCATTTGCTGGTCGCCGATGCGAAGATCCCCCACGATGGTGCGTGGCGAGATCGGCGCCCCCAGACGCTCGAACAAGCGCCGGGTCTCCGCTTCCATCGTCCGATTGTCGAGCCACCCCAGACCGTGCCGGCGCTCTCGGCCGAGGAAGATATTCGCTGCGACGGTCATCTCCGGAACCAGGTTCAGCTCCTGGTAGATAATCCGCACCCCCGCATCCTCGGCGTCGCGGGGCCCCGAAAAGGACAATGCGCGACCGTCGATCAGGATTTGCCCCTCGAAATCAGTGATCGCGCCGGCGAGGATTTTCATGAGCGTGCTCTTGCCGGCCCCGTTTTCTCCGCAAAGCGCATGGACGGCCCCAGCTCGGGCGCGGAACGAGACATTGCGTAGCGCGTGCACGCCCCCGAAGCTCTTGCTGATCTGACGCATTTCCAGACGGTCGTGTGGTTCGGAACCCAACATCGTAGCGCTTCCCAAAACGAGGGGCAACGTGATCCGGCGCAAGGGGTGTCCATCCTACTCGCCGACGACTCAACGAAGAAGGGACCGGACGGATCGGTTCTCCGGGTTTTTCCGTGTCTGATCGGCGTAGGAGTCGCTACGATGGGAACATCCTTGCGTGTCCGTCCGACTCTTCACACCATTCGGGACCGGCGCCGTGACGTCAGAGATCAGCTACGTCCAACCTTACTCCTGTCCCCGTTGCCGAGCCGATTTGGCGGCTCAGCCCGAGAACACCGCGGTTTGGCTGCGTTGTCCGGAGTGCCAGCGTGCGAGCCTCCCCCCCGCGCAAGTGATTTACGTCGCGCGTCCTCGGCCGAGCCGCCCCGAGGAAATCACGTACCTGGGCGAAGGGGAGGATCAAGATTTTTCGCATCTCACACCCCTGCCCCGCCCGAAACATTCGCTGAGCATCTGGCGAATCGCCATGGCAACAGGACTCTTCGTGTCCGTGATCGCACTCGGATACGCGCTCTACGAACAGAGCCCGCTGAATGCATCAATCGCGGGATTTATTACGATCGTATTCCTCGGTCTCCTCACCTTCCCGACGAAGCCGCAATCCCATTGAGAGTCTGTCCCGGAAGGGGAGCGGAGCCGGGAAAGGGGACTGGCTCCGAGTCTTCGAGGTGCCTGTCCCCTTTTCCGGCGGAGCGAGAAGCGTGGAAATGGGGACAGGCACCGTCCGAAGACGTCCGGAGCCAGTCCCCATTTCCACGCTTCGTAAGCTGATTGGCATACCAACGCCCGCGTTCGCTCAGAAAACGGTAGCCGGCCATCCGGTCGTCGCGGATGGCCTTTCCCCCACTGAGGCGCTGAGCCGTGAAGAATCTCCCCCTTGGGCATGAAATGCCCTACCAGTTCTTCGAGCCGAAACTCGATCCGTTCTTGATGTGGGCCGGCCGATTCTATCTCGACTCCGTGCTTCAGAAACGCTACCGGGTCGAGGAGTTTCACATCGAAGGGCTGGAACACATTGCGCCCCTCCTCAGCCGAGGGGACGGCGTGCTGCTGACGCCGAACCATCCCGACCACGCCGACTGCTACGTCATGTACGAGCTCTCCCGCCGCCTGCGCCTGCCGTTCTACTACATGGCGGCCTATCAGATCTTCACCGGGAAAAACCGCTGGGTCTTGCCCCGCATCGGCGTATTCCCCGTGGATCGTGAGGGGGCCGATCTCCGCGCGTTCAAGACCGGCGTGAATCTCCTCGCGGACGGAAAAAACCCGCTCGTCATCTTCCCCGAGGGCGAAATCTATCACCTTGCCGATCGTCTGACGCCCTTGCGCGAGGGGGCCATCGCCGTCGCGGCCTCCGCAGCGAAAAAGCGTCGAGAGGCCGGCAAGACGGTCTGGGTCGTCCCGGTCGCGCTCAAATACCGGTTCCTCGGCCACGCCGACCCGCTCCCTGCGCTCGAACAAAGCATGGCGACGCTCGAGACCCGGTTCACCTGGTGGCCTGAACACGGCCAGCCGCTGGTCGACCGCATCTATCGCTTCGCCGAGGGGATGCTGGGCCTCAAGGAATTTGAGTACATCGGGACCTGCCAGGCTGGTGGCCTGAAAGAACGGATCGCAGGGCTCACGGGCACAATCCTCGACCGAATCGAACAGCGTCGGGCCGGGAAGAACCGCGCGGATACCGTGCCCGTGCGGGTCAAGGAGCTGCGCAGGATCTGCCTGGAGAAACTGGCGGAACCCCAACTCACACCGGAAGAGCGGCGGGCGCTGGACCGCGACCTGCACGATCTCTTCATGGTGGTGCAGTCGTTCAGCTACCCGGGCGACTACGTGCGCGAATGCCCAACGATGGAACGGGTCGCCGAGACCCTGATGAAGTTCGAGGAAGATTTCCTCGGTGCCGACGAATCACTTCCCCACGGCGCGCGGCGGGCCTGCATACGCTTGGGCGAGCCAATCGACGTCAGCGAAAGACTCGCTTCCGCCGGAAAACCCCGTCTCGCGATCCCCGCCCTGACCGCGGAGCTCGAAGAACGTCTCCAGGCGCTTCTCGACGACCTGCCGCAGGGGCGGCCGATTCCATCGGAGAAGGTCGTTGCCGCAATGGCAACGTCGTAGCGCGGCCCCCTTCGCCCAATCGGACCGATTCAGAGCTCCTCACCAAACGCATCATCTTCGGGCGAGTACCCCAGCAGATCCGCCGTCGCGGAGAGGTCCCAACGAGTCCCCCGATTGTTGGACAGCCCATTGAGGACCACGAATGATCGCTCGCCCAGATCGGCCTCCACCGCGCAATCAAACAGGCGAATGAGGTCGCCGTTGGACAGCCAGAGGGAACGCGACCAGTCATCCGGCAGAGTGTCCGGACGGTTCTCTGCCTGCTGGACCCAGCCGAGACGGAGTGCGACGAACGTGATGTCAAACGCCCGCGCCAGGCTCTGACCCAGACGCTCGCCCATCAGCTTGGCCGCGCCATAAGGTCCATCGGGAAGCGGGGGCAGGTCCACCGTGATCGGCATATCGGCGATCTCGCGGTAGCCCCCCATCGCGTGATTGGAGCTCGCGAAGATCAAACGCTCAACTCCTGCAAGGGCGGCGGCGTGAAAGACGTTGCAGAGCGCATCCAGGTTCGGCCGCTCGAGTTCTTCCCACGTCGCGAACTCGCTCGGATTGGCGGCCAGGTGGACGACCGTGTCCACGTTGTGGAAGTGCGTGATCCAGTCGTCGTCGAGCACACTGAGATCGGCGCCGATCACATCGGGATCGTCCGTGTCGGCGTTCACGTCGATCAGTACGAGGTCGTACACCTCCGACCACGCCGCCCGCAGCTTCCGGCCAATGTTGCCGCAGGCACCTGTGATCAGGACCGAGCGAGGACCGTCCTCGAGATCTTCGTCGTCGAGCTCATCCTCGTACTCCTCGTCATCCTCGTCGTCCTCGTCGTAGATTGGCAGAATGGGCAAGGCATCCGAAGGGCCGTTCCGCCCCTCATCTTCGTGCGCGTCGTCGGGGCGCATGGCGGCTCTCCAATCTAAAAGGTGTTCATATTCGGAATCTCGGAGCAATTCAACGCTTCTTCACGATACCCCAGATCGGACCCGAACGCCAGTGCGCTCGCAGGGCACGTCAAGCACGCATGCCGAGGGCCTTTGCGACCGCTTCGAGGAAGAAAAACTCGCCCCACATGACCGACTCATCGACACCCAGATTCTTGTGGAAATGATAAACGCCGTGCTTCAGGACGCCCTCCCACCCGGGCGTTTGGTCCGCCAGGTAGTGTTCCGAACAGAGGGAGTCGAGGATCGTCAGCGCGGCGCTGCGATAGCGCTCGCGGCGCAACGGGTCGGACGTCAAGCCCGAGACGTTCCACAGGCCGGAGGCGGCAATGGCCGCCGCGGAGCTGTCATCGATGCGGTCCGGGCCTTCAGGGACGTCGAAATCCCAGGGGGGGACCAAACTCTCAGGACAGCGCGCCAGGAAATGGTCCGCGTTGCGCTCGGCGACGGCGAGATCGGCCGGATTGCTCGTGTACGTGAATACGGTGCCGAAACCGTACAGCGACCAGGCCAGTCCGCGCGTCCAGTCGGAGTCGGCGCGGAGCCCCTGGTGGGTCGATTGGCGGAGGAATGAACCGGTCTCGAGGTCGAAAATGCCTTCGTGTGCCGTGCCACCGTTGGGTCGGACCAGGGTCCGTTCCGTGGTCCGGCAATGCGCGTCGGCGATGGCTCGCAGATTCGCGTCCCCCGTCTCGCGTGCCGCGTAAAAGATGAGCGGCACGTTCATCATGATGTCGATGAACAGGCTCTCGGGGGCGACAAACGACCGGAGGTATCGTCCCTTCGGATTGAACCGCAGCGTGAGCGTTCGCCCCGCGGTGATGAGCACCTCGTTGAGCCGCACATCACCGGTGCGGCGGTACCACGGAAGGTACGTGTTCAGGAAGATGAACCCCAGGTCATGAACGTCGCGGTCGTGCTGGCGGTGTTCGAGTAGTTTGGAATAATGCTCCGCCTGCTCATACCACCACGGCTCGCCCGTTCGCTCGGCAATCAGCCACATCATCCCCGCGTGGAAGCCGCCGCACCAGTCGGTCCAGAGCGGCCCTCCGTGCTGCCAGCGGCCGCCGACGGTGTAAATGGGGAAGTAATCGGGAGTACGCTCGATCATCGCACGGACCTGACGTGCGGCAAAATCGAACGCGCGCTCCAGACGGGGACGCAGCGCCGCTGGGTCGATGGCGCGGGGCTCAGCCACGGGATCGTCCTTATCGGTAACTTCATTGGTAGAAAACGAGAGATGATTCTACCCCTCCGCCTGGGGTCGATCCAGGTCCGGCCGTCTGCGCCAATCGGCGAAAACCTGGTCTCGACCGTTCGGGGAGTAATTTCGGAGGTCCCGGTAAAAAAAGGCTTGTGTCGTGTGTTCAAAACAGGCATCCTAAAACTGTTCGCAACGGAGCAGCGAGGTATTAACCCCTAAGATGCTCGCATGAGCAACTTCCGGCTCGAGAACCAGTGGCTGCCATGCCGCTAATCAACGTGATCGCCGTCTCCATCCGTGCAAATGGGAACGGTGTGCACGACGACGGATATCCTTAGCCGAGGGACCGCGTGAGGCGGCCGCTTCGGATCGAAAATGGAAAAAGAAACCGGTGTCGGCCCGATCCATTTCTGACAGAGTTGGGTCACAAGATACGGACTCCTCTCCATGCCCATCTCATTCTCGTGTAAGAACTGCGGCAAACGGTTGAAGGCACCCGAGAGTGCGGCGGGTAAGTCGTCGAACTGCCCGGGTTGCGGCCGCCCCGTCACGTGCCCGTCTCCGCGTTCCATGGATGAAGAGCCGGACGTTCCGGAGATACTCGACGACATCGATCCGTACGCGGATCTCGACGATGGCAGCGCGTACCGCGTTCCCGACGAACCTGCGGAAGCGGCCGAATCGCGCATGCCCTGCCCGATGTGCGGCGAAATGATCGCGAGTAGTGCGGTCAAGTGCCGGTTTTGCGGAGAGATGTTGGAGAAATCGCCCAAACCCGTCGCGGGTCCGAAGAAAAAGAAGAAGATCAAATCCAGCGGTTACGCCGGGTTCTGGCTGCGGTTCGTTGCGATGATCGTTGACGGATTCGTTGTGCTTGCCATCATTCGATTTCCGCTGTCTTTGATATCGGGTGCACCCATGTTCCGCGCCCAACCTCCCACGGTCGAAGAGGCGCAGAGGGATCTCTTTGTTTCTCTGGTCTCATTCGTGCTTCAGATCGCCTATTTCGCGGTCATGGAAGCCTCAAGTTACCAGGGTACCCTCGGCAAGATGGCTCTCGGATTGAAGGTCACTGACTTGAACGGCTATCCGATCTCCGTTGGCCGGGGAATTGGTCGTAACCTTGGCAAGATTCTCTCCGCACTCATCTGTTTGATCGGTTATATCATGGCGGCATTCAGCGAAAGGAAGCAGGCGATGCACGACATGATGGCCGGCACACTCGTCGTGCGTTCTCGATGACTCCGTAATCGGCACACAGATCACGGACCGTTTCGCGCTTCAACGATTGACTCGTCTTCATGGACCGTCAACACGGCATTATGGCTGATTCGGCTCCAGTGGCGCTGGACGCCGTTGCCGGTTCGCACGCCTGGCGAGGCGCTCGGGCCTGGCACTGGCAAATGCTGGCGCTCGCAGTTTTGGTTGGTCTTTTGGCCATCGGCCTGCGGGTGTTACCCGACCGTCAGCGGATTGCCATTCGCGGGTTCGAGCAATACCCGATGCCTCATGTCTGCGCATTGCGGACGTGGTTGGGCCTGAAATGCCCTGCCTGCGGCCTGACGCGCTCGATGGTCTACCTTGCCCACGCCGATGTGAGTGCCTCGGTCCAAGCCCACCGTTTCGGCTGGTTGATTGCTCTACTGATCGCGGCGCAGGTTCCCTACCGCCTCCTGTCGCTCCGCCGCGTTGATCGACCGCTGCTCGGATCCCGCCCAAGCACAATCCTGGGTCTCGCGCTCGTCGGGCTTTTCGTCAGCAATTGGATCGTCGACTTGATATTCTTTCCCGTGGCCGCCGACCCGACGGCTAAACCCAATACCGTTCAATTAACCCTAAGCCGAAGCGGACGAACGATTAAACTCCCTCCCCCCTTTGTGGGGGAGGGTTGGGGTGGGGGGGCGAACGGTCACGGGTAGCGCGATACCCCCCACCCCGGCCCTCCCCCACAAGGGGGGAGGGAGTATTTATGTTCCTGCGTTCGTGACGTTTACGACTATTTGAACGGTATTGCGGCTAAACCCCTTTTTCAATTCCCTTGGTTGTGATCCATTCGCGTCTGCCGCGCACTCGAGTTCCCAACTCGTTGCTCGACTGGCTCGTGTCCGACGCTCACTCGCCGATCCGCGACGTCAGTGAATCGGTCTTGCCCCAGTGCAGCCGCTCGTGGTGCCGGCGTTCGTGATGGTAGGCCAGCCCCACATAGACGGTCGCGATCCCAATCACGACCATGATCAGCAAGACAACCAGGCTGAGCATCATCGGCGTGTCCAGGGAGCCGAACCGAACGTAGATGATGTGATTGGGGTCTTGCATCCCCAGCCCTTGATAGCGAATCCCCAGTCCGACGCACGCGAGACCCAGTCCCATCAGGGCTCCCGCGGTAACGATCGAGGCACACAGCGCTCGCATGGTGAGTCCTTTTCGAAAAATCAAAGTGCTCACTGAAATGACGACCCGTTCCGACGTTTACATGTTGCACGAGCGCAAGAGGCCGCCGAACACGAGCAAGATGCCCGCGATGATGAAGAAGATGCTGCTGCATCCGCAGCCCGGGTAGGCGCCGTAGGGCCCCCGAGGCGCATACATACCACCGCCGAAGAGGCCGCCGGGTGCTGGTCCGAAACTCATACGATTCTCCATCGGCTCATACGGAGCAGGGGGAACGGGAAATCACGCACTTACGCGTTTTGGAGCGAATCGCATGCCGCAACGCATTTGACTTCGCGTGGTCACGGCCCGTACACTCTCGGTGAAATGAGTCCCAGCCCGCGCCGGGAGGTGTGGGCAACACGGTTCGGGAGTTGCAGGCATGGCGGAATCGTTGGGCACGGTCGAGGTCAACCCGTTGCGCGAGGCGTTGCCGAGAACGCGGGTTCCCGACCCCTGTGCCGTCGTGCTGTTCGGCGGCACGGGCGACTTGACGCATCGCAAGCTCGTCCCCGCGCTCTATCACCTCGCCCGCGGGGGGAACCTCCCCTCCGAATTCGCCATCGTGGGAATCGGCCGCCGCGATTGGAGCGACGAGCAATACCGCGACGAGGTGAAGAAGAGTCTCTCACAGGGCGCCGATCCCGACTTCGACGCCTTCTGGGGGCAGTTCGCCAGCCATCTCTGTTTTTCCGCGGGCGCGTTCGACGATGCCGAAACGTACACGAAGCTCAAGGAACGGCTCGCGCAACTCGACAAGTCGCACGGCACGCGCGGCAACCACCTCTTCTATTTGGCCGTCGCCCCGGAGTACTTCGCGACGATCATCGATCAACTCGGCGCGGCCGGGCTGATTTACTCGCACCAGGAGAGTCCCTGGAGCCGTGTCGTCATCGAGAAACCGTTCGGCCACGACCTCGCGAGCGCACGCGTCCTTAATCGCGATGTCTCCAAGGTCCTCGACGAGAGCCAGGTTTATCGCATTGACCACTACCTCGGCAAAGAGACGGTCCAGAACATCCTGGCACTCCGGTTCGGCAACTCCATCTTCGAACCGATCTGGAATCGCCGCCATGTCGCCTCCGTGCAGATCACAGTCGCGGAAGAGGTCGGCATGGCCGGTGGTCGAGGCGCCTATTACGACACCGCGGGCGCAATCCGCGACATGGTCCAGAACCACATGATGCAGCTCCTCTGCCTCGTGGCGATGGAGCCGCCGGTGGATCTCTCGGCCGACGCGGTCCGCAACGAGAAGCTGAAGGTGTTGCAGGCGCTCCCGACCTGGTCCGACGACGACGTCCATCGAAACGTGGTCCGCGCCCAGTACACCAAAGGCTCCATCCAAGGGAGCGAGGTACCGGGCTATCTCGAGGAAAAAGGGGTCAAACCGGACTCGCGGACGAGTCCGTACGTGGCCATGCGACTGACCCTCAATACCTGGCGCTGGGCGGGCGTGCCGTTTTACCTGCGAACCGGTAAGCGGCTGCCGAAGCGAGCCACCGAGATCGCGATGCAGTTCCACAAACCGCCGACCGCGCTGTTCGAGCCCGAAGCCGACGGTGCCAGCGGCGCGAACCAGCTCATCCTGCGCATTCAGCCCAATGAAGGCGCAAGCCTCGCGTTTCAGGCGAAGATCCCGGGCTCGCGCCGACGGCTCCAGGAAGTGCGGATGGATTTTCGGTACGGCACCGCTTTCGCCGTACCGCCGCCCGAAGCGTACGAGCGACTCTTGCTCGACGTCATGCTCGGCGACCCGACGTTGTTCACGCGCACGGACGAGGTCGACAGCGCCTGGCGGTTCATCAACCAGATCCTCGACGCCTGGGAAAAGCCGGATGCACCGCCGCCGGTCACCTACGACGCCGGCTCGTGGGGCCCGGTTGCCGCCGATGCGCTGCTCGACGGTGACGGCGTCCGCTGGCGCCGGCTTTGATTCTTGCTGCGGCGTTCTGGCCCTTTGCGTTCACCTCGGGAAACCGTCCGCCATGCCTGAAGCCACATCGGATGCGTTTTTGAGCGGTCACGGCGTACCCGTCGCGCCTCGGGACATTGAGACGGAGCTGATCCGGCTCTGGGGCCCGGCCGCCGAACGCGTCGGAGCGCCGGACCAGGACAACCCGACCGTCACGCGCGTCGTCCTGGCCAACCTCGTCGTCGCGACGCGTCAGGCGAACGTTGGACGACTCGAAAGCGTGCTCGAGGATGTGACCTCGCGCTTCCCCTGCCGCGCGATTGTGCTGACGCGATCGGATGAGCCCGGCCGAGAGGTCCGAGCCGAAATCTCCGCGCTCTGCCACCTCCCTGCGCCCGGCCTGCCTCAGGTTTGTAGCGAGCGTATCGACCTCCACGCCGGTCCAGTGGCTTCCGACCTTCTCCCGGGAGCCGTTCGCCCCCTCCTGGAGGCGGATCTGCCGTTCGTCTTGTGGTGGACGGACGATCCCCGGTCGGACGATTCCTTGTTTCGCGACCTCGCCGATGAATGCTCCCGGCTGATCCTCGACCTGCCGGACCCCAACGCCGACCCCGCCGCTTTGCGCCTTGGCCTCGACGCGAGCGTCACCCCACATGGACGCGACACCGCCTGGTTCGGCCTGACGCGCTGGCGTGAGCTGATCGCCCAGTTTTTCGACCCGCCGTGCCATCTCGACACGCTCAGTCGTCTCGCGTCCGTCACGATCCGCGCCGTATCGCCGAGCCAGGGACGCCCGCCTCGCCTCTCCGTCTGGCTCGCGGGTTGGCTCGCCGGTCAACTCGGCTGGGAGCCCCAGGGCGAGCCTGAACGTGCACCGGGCCGGCTAACCGCGTCCCTTCAAGGACCCTCTGGCCCCATCTCCATCACGCTCCTCACCGAAGTTGACTCTGCACTCGAATCACCGCGCATTCTCGAAACGACCCTGACAACGCGCACGGGGGATGGTCCCGAAACGTTTCGGCTCACGCGAGCCTCAGCGCAAGCGTCCGAGGTTCATATCCACATCGACTCGCCCAGCTATTGCACGTTGCCGAGGATGGTACTCGCACCTGACCTCGATGCCGCGCACCGCGTGGCCGCCGCGCTCGAATCGTCGCGGATTGATCCTCCCTTCCAACGCGCTCTCCCTATCGCCTTCTGGCTCCTGGGAGCCTGACGCAACAACCAACCTTGCTCACAAATGCTCGAGCCGTGCCTGGAGACCTGCCGCATTGGTCTCCAGGAGTACAACCGACCCCGCCGGCGTTGCCCCCACGTTGAGGACACGTCGGCCATCCTTGAGCGTGTGCTCCTGCGCAACGTGAAGATGCCCGCAGAGATGCACCCTGGGCCCGATCGATTGAAACGCCTTCAGAAAACACCGCTGGCCGCCATGGTTTCCCTTCTCCGTGCGGTCGGCCATCCCCACGGGGCAGCCGTGGGTCAAAAAAATGTCGACGGGTCCATGCTCAGCGATCGCACTGGCAAACCTGGCCACATCCTCGTCGGTCACGTAGTACGGCTGCCGATGCGACTTCGCCCAGATGCCACCGATCGCAGCAACCTTGATGTCGCCCAGTGCGCGGACCTCGCCCTGCTCGAGAAGGACGGGCGTTCCGTCCTGATTGCGGAGCGCCTTCAGTAGCTCCATCGCATCGTGGTTGCCGAACGTCGAGAGCGTGGTGATCTGCGCCGGGAATTGAGCCAGTTCGTCGCCGGTCACCTCATGGGCATCGCCCCAGTCACCACAGCACAGCAGGGCGTCAGGCGTGTATCGATCGAGCGCCGCACGCGCCGACGCAAGATCACCGTGCAGGTCGCTGATGGCAAGAATGCGCATCGGGGGTTCTTGGAGCCTCGTGAGTTTGCTCGCGAGTCGATGTGACGCCACGAGGACCTATGATACGCTTCGTGGGAGCGACCGCTACTCTCCACACGTCACTTATCGTCGCAGGCCTGCCATGAAACTCCTCAAGCGTCCGCGCCTCACGATCTTTGCCGGAATGGTCGTCGTCGCGCTGTTCGCGCTGCTCTTCGCGTGGCTCGAGAATGTCCGAAGGGCGCGAATCGCGGCCGTCGAAACGCAATTGCAAGCTGCTCAGGATCGCGTCCAGTGGGCGAGTCGGATGCTTGCGAAAGGTTATGTTTCGAAGCAGGCGGTGACCAACGAACGTGCGAAAAGAGATCAGGCACGAAGGGAGCTCGAACGCCTGGGCGCAGCGCCGGTCAATCCCTAGAGCGATCTACGGTTCAGTGGCGCAAAACCCGTCGACCGCCAGGGTCTAGCGAGACGCGCCGAGCGGGGCCAAGGAGCCGCCCGGGTGCGGAATGGGCGACTACTGTCATCAATGACGAAAAACTTGCCAACCCAGAATTGCAGAAGACCCAAGAAAACGCCGCGTCGACTCACAATCCTGGGTCGCAAGAACTAGCAAGTTATCCGGAGCATATAGATAGGGAGAACTGCAGGTCCCGTACGTCCGCCTTGTCGCTGGCGACGGGTCCCGACGACGTTTCGAATCGATGGCGGCTTATGAGACGGTCTCTTAACGGCAGGGCTCAGTCTTGCTTCGCAGGGGACGGTCCCCCATGCCAGGGGAAACAGCGCCGTTTCCTTCTCGCAATCGAGCCCGTTCGTCCGCAGCAGTCCGAAGGCTTTGGAGGCGTGGAGCACGCTCCCGCTTGCGAATCACCATCCCGCTCCGACAAGCTCACTTCTCGTTTCGAATGGAAAGGCTTTCTGGCTATGGATTTGCGCAACGACGACTCGGTCGCGGCTCCAGCTCACAACGACAGTGCGCAGCGCGCGTGCCATTCGGTAATTCGGAACCCCAAGGCTGACAAGGGGTTCCGAATTACCGAATGGGCTTTTTGGCCGGCGATTCGGAACGTCAAGAAAAACAAGGAGTTATGACGAAGCGCGACGTAGTCGATGCAGAATAGCCGGTGGACCTCCGAGGAAAGGACACCCGAAGTGAGCGGCGGATATGGGCGATCTAACGGACTTCTGAGGGTACGGTCCAGCCGGAAGCTGGGCTGATGGACTCCAGTTTCAAGATCGGAATCCGAAGGCTGGGGAACATGGTCGCTTACAATCCCGGTCCAAGAACCTTTACTGGGCTCGAAGAACCAGCTTCCCTTTTGGTGAGCGGCTCCCGACAATCGACTCAAACCCGCAAAGTCGTTCTTCGCACTACCCCATTCCGAACCCAGTTCCAACAGGCATGGCAACGTCATCGCGACGACGGTTCTCGCATTCCCGCCCGTCCCTTCCTTTCCGCTATATCAAGTTTTTCAAGCCTTTTGACGTTCTCACCCAGTTCACCGACGCCTCAGGCCGCTCCACGCTCAAGGACTATATTGCTGTGCCGAACGTCTATCCCGTCGGGCGTCTGGATCGGGACAGCGAAGGGCTCTTACTGCTGACCAACGACGGCGAACTGGCCCATCGCTTGACGGACCCTCGCTTCGAGCATCCCAAGCGGTACCTGGTTCAAGTCGAACACCTGCCTGAGGAGCAGGCCCTCGCCCAACTACGTCGCGGCCTAGTGTTGAACGACGGTCCAACCCGCCCCGCCACCGTCGAGTTGTTGGACGATCCGCCCCAACTGCCCGAGCGCCCGGTCCCGATCCGCTTCCGGAAGTCGGTACCCACCGCGTGGCTCCGGCTCACGATCCATGAGGGGCGAAACCGTCAGGTGCGCCGGATGACCGCAGCGGTTGGCCACCCCACGCTCCGATTGGTACGGGAGGCGATCGGCCCGATCGGGCTGGGTGCACTCGAACCAGGCGAGTGGAGTGACCTGACCCCTGACGAGCGATCAATCCTTCGGGACCTTCGCGACACCTCGCGTTAGGACCGCACTACAAACGCTCCCCCGGTTGTGTGTAAACTGGAGTACACTGACCGGCGAACGCGTGTTCCGCGAAATGGGGAAATCCGCTACAAACCGACACGCGATGTCGCCTTGAACCCGGGGCCAACCCCGCATGACCCAATCCGCCGCGTCCTCAAACCCTGTGCCCCACGCCATCCGGCTCACTTTCGACCAGGGTACCTTGCTCGTCGAGGGGCTGCCCGAAGGCGAAGCGCCGCTGCTTCCCGGCTTGACCTACGACGCGCGCGCCGGCGTCTACCGCGCACCCGCCATTTACTATCGTCCCATCATCGAGCAACTTCGAAAGGACAAGACCCCTTACATCGACGCCGCCCGAGACTACGCGACCGAGACCCAGTGGTCGATCCGAATCGAAAAGCAGCCGTTTCCGCACCAAGTCGAGGCGGTGAAGGCGTGGTGGCAGGGTGGAAAACTGGGACAAGGGGTCGTGGTCTTACCCACGGGGACAGGCAAAACCCACCTCGCCAACCTCGCGATTCAAGAAGCGAAGCGACCGACACTCATCGTCACCCCGACGATCGACCTGATGAACCAGTGGTTCGACGAGCTGAGCCTGTGCTTTGCCACCGAAGTCGGGCTGCTCGGAGGCGGCTACTACGAGATCAAGCCTCTGACCGTAACGACTTATGACTCCGCCTACCTGAACATGGAGCGGATCGGCAACAAGTTCGGCCTGGTCGTGTTCGATGAATGCCACCACCTTCCCGGCCCTACCTACGGGCTGGCCGCAACCTGCGCCATTGCGCCGTTTCGACTGGGGCTCACGGCGACGCCGGAACGTGCCGACCAGGCGCACACCCTGCTCGATCACCTCATCGGCAAGATTGTCTATCGCCGCGAGATTACGCAGCTTCGTGGTGAGTTCCTCGCCGATTACCGGATCGAGTCGCTTTACGTCAACCTAACACCCGAACAGCGCCATCGTTACGAACGCGCCCGGGAGATTTACCGCGGGTTCCTTTCCGAATCCGGCATCGATATGCGGCAGCCCAACGCATGGGGCCGGTTCCTGGTCATCGCCCATCGTTCGCAGGAAGGCCGCCAGGCCTATCTCGCGTATCGCGAGCAGCGCGAGCTGGCGCTCGCCGCGCCCGCGAAGATCGACCTCCTCGGCCGCCTGCTCGAACGTCACAACGGCGACCGCGTTCTGATCTTCACACACGACAACGCCACGGTTTACACCATTGCGCGTGAATTTCTCGTGCCCGTGATCACGCATCAGACGAAGATCAAGGAACGCCGTGAGGTGTTGCTCAAATTCAACTCGGGCGAGTATCCCATCGTCGCAACGTCGCGCGTCTTGAACGAGGGTGTCAACGTGCCCGAAGCGAACGTCGCCGTTATCCTTTCCGGCTCGGGTTCCGTGCGCGAGCACGTCCAGCGGCTTGGCCGCATCTTGCGCAAGTCGGGGG
This sequence comes from Singulisphaera sp., assembly GCA_027451445.1. Taxonomy (GTDB): domain Bacteria; phylum Planctomycetota; class Planctomycetia; order Isosphaerales; family Isosphaeraceae; genus DAIDJG01. The sequence goes on from DAIDJG010000355.1 coordinate 42,440, forward strand.
ACAAGCAAGCGATTCTCTATGAAGTGGTCACGCGTGGAACCGTCGAGGAATTCACCTCGAACCGGCGCCGGGAACACAGTGCGTTCGATGGTGAATGAGAGCGTGTGCTAGAGTTGAGTGCGGACCTGAATTTCTGCCCCCCCCACAACCGGGAAGGATTTCCCGATATGACCCATTCCGAAGCACAGGACGGCTTCGATCGACTCCCGCCGGAGAATGACGCCCCCAAGGCGTCCGCCCTTCCCCCGGGACCCGACATCCCCTCTCGGCGCTACGATGCAACGTTGCGTCTCATCCGCTCGCGCCTCGCGGACGAACAAAGGGGAAAGCCGAAGCCGTGGTGGAAGCTCAATCGCTGAGCAGGGTTCACCGAACAGACGGGTCCATCAGCGGCGTCGCGTGGTATCGGGCACGTTCTCGGCGATCGTCGGCCGGCCATTCGATGCGCCCGGGCGGCGGTTCTGAACGACCGTCTCGCGAAACTGCTGGAGTGCTCGCGGGTCAGCCTCGATCGGCTTCAACGACACTTCGCAGGCCCAGTTCGGGTATGTCGCGACCAGCCGTCCCATGAGTGACACGAACCAGCCCGCCTCGCGGACCTGGTCCTCGAGCAGCTTCTCGATGATGGGCCGCACGGTTCGCGCGACCGCCTTCCAGCCCCGCGAGTCGATCTTCACGAACGCTTCGACGTCATGCTGGACCCACGGTTCGCCGTTCACCTCGCGATAATAACCAGTATGGACGATCAGCACGATCCGCCCTTCGAGCCGAGCGTTCCCGCGGGGCGTCGTGTACTCCAGGTTGCAGAGCAGCACGTGCAGCTTCGGCGATCGGTAAACGAACTCCCAGGTGGCCACCGCTCCTGCCCCGTCCGTGCCCTTGTAGAGGCCCGGGCCGACCTGATTGAGCCGAACTGGTGAGTCGCTCAGGTCCTTCCACAGTGCCAGCGTGAGCGCGGGCTCGTTTAAGAGCGTGAGATAGAGCTTCGAGTGGCACGGGAACGTATCCGGCTCACCTTTGCGATGGAAGGTGTGCTCGCGGATCACCTCCGCCACCCCCTCGCGATGTTGCGGCGCGATTTTATCGAGCGGAACGACCGAAGCAGGGTCGACCGTCTGAGACCCGGCGAGTGCGTAGGAACCCAGGAGCAACGTCGCGACAAAGGTCCCAGCCGCGACAATCCTGATGGCCAACGCCCGGCGCGTCGAGAGGATTCTCATGAGTCTCAGCACTCCTTCGCTGCCAACCCGACCAGCGAACGCCCCCGCGCTGGGTGTCCTTCCCGCAACGCTTCCGCTCACGTTCCCCTGGCCCTCTCATTGATCGGTTAAACGCTTCGGATTCCTGATCGTCTGCCCTTGTTTTGCGTAATTTTCAAGCGACATGGAAAAAGGGCGATTCTGGGTAGTTTAATCGTCCGGCGGGTTTAGTGGCGAAATAGGGCCAGGAGAATTTCGATCGCGATCAGCACCACGACAATGATCTCCAGAGTCTCCATGCGCATCCCGCCGGCCTGCTGGATGAGGAGGTCGTAAACGTTGCCGACTGTGTCAAGTTTCCGGCGAATCGACTGCTGCCAACCGCGGAGGTGAAACCGCGTGGAGGCGAGGTCGAAGACGCGCGAAAGGTACTGATCGCCGATCAGTTTCAGGGCGTTATCCGCGCGTTCGAACAGGCTCGTGGCCTCGATTTCGAGCTCGCGGACGTTACGCACGGCGTCGCTGTGCGACCTCCAAAGGACCATTGGGCCGAAGTTGTTCCGCAGCGGCCGGATCTGCCGGTACGCAGCTTCGAGGCGATCGTCGAGCCGGTCGTCAATGTGGCGGAATTCCAGGAGTTGCACGTTGGCGAACTCGATCACCTGCAACGTATCCGCGCAATCGCGGTCGGCCACGAAACCCGCGGCCCAGTCGAGCGCCACGAGGTCGTTTGGCGTGTACGAGAAACTGAGCCGGGTGGCCTCGACGACCTCAGCAGGGCTCAGTGGGCTGGACTCGAGCCGCACCAGGCCCGCGATCCAGTCGCGGTGGCACTCCAACCAGTCGGTGCGGGTATCGTTGATCTGGAAGATGACGTACTCTTCGCTGATCTCGCTGAACTCGAAGCCGATCACCGCGGGACGGATCCGCATGATCCACGGTTCCAGGACACGGCGAGACGAGGCCGTTAGCGGCGCGGGCTCGGCCAGGGCGCCGGCAAGAGCCAACAGCTCCTCGGGTGTCATCCGCGCGGGATACTGCACGACCAAAGAGAGCGCGGCGAAATCGAAGATGGATAGCTCGGCCCGCGCGGGTGCGACGCTCGCGGCCCCGTTCGGCAAGACAATCCCGGAGCCGTCAATGACTGTGCGTACCGGCGCCGGGCGGTAGCGGATCGACTCGGGCGTGCGCCGCCGCCGGACGAGGTTGGCCGATTCGGCCGACAGCAACGTCCGCGCCCGTTCGATGTCGATCTCGTAGCCGATATCGAACGCGAAGGCGAGGTGGATCGTGGCGTCGAGCGGTTCCATGAATGGGCCCCCCGGGGCAGAGGGTGACTAACGCGACGGAGGCCGGGGATTCCGGGGAGCCGAGATTTGCCATCCGACGAATTTCACCCAGGCGACCTGGCGGCCGTTTTCACTTCACGCGAGGTTGGCCAGCTTATCGACGTCGGTTTTGATCTCGTTCAGGATTTTCTTCAGGCCGGACTTGGCGTCCTCATCCGTGATGCCGTCCACCTTGTCGAGATACTCCCTGATGATGGGCTGGCACTTCTTTGCCAGCTCGGCCGTCTTCTCGTCCATTTCTTTGGCGTCGAGATCCGAGAAGGTTTTCAACGGCTTGTTGTACTGGGTGTAGAGCTTGTCGAGACTCGGCCCGAGGTCGGACTTGAACTTGACCCCCTTGAGTTCCTTGGCGTACTTGCCCTTGGCTGCCGCCCACGTCTTTCGCTTGTCGGACTTGGCCATGAAGAATGACCCCTTGATGACCTGCGGTTCGGTGTGCCAACAGCGCACGGTACGACTTCTTGGCACCGGAGTCGTCGTGTTGAAGGGTAGAAGGGAACTCCTGCCCTTGTCAACGATGGCGCGGCCGCCAGCCGCGGTTTCGACGTAGTGATCAGTCCGAGAATCCTTGAGAGGACATCGTGTCATTCTGTCCGCCAGATCACGGCCGGATTCTCCGGCATGGGCAGGCTGTGATCACGCAGATACGCTTCTGTGGGGCGTGCGAACCGTACGCGTAGAACCGCGTGACCGGGTCGCGCCGCCGGTGCGGCAGGAACTGCGGTCCCGGCTCGTCGCTATGGACCGTCCAGGACGCGGCAGCTCCGCGCTTTCACGATCAGGCACACCGCCGCGCTGGGGCGCAGGTCGAGCGCGGCGACCGCCGGCGCGACCACGCTGGCGATCCAGCAGACGCCCTCCGTCCGTACCACGATCTCGGCCTCCGGGCCGTGCGGCACGATCCGCTCGACTAGGCCATCGATGAGGTTCCGTGCGCTTAGACCGGCAAGCGGGCCACGAGCGAGCAAGATCTCGTCGGCCCGCACTTCGACGAACACGCGACTTCCGACTTCCCTCGGTTCGTACGGCACGACCAGGGACGGACCGTTCTCTACACGAAGATGTGTTTCGCCGCCGTCGGGAGCGTGCCCCTCGATGACGGCGGCAAAGAGGTTGCGCACCCCTTCGAGGTGAGTTGCCGCTCCGGTATGACGTGCGAGCACTTCCAGGGGGGAACCTTCCTCGATGATCGTTCCTGCCGAGAGCAGGAACAGTCGGGAACCCAGCGCGATGGCCTCCGCCGGACTGTGCGTGACGTAGAGCAGAGGAATATCTTCCGCTCGCTGGACAATTCGCAGGCGTTCCAGGAGCGTATGCCGGCTGGCGAGGTCCAGCGCCGAGACCGGTTCGTCGCAGAGCAGCAATCGTGGACGAGGTGCCAACGCCCTCGCCAGACCGACCCGCTGGCGCTCGCCACCGGAGAGCGTGGTTGGAGTGCGGCCCAGGAGCGGTTCCACACCGCAAAGTGTAGCAACCGCGTTGACCCGATCATCGGCCTGCCGTTTGGGCTGCCCTTTCAGGCCGAAGCGGATATTGGAGGCGACGTTGAGATGAGGGAAGAGCAGGTCGTCTTGAAAGATCATGCCGATGCGTCGATGACGAAGCGGCACGTTGATGCCCGCCGACGCGTCAAACAGCACATCGTTTTCGACTCGGACATGCCCGCGGTCCGGGGCGGTGAGTCCCGCGATGAGACGCAGGATCGTCGTCTTGCCGGTCCCCGACGGTCCAAAGAGGACCCCGCATTCCGGCCCCAGCGAAAGGCCCACGTCGAGTTTGAGGGCTGGGTGGATCCGATGTTCCAGACGAACATCGAGGGCACGGTGGGCGCTCAACGTCCAAGCCCTCGTGCGGGCAGACCTCGCTGGGTCAAACAGAGCGCGACAATCGAGACGATCGAGATCCAAGCCGTCAACCAGCCGGCGCGGTCCATCTGGCCCGGTGTATTCACGGCGTCGTAGATCGCGAGCGATGCCGTTCGTGTCACCCCTTCGATGTTACCACCGACCATCAGCGTGGCTCCGAAGTCGCCGAGGGCGCGTGTAAAGGCGAGCAGCGCACCGGCCACAATTCCCCGCCAGGCGAGGGGGACCGTCACTGAAAGGAAGACCGACAACTCCCCGCGACCGAGCAGCCGAGCGGCATCCTCGAGATTCGGGTCCACGCTTTCGATCGCGCCCCTTGCCGGCAAAAGGAACAGAGGAAACGCCGCCACGGCAGACGCGATGACGATTCCCGACCAGTGGAAAACCAGGGTCACGCCGAACGTCTGTTCGAGCCACAACCCCAACCACGCCCGTCGCCCCAGGATCTGGAGCAGGTAGAACCCGAGGACAGTGGGTGGCAAAACCAACGGGAGTGTGAGGACACCCGCGAGTAGGCCCTTCCCCGCGAAACGTCCTCTGGCCAGCAGCAACGCGAGCGGCACGCCCAACGTCGCAATGAGCAGCGTCGCCAGAGAGGCGACCCGAAGCGAGAGCCAGAGCGGTGCAAAGTCTGCGGAATTCACAGTGGTTCGACTCAGCGATCTCGAAACGCTCAGGGGGCAGGTTTCACCATCGAAAATCCGAACTCCGCAAAGCCGTTCTGCCCCTCGACACTTAAGAGGAAGTCGACAAACTTCTGGGCGTCCGGCAGGCGTTTGGTTCTGGTGACAATCCCCAGACCCTGGACGATCGGTTTATAGAGAGCGCGGTCGATCTCAATCAACCGGACCTTCCTGGACGCAGAAGCTATCGATTTACCGACGAGTGCGGCTTCGGCATTCCCAGTCTCCACAAACTGAAGTGCCTGTCGAACGGATTCGGTTTGAACAATCTTCGGTTCAACCTTTTTCCAGACCTCACTGCGCTCAAGGGCTTGTTTGCCGGCGACTCCGTAGGGGGCGAATGCCGGGTTCGCGATCGCGATTCTCTTGATGTCGGGACTGCTACTAAGATCCGTCAAAGCGTGGATCGATGCCCCGGAATCGGGATGAACCGCAAGTACAAGCGAGCCGAACGCATACGTGGAGACACTCTCGGGGACGACGGCGCCATCCTTCGCCAGATCTTCCACAAAGGAGCGGTTGGCCGAGAGGAAAACATCGAACGGGGCCGCCGCCTTGATTTGCTCGGCCAGTTGACCGGACGCACCAAACGTGGGGCTCACTTCCACGCCGGATTTCTTGGTGAACCGTGCGGCCAGAACCGGGAGGGCGGTTTGAAGGTCTGAGGCGGAGGCGACGCGCAGAGGTTCGGGTTTGGGAGCGGCCGCTGGCGGTTGTTGCGAATTGCCACAACCGCTGGCCCAGCCAAGCGCAGCAAGGACGAGCCAGCCGGGCAGGGCCAAACGTCTCGCTGTGGACTGCATGAAAACACTCAAGTGATTGCGTGGCGTACGACGACTACGAAGATTTGGTGCGTCCTCGAGCCGACGGTTGGGATGGACCGAAGAGGCATTCCGCGGGGCGAAGGACTGAATGGTAAGCCGTTCGCGCGCCTAGCGTCAACCGCCTGCGATTGCGGCGCGCGCTCCGAATAAGGTAAGACGGAAGGACCGCCGGCGGGAGCATCGGTCGCGGCCTCCAGGACGTGGGAAGGAACGATGAAGACTGAACAGTTCTTGAAACATCACGGAATCGGCGGCAATCCGTTCAGCGAAGAAGATGCACAGACCGACACTGTCTTCAAGCGGCGATGCCTCTCCACGATCCACCACCCGGCCTGGGACAAGTTCTTCGGCAGCCCGGCGGATCCGTCCACGGCGCTCGTCTTCGGCGAGAAAGGCAGCGGCAAGACCGCGCTCCGCCTTCAGGCGATGGCCGAGTTCGACGCCTTCAACCAGGCGCACCCGAACGAACGCGTTTTCGTCATCTCATACGACGACTTCAATCCCTACCTCGACCACTTCAGGACCGCCGTCCGCGCCAAGGACACCGCCCAGGCCCTGACCCGCTGGCGTCTGCAGGACCATATGGACGCGATCCTGGCCCAGGGCGTGACCCGCCTGGTGGATTCCGTCACGGCGGAACGGAGCAACCTTTCTTCACTGACCCTCGATCAGCGCCGCGACCTTCTGCTGCTGGCGGCGCTCTATGACCAGTCCACCGGCGAGCCCATCGAACGGCGCTGGAGCCGGTTGCGTCGACGGTCTGGGTTCCGGCCGCTTTGGTCCCGGCGCGACCTGCAGATCGGTTTTGGAACAACGCTCATCGTGGCGGCGCTCCTCTTCTTGATCCCAGCCTTGCGCAACTGGAGTGCTTTGCCCTGGCTGCTCTTGCCGATCGTCCTGGGCTGGGTCTACTGGGGCTGGAGGCTCGCTCGAGCGGAGTGGTATGCACGGGACATCCGCAAAGGGCTCCGCGTACTCAGCCGAGATCCTTCCGCCTTGCGCTGGGAACTGCTCTGGTTCAAGCCGAGCGAGCTGGGAGGCCAACCGGTTCCCCTGGCGTCAGGGGGGGGCGAGGAGCGGTACGAGCTGCTTCGCAAGTTTCAAGGCGTGCTTCAGACGCTTGGATACGCGGGGATTATCGTCCTCGTCGACCGGGTCGACGAACCCCAGGCCGTTGAAGGCGACCCACGCAAGATGCGTGCGCTCGTCTGGCCGCTGCTGGACCACAAGTTTTTGCGGCATCCCGGCATCGGTCTGAAGCTGTTGCTGCCGATCGAGCTCGCCTACTATCTCGAGAAGGAAGACAAGGAGTTTTACGACCGCGCCCGTCCCGACAAGCTGAACATGATCAAGCCCCTGCGCTGGAGCGGTACGTCGCTCTATGACCTCGCAGGCGACCGGCTCCGCGCCTGCGCGATCGAGCCTTCGAACAACGGCGACGGTGGACCGAGGCTGCGCCAGATCATCGATGAGGCCGTCAGCGACGATTCACTGAAGGACGCGCTCGGCAACCTACGCACCCCAAGGCAGCTCTTCAAGTTCTTGCACCGGCTGGTGGAAGAACATTGCCACCGCCACACCGAGGACAGTCCGCGCTGGTCGATCGACGCCGACACATTCCGTACAACCTATTCAGCCTACATCCGTGACCTGGAGGCGTTCGATCGTGGCTACGGCCACGGTTGAGCCGACCGCTTCCGGGGCGATCTCGAGCACTCCCCAGATCGCCTTCCTAATCAAGCGGCAACCATCGTCTCGCCATCTCAACGATGGCCGAGTGCGCCCCGCTTTCGGTTTTATTGAACCGTGCAAGGAGCGTGTCACGTGCGAGGTCGGCGTCACGTCGTTCCACAGATCGAATGCCGACAACTGTCTTTCATCGCGAGCATTAAAGGTAAACTGTACGTATTTTGTCAACAGATTCGATCATGCGGGACTGTTAAGCTAAGTCAGCTAAGTTGACAACGGAAGCCGCGCGGTTATGTTAAAACGGACCCAAAGAGGGAAATCCGTCTAGATTTTCAATCCTTGCGTACAAAAGTTGAAGGCGGCCGGCCATGCGTCTACTCCGGGGAACGGGATCTCGCGATCGGCAATGGAGGTCGGTGGGTCGAGAGCGACTGTCGGCCTGGGTTGAGCGGCTGGAAGACCGGACGCTGCTAGCGATCACGGCGACCAATTCCCCCGTCACCGTCACTGCGCCGACGACCGGCACGGCGACCGCCACGGTCATGATCCACGACGATATCCCTCTCTACACCCTTAACTGGTCCACGGTGGATGGGACTGCAAAGGCGGGGACGGATTACACAGCGACCAGCGGGACCGCGCTTGCCCAGACCAACCCCTCGTCGGTCCCAATCACGATCCTTGCAAGTCCCACGTTCCATGCACCGCTTTCCTTCACTCTGAACTTTGGCGACGGTGTCGTTTCGGGGTCGGCGACGATTACCATTAACAGTGGCGTCAGTGCGCCGACCGTCACCCTGAGCCATTCCTCCCCGACCATCTCGGAAAACGGTGGGACCGACACTCTGACGGCGACACTCGCCTCAGCGGTATCGGTAGCCACGACCGTGAACCTCGCCTACACCGGCACCGCTGCCGCCAGCACATACACTGCGCCCGCCACGATCACGATCCCCGCAAACGCGACGACGGGGACCGGGACGATCACCGCGATCAACAATCCGGCATACAACCCGGTCACCTCGACAACCGTCATTGCGACCATTTCCTCGGTCTCCGGCGACCCGAACGAGACGGTGGGAACGCCGAACTCCGTTACGACGACCATCCAGGAGAGCACGACAGCGCCGACCCTCACGCTAAGCGCAATGCCCACGACGGTCGCCGATACCGCAGGCACGTCGACGATCACGGCGACGTTGTCCGGCACTCAGACCGTCGACGAGACCATTCCGCTTACGTTCAGCGGCACAGCCATGGAGGGAACGGACTACACCGTCACTCCAACCACGATCACCGTCCCTGCCGGAAAGACGACGGGCACCGCAACGCTGACGGCCATGAATCCCGGTGTATTCGGCCCGACCCTTACGGCAACCATCGGCGACAGCAGCGACAACACGGTGGCGCCCGTCAGCGTGATGATCACGAACTCGAACCCGATGCCGAACGTCTCCCTGTCCGCCACGGGGACTCCGTTTAACGAAGCGGGGAACACGGCGACCATCACGGCGACGCTCTCCGCCAAATCGGGTGAGGATACGACCGTCAACCTGACCTACGGCGGGACCGCCGTTCAAGGTACGAACTACAGCGTCTCCGGCTCGACGATCACGATCCCGGCTGGTCAGACGACCGGCAGTGTGACGGTCACCGGCATCGACAACATGATGTACGACCTCGGATACACCGTCACGGCGATGATTTCGTCCGCGACCGGTGCGACTCCGATGGGCACAACGTCGGTTACCCTCCAGGAACAAAACAACGATCCGCCCCCTACCGCGACCCTGCAGGCGTTCGGCAGCCCGATCTCCGAGCAAGGCGGGATCGCGACCATCGTCGCGACCCTGGACGCGCCGTCGACGCTGACGACCACCGTCAACCTGAGCTACGGCGGCAGCGCCACAAGTAAGCAGTACACGCCTTCGGGTAGCTCGATCACGATCCCGCCGGGTGGTACCACCGGCAGCGTGACGATCACGGGCGTTGACGACAACAGTTACGGGCCCAACGTCACGGTCCTCGCCGCGATTCAGAGTGTGACCAACGGGGAGGTCTCGTCCCCGCCACCGCCACCCGCTTCGGTCACGATCACGGAGGAAGACTCTCCGCCCACCGTGACTTTGAGTCAGACCGGCAACCCCGCTGCTGAGAACGGCGGCGTGGCCACCGTGACCGCGACGCTGTCGTCCGCCTCCGGATTTCCGACGACGGTCAACCTGGCCTTCTCCGGCACCGCCACGTCAACCCAATACCTGGCGTCCGCCAACTCGATCACGATCCCGGCGGGTCAGACCACAGGAAGCATCACGATCACGGGCGTCGACGACAACGTCTATGGGCCCAACGTCACCGTCATCTCCAAGATCACCAGCGCGATGAACGCGACGGTGAACGGGACGCAGTCGGTCACGACCACGATCACTGAGGGCGACTCACCGCCCAATGTCTCGCTCATCGCGATGGGCAATCCGTTCATGGAACAGGGGGGCGTGGCCTCCGTCGTCGCCAACCTCTCGGCCGCTTCGCAACTCCCCACCACGGTCAAACTGACCTTCGGCGGCACGGCCGTCAAGGACACGAACTACACCGCCTCGAGCGACACCATCACGATCCCCGCGGGCCAGCTCAGCGGCAGCATCACGCTGACAGGCATTGACACGGGCATCTACAACACGGGCTACACCGTCACAGCCACAATCGCGAGTGCCACCAATGCGACCCCGGCGGGGACGACCACGGTCACGATCACCGAGACCAACAGCGATCCGCCCCCGGCCGTGACCTTGAGCATCTCCCAGAGCACGATCAACGAGAACGGCGGCGTCGCGCAAGTGATCGCCACCCAGAGCTCGTCGTCGACGCTGACGACGAGCATCAACCTGACGTTCGGCGGCAGCGCGATTCAGGGCACGAACTACACGACCTCGGGCGCGACGATCACGATTCCGGCCGGGCAGACCACCGGCACGGCCACGATCACCGGCGTCGACGACAAGACCTTCGACGCGAACACGAACGTCACGGCGGCGATCCAGAGCGTGACGAACGCCCAGTACTTCCCGCCGCAGCAGGTGAGCGTCCAGATCAACAACGTTGACCTCCCGCCGGCCGTGACGCTGAGCCAGATGGGCAGTCCCATCGCGGAGATGGGGGGGACCGGAACGGTCACGGCGACGCTTTCGGCGGCTTCCGGGTTCCCCACAACGGTCAACCTCGGATACTCCGGCACGGCAATTCCCACGACGCAGTACACCACGTCCGGCAACTCGATTACGATCCCCGCCGGCCAGACCACCGGCAACGTGACGATCACCGGGGCCAGCGACAGCAAATTCGGGCCGAACGTTACGGTCGTGACCACGATCACGAGCGCGACGAACGCGACGGTGAACGGGACGCAGTCGGTATCGCAGACGATCACCGAGGGCGACAACCAGCCGACCGTCTCGCTCGCGACCATGAGCAGTCCGTTCTCGGAGAACGGGGGTACGGCGTCCATCGTCGCCAACCTATCGGCGGTCTCGGCCCAGGCGACGACGGTCAATCTGACGCTCGGCGGGACGGCGGTCTCCGGCACGAACTACAACATCGCGAGCACGACGATCACGATTCCCGCGGGCTCGCTGAGCGGGAGCGTCAGCGTCACGGGCATCAACGACAACGAGTTCAGCAACGGCTACACGGTCGTGGCCACGATCGCTACCGCGTCAGGCGCCATGCCGAACGGGGTGACGTCGGTCACGCTCAAGGAAACCGAGGCGTCACCGCCGCCGACGGTCACCCTCGGCCTGTCGGGTAGCCCGTTGGCCGAGAACGGCGGCGTGGCAACGATCACTGCGACGCAGAACGAGCTTTCGCTGGTGCCGACGACGGTCACCCTCGCCTACACCGGCACCGCGACGCCCACCACCCAGTACACGACCTCGGCCAACTCGATCACGATTCCGGCCGGGCAGATGTCCGGAACGGCGACGATCACCGGCGTCGACGACAAGATGTTCGGGCCGAACGTCACCGTCATCGCCTCCATTCAGAGCGTGACCAACGGCCAGTTCGCGCCGCAGCAAGTCACGGCGACGATCAACGAGGTGGACCCCGAGCCCACCGTCTCCCTGAGCCAGACCGGGAGCCCGATTGCCGAGAACGGCGGTACGGGGACGGTGACCGCGACCCTTTCGGCCGCCTCCACGTTACCGACGACGGTCAACCTGACCTTCTCCGGGACCGCAACGCCGACGACGCAGTACACGACGTCGGCCAATTCGATCACCATCCCTCCTGGACAAACGACGGGCAGCGTCACGCTCGCCGGCGTCGATGACAACAAGTTTGGGCCGAACGTGACCGTGGTCAGCACGATCAGCGGTGTGACCAACGCGATTGCGGCGAGTCCCCAAACGGTGACAACCACGATCACCGAAGGAGACCCGGCGCCCACCGTCATGCTCTCGGAGACCGGTTCTCCGTCGACGGACAACGGCGGAGTGATCACTGTCACCGCAACGCTCTCCACGGTCGAGAATCTGCCGGCGACGATCAACCTGTCGTTCGGTGGAAACGCCGTGAGCGGGGTCAACTACATCCCCTCGGGCAATTCGATCACGATTCCGGCCGGGCAGACGTCGGGCAGCATTACCCTCACGGGCAAGACCACGGGTCAGTTCGGGCCGCCCGAAATCGTGGTCGTGTCGATCGCCAATGCGACCAACGCAACTCCCGCGGGCGGTTCGGTCTCCGCCGTGTTCAACCCGAGCGTGGCTGCGCCGGACTTTTCGGTGAATGACGTCACCGTCAGTCAAAACAGCCCGGCCGCGACCTTCGTCGTCTCGCTATCCGCGCCGAGCATGTTGCCGGCGACGGTGAACTACTACACGCAAGATGGTCCGCCGCCAAATGGAGCCGTCGCGGGGATCGACTATGCGTCGACGAGCGGCACGCTCACCTTCTCGCCCGGCCAGACCGCTCAGACGGTCTCGGTTCCCATCATCAAGAATCCGACGCTGCGCCCGCCCACGGCCACCTTCACGCTCAACCTGATCAATCCGACGAACTCGGGGATCTCCCAGGGGACCGGCACCGCGACCTTGCTCACCACGGGCACGGCACCCCAGGCCACGATCAGCAACGCGACGATCCTCAAGACGACGTCAGGCACGACGACGGTCAACGTCAACGTGACCCTGTCGGCCCCGAGCGACGTCACGGGCACCGTCAACTTTACGACGGTCGACCAGTCGGCCATGGCGGGCACCGATTACGTCGCCACGAACGGTGTCCTCACATTCGCCCCCGGTGTGGTCTTCCAGACGATTCCGATCACGATCATCGGCAGCTCGATCCCGGAAGGGACGCGCATGTTCGGCGTCACCCTGTCGAACCCGATGAACATGACGCTCGCCAACACCCAGGCGACGGTTACCATCAATGACCCCAATCCCCCGGCGGGGATCTACGTCACGCCGGCCACGGTCGATCAAGGAAGCTCGACGCCGACCACGGCGACCTTCAACGTCTTCCTTACGACTCCCAGCAAGAACCCGGTGTCGGTCAATTACTCGACCCAGAACGGCACCGCGATCGCCGGGACCGACTACCTCGCGACGAGTGGAGTTCTGAATTTCCCGGCGAACTCCAGCGGCCCGCTTCAGATCACCGTGCCGATTCTGGGCGTGACCGTTCCCGCAGCCCCGAAGCAATTCACCATCAATCTCGCGAACGCGGTGAATTCAACGATCAGCATCGGTCAAGCGACCGGGACGATCTTCGACACGTTGAGCAATCCCAACCTGTCGATCAACAACGTGCAGGTCATCGTGCCGCAGACCGGCGCTCCGCCGAGCGCAGTGTTCACCGTCTCGCTCACCGGCCAAAGCAGCTTGCCGGTCACGGTGAATTACTCCACGTCGAACATCACAGCGATCGCAGGCACCGACTACACCCAGACTTCCGGGACGTTGACGTTCGCACCGGGCACGGCGACGCAGACGATCACGGTGCCGATCCTCTCGAATACCGCGCTCAAAGCCAGCTCCACATTCGCGGTCAACCTGTTCGCGCCCAGCAACGCGACGATCGCCACCAACATGGGCACGGGCACGATTATCAACGACAACCTGGGCCAGTCGCTCACGGTCGGCGACGTGGTCACGACGTCGAGCAACGTCGATGGTGCGCTCACGAACGCCATGTTCACCATCAATCTCTCGACCGTCACGCCCTTGCCGGTGGTCGTGAACTACAGCACGAGCGACGGGACCGCCAAGGCGGGGACCGACTATGTCGCAACCTCGGGACAGGTCATCATTCCGGCCGGGCAGACCTCGGCCACGGTCAATGTCCCGATCATCGGCAGCAGCAAGAATGCGCCTCAGAAGCAGTTCACGTTCAATCTGAGCAACCCGCAAAACGCAGCGATCGCGCGAGGGACCGCCAACGGCATCATTTTGAGCGGGGCGGCTCAACCGCTGATCGACGTCGTCGACCTTCCCAACGCGCCGGTCGACACGAGCAGCGGCCAGGCGGTGTTCTCGCTCTTCCTCAACGCGCCGAGTCAGCAGACGATCACCGTCCAGTATCAGACGATCGACGGCACCGCCGTGGCCGGGGCGGATTATGTGGCGACTGCCGGGACGGCCACGTTCCAGCCCGGCCAGATGACCGCGCTCATCACGGTTCCGTTGCTCAAGGATCCGGTTTACAAGCCGACGTCCGAATTCAGCCTGAAGGTGTTCAACGCGACCAACGCTGGCTTCGTCATGCCGGGCGACCCGATCATCACCACGACGCTCATCAACAGCAGCGCAGGGCCATCGGTCAGCGTGAACGACTTCAGCCAGACGAAGACGACGTCGGGCGAGGTCAACGCGGTCGCCACATTGACGCTCTCTCAACCCAGCGCCGTGGCTGTGGTCGTCAATTACCACACACAGAACATCACGGCGATCGCGGGCACCGACTACGTCAGCGAGGTCGGCGCCGTCACCTTCCAGCCGGGCCAGGTCACTCAGACCGTTGACATTCCGATCATCGGCAGCACGATCCCCGAAGGGACGCGCACCTTCGCGCTCGACCTCGACACGACCACCGTCGGAAGCATTGCCCGGGCGCAGGGGATCGGCACGATTCTCGACATCAACCCGCCCGCGGGAATCTCGATCGGCAACGCCAACGTAACCCAGAGCGGCTCGAGCCAGACCACTGCAACCTTCGCGGTCACGCTCGCGACGCCGAGCGCCCTTCCGGTCACGGTCCAGTACGCCACCGCCAACGGCTCCGCCCAGTTGGGGATCGACTACCTGCCGACAAGCGGGACGCTCACGTTCCCGGCCGGAACGACGACCGAAAACATCAACGTAACTGTGCTGGGATCGACCGTCCCCGAACCGCTCGAGTCGTTCACGGTCAACCTGTCGAACCCCGTCAACTCGACGATCATGGTCGGCCAGGGGACTGGCCTCATCCTGAATACCGTCACGGCCCCGTCAATCTCGATCACGAGCACAGTCTCGGTCACCGAGCCGCAGAAAAACCCGACGAACGCGATCTTCAACGTCACGCTGTCCGGTCCGAGCGAGCTGCCCATCACGGTCAACTACAACACAGCCGACATCACCGCTCAGGCCGGCGCCGACTATACGGCCGTGAGCGGCACGCTCACTTTCGCACCGGGCCAGACGGTGCAGACCATCAGCGTGCCGGTGCTCCCGGGCACCACATTGGGTCCCGACAAGACGTTCGCCGTCAACCTCTCCGGGGCGACCAACGCGTCGATCAACAACGCGTCCGGCACAGCGACCATTCATAACTCGAACGCGATCTCGCTGTTGTCGACCAACGACGCGATCGTGAGCGACGGCACCGCGGGCGCCACCGCGACGTTCACGGTAACGCTCGCCCAGCCCAGTCTCTTGCCCGTCACGGTGCAATACGCCACGGCGGACGGTACCGCCATCGCCGGCACCGACTACCAGGCCGCGTCCGGCCTGCTCACCTTCGCTCCCGGTCAAACAAGCCAGACGATCAACGTGACGGTCCTGGGCGACACACTGAACCAGCCCACCAAGAAGTTCACGGTGGCCCTCAGCAACCCCCAGAACGCGACCCTGGGCCGCGCGACGGGTAACGGGATCATCAACAACACGATCGCGCAGCCCGCGGTTTCGGTCAACAACGTCAGCGCAGTGAACGGCACCAGCCCCAACGCCGTGTTCACCGTCTCGCTGTCGGGACCGAGCGGCCAGCCAATCACGGTGAATTACACGACGATCGACGGTACCGCCATCGCGGGAGTCGACTACACAACGACGAGCGGTACGCTCACGTTTGCCCCGGGCCAGACGAGCGAGCTCGTCTCGGTGCCGATTTTGAAGGACAACGTGTTCGGGCCGCCGACGAGAACGTTCCAGCTCCTCCTCTCGAACCCGTCGAATGCCAGTCTCGCCGCTTCGGCGGGCACGGCGACGATCCTGAGCAACGTCCTGCCGCCATCGGTGAGCATCAACAACTTCAGTCAGTTGAAGACGACCAGCGGCGTGGTCAACGCCACGGCAACGTTATCGCTCTCCGCGCCGAGCAGCGTGCCCGCGACCGTCTTCTACCATACGGCCGACATCACGGCGATGGCGGGTGTGGACTATGTGTCCGAGACGGGATCCGTGACGTTCCAGCCCGGTCAGATCACGCAAACGATCAGCATTCCGATCATCGGCAGCACGGTTCCTGAAGGGACGCGTTCATTCGCGGTCGATCTCGACATGGCGACCGGTGCACTGATCGCGACACCGCAGGGCATCGGTACGATTCTCGATATCAACCCGCCTGCCGGCCTTCTGATCAGCAACGCCACCGCGACCGTGTCCGGGCCCGCGCAAACGACGGCTACATTCACCGTCACGCTCGCAACCGCCAGCGCACAGCCGATTTCCGTCAATTACACGACCATCAACGGTTCCGCCATCGCGGGCACCGACTATCTCGCCACCAGCGGCATCCTCACCTTCCCGGCCGGTCAGACGTTGGAAACCATCGCGGTCCCGGTCCTCGGCTCCTCCCTCCCGCAGCCCACGAAGACGTTCACGGTTGCGCTTTCGAGCGCCGTGAATTCGACGATTATGGTGGGACAGGGGACGGGAACGATCTTCAATACGGTCCCGGCCCCGAGCCTCAACATTGCAAGCGTGTCGGTCACCAAGCCGCAGATGAATCCGACGAACGCGGTCTTCAACGTCACGCTCTCGTCGCCGAGCACTCTGCCCGTCACCGTGAATTACAACACGGCCGATATCACGGCTCAGGCCGGCACCGATTACACGCAGGCCAGCGGTACGCTCACGTTCGCGCCAGGTCAAACCGTGCAGACGATTACCGTGCCCGTCCTTCCGGGCACGGCGATTGGCCCCAACGTCACCTTCGCCGTGAACCTTTCGGGCGCGTCCAACGCCACGCTGGGCAACATGCAGGGTGTCGGGACGATCGTGAACAACAACCTGGCGCACGACATCACGGTCAACGACGTGCTGACGCCGCTGCCGGCCGCGGGTCAGCAAACGACGGCGATGTTCACCGTCACGCTCTCGGCGTCCAGCACACTGCCGATCACGGTCAACTACGCGACGGCCGACGCCTCGGCCATCGCTGGAACGGACTACATCGCGACGGCGGGAACCCTCACGTTCGCGCCGGGCACCACACAGCAAATGGTCCCGGTCACCATCCTGGGCAGCAACGCCGTCGGCCCGCAGAAGACGTTCGACCTGAACCTCAGCGCCCCCCAGAACGGTGTGATCACGCGGGCGCAGGGCGTGGGCTTCATCCTCAATAACAACCCGAATCCACTCTTCTCGGTCGGCAACGTGGGGGTCACCAACGAGACGCCGACCGCGACCTTCGTCGTTTCGCTCTCCGGCCCGAGCACGCTGCCCATCACCGTTCAGTACACAACCGTCAACGGCACCGCGCTCGCGGGCCGCGAGTACACAACGACTTCGGGCACGCTGACCTTCGCGCCTGGACAGACGAGCGAACTCGTCACGGTGCCGATCCTGAAGGACGCGGTCTTCGGCCCGACGCCGGAGACGTTCACGCTGATGCTCTCGAATCCCACAAACGCGGGGATCACGAACGCGACGGGAACGGGCACCATCGTCAACGACACGCAGCCTCCTGCCGTCACGATCAACGACTTCAGCCAGTTGAAGACGACTGCCGGCACGGTCAACGCCACTGCGACGCTCTCGCTCTCAGCACCGAGCGAGTTGCCGACGACGGTCTTCTACCACACCGCGGACATCACGGCGGTCGCCGGAGTGGACTACGTGGCGGAGACCGGCACGGTCACCTTCGCCCCGGGCCAGCTCACCGCGACCATTAGCATTCCAATCATCGGCAGCACGACTCCCGAGGGCACGCGTACGTTCGCCGTCGACCTCGACATGGCCACCGGCGGCATCATCGCACGGAACCAGGGCATCGGTACGATCCTCGACGTCAATCCGCCCGCGGGTGTCTCGATTCAAAACAGCTCGGTCACGGTGAACGGCCCGACGGGAACGACGGCCGATTTCACGGTCACGCTCGCTACGGCGAGCGCGCTGCCCGTCTCGGTGACTTACACGACGGTCAACGGCACAGCCGTGGCGGGAACGGATTACACGGCGACAAGCGGGGTTCTCACCATCCCGGCCGGCCAGACCAGCGCGATGATCCTGGTGCCGGTTCTGGGCTCGTCCGTCCCCGAGCCGACGAAGACTTTCCTGGTCGCTTTGTCCAATCCCGTGAATTCGACGATCATGGTGAGCCAGGCGACGGGCACGATTTTCAACACCGTCCCCGCGCCCAGCCTCAGTGTTGCCAGCGTCTCGGTCGTCAAGCCGCAGATGAATCCGACGAACGCAATCTTCAACGTGACACTTTCGTCGCCCAGCGGCCAGCCCGTCACCGTGAATTACAACACGTCGGACATCACGGCCCAGGCCGGCACTGACTATACGCAGGTCAGCGGTACCCTTACGTTCGCGCCCGGCCAAACGGTTCAGACAATCACCGTACCCATTTTGCCGGGCATGAACATCGGGCCTAACGTCACGTTCGCGGTGAACCTCTCGGGCGCGACGAACGCCACGGTCGCGATGGCGCAGGGCACCGGGACGATCATCAACAACAATCTCGTTCATAACATCACGGTGAACGACGTATTGACACCCGTACCGGCGCAAGGCGCTACGACGACGGCGCTGTTCACCGTCACCCTTTCCTCGTCGAGCGCTTTGCCGATCACGGTCAATTACGCCACGTCGAATGGAACAGCCATCGCCGGCACCGACTACATCGCCACGGCCGGGACGCTCACCTTTGCTCCAGGAACGACCACGCAGACGGTCTCCGTCACGGTGCTTGGCACCAACGTCAGCGAGCCCGAGAAGGTCTTCAACCTGAACCTGAGCTCTCCGCAGAACGCGGCCGTGACGCGTGCTCAAGGTCAGGGATTCCTGCTCAACACCGTCCCCGCTCCGACCGTGAACATCTCCAGCGTGCAGGTGGTCAAGCCGCAATCCGGATCGGCCAACGCCATCTTCAACGTGACCCTGTCCAGCGTGAGCGGTCAGCCGATCACCGTCAATTACAACACGATGGACCAGACCGCCCAGGCCGGTGTGGACTACACCCAGGAGAGCGGCACGCTCACCTTCCAGCCGGGCCAGACGGTGCAGACGATCACCGTGCCGATCCTGCCGGGCACCGCGATCGGCCCCAATGTCACGTTTGCGGTCAATCTCTCCGGGCCGTCCAACGCCACGATCGGCAATGGACAGGGCGTCGGCACGATCATCAACAACAACCTCGTCCACAACATCACCGTGGGCGACGTGTTCACGCCCGCGCCGGCCAAGGGTAATACAGCACAGGCGGTCTTCACCGTCTCACTGACTTCGCCGAGCACGCTACCGATCACGGTCAACTACGCGACCGCCGACGCCTCCGCCATTGCGGGTACCGATTACGTCGCGACCAGCGGGACGCTCACGTTCGCTCCCGGCACGACCTCGCAGACCGTCTCGGTGACGATTCTCGGGACCAATCTTGCCGGACCACAGAAGCAGTTCGCGCTGAACCTCACCAACGCGCAGAACGCGACCATCCTCCGCGCCCAGGCAAACGGCTTCATTGTCAACAACAACCCGAGCCCACTCTTCTCGGTCAGCAACGTCAGCGTCACCAACGAAACGCCCAACGCAATCTTCACCGTCTCGCTGTCGAGCCCGAGCTCCCTGCCGATTTCCGTGAGCTACAACACGGCTGACGGCACGGCGCAGGCCGGCCGAGAGTACACGTCGACGAACGGCACCCTGACCTTCGCCCCCGGCCAGACAAGCATGCTCGTCAGTGTTCCGATCCTGAAAGACGCCGTCTTCGGACCGACGCCCGAAACGTTCACGCTCAATCTCGCCAACCCGACGAACGCGACGATCCTTAACGGTTCGGGGACAGGAACGATCGTCAATGACACGCTACCACCGCAGGTCACCATCGCCGACTTCAGCCAGTTGAAGACGACATCGGGCACAGTGAACGCAACGGCGACGCTTACACTCTCCGCGCCCAGTGAGCTCCCGGCGACGGTCTACTATCACACCGCGAACATCACGGCGATCGCCGGAGTCGATTACACGCAGGAGATCGGGTCCGTCACCTTCCAACCCGGTCAGTTGACCCAGACGATTCAGATCCCGATCATTGGCAGTACGGTTCCGGAAGGGACCCGGACCTTCGCGGTCGACCTCGACATGGCCTCGGGCGCGATCATCGCCCGGAACCAGGCGATCGGCACGATCCTCGACGTCAATCCGCCCGTCGGCCTATCGATCCAGAACACGACGGTCATCGTCAGCGGACCGAGCGGCAACACCGCACACTTCACCGTCACCCTGGCCACGGCCAGTGCACTGCCGGTGTCGGTGTCGTATACCACCGTTAACGGCACTGCGCTCGCCGGCACCGATTATCTGGCCACGAGCGGAATCCTGACGTTCCCGGCCGGTCAGACGACGGAGTCGATCGATGTGCCGGTCCTCGGCAGTTCGGTCCCCGAGGCGATCAAGACGTTCTCCGTGGCTCTGTCGAACTCCGTGAACTCGACCATCCTGGTCGGCCAGGGAACCGCCACGATCATCAACACGGTGGCCGCACCCGGGCTGAGCATCAACAGCGTTTCGGTGATCCAGCCGCAGGCCGGGACGGCGAATGCGGTCTTCAACGTCACGCTTTCCGGCCCGAGCACGCTTCCCATTACGGTGAACTTCAACACGGCCGACCAGACGGCGCTTGCTGGGCTCAACTACACCCAGGAAAGCGGCACGCTCACGTTCCAACCGGGTCAGACCGTGCAGACGATCACGGTACCGATCCTGCCCAGCACGGCCCTCGGCCCGAACCTGACTTTCGCCGTGAATCTCTCAGGCGCATCGAACGCCGATGTGATCACGGCACAAGGCATCGGCACGATCATCAACAACAACTTGGTTCATGACCTGGTCGTTGGCGACGCGACAGTTGTCGCTCCCAGGGCGGGTGGCACCGCGACGGCAATGTTCACCGTCACGCTCTCTTCGATCAGCGCGCTGCCGGTCACGGTTGACTACTCCACGGCCGATGGCACCGCCGTCGCAGGGACCGATTACCTCGCAGCCGTGGGTCAACTGCTCTTCAATCCGGGCGAAACGACCCAAACGGTCTCCGTCACGATCCTGGGACAGGCCTTGAGCGGGCCGCAGAAGAACTTCACACTCAACCTCACCACACCGCAGAACGCAGTCATCACGCGTGCCCAGGGCATGGGCATCATCCTCAACGACGTAGCGGCGCCGCTCATTTCCGTCGCCGACATCAACGTCACGAGCGCCAGCCCGATGGCGACGTTCACCGTCGTGCTCTCCAGCCCGAGTTCCCAGACGGTCATGGTGCAGTACTCGACGGCCGACGGTACCGCTGTCGCAGGTACGGACTACACGGCAAAGAGCGGTACGCTCGTCTTCGCGCCGGGCATTACATCGCAGGTCGTGAACATCCCGCTGATCAATCCGATGATCTACGGGCCGTCGAAGACGTTCACGCTCAACCTGTCGAACCCCTCGAACGCCTCGTTCATCGACAACTCGGCCACGGCGACGATTACCGACGCAACGCCGCAGCCTCAGATCACAATCAATAACTTCAGCCAGGTTGAGCCGACGTCCGGGTCAACGCTTGCCACGGCCACGCTCACACTCTCGGCTCCGAGTGAGCTGCCTGTCTCGGTCAACTTCAGCACGGCCGACCTCTCGGCGATCGCCGGCGTCGATTACACCGCCACGAGCGGCATCGTGACGTTCGCTCCGGGCCAGGTCACTCAGACGATCAGCATCCCGATCAATGGCGGCACGACCCCTGGCCCGAACAAGCAGTTCGCCGTCAACCTCGTCTCGGCCACCGGCGGCACCATTGCCAAGGCGCAGGCGATTGGCACGATCATCAACAACAATCCGCCCGTCGGTGTCTCGGTCGGCGATACGACAGCCGTGCACGGCCTCTCGAACACCGTCGCGACCTTCACGGTGATGCTCGCCGCCCCGAGCCAGCAGGTCGTCACGGTGCAGTACAACACGGCCGACCTCACCGCCACGGCCGGAATCGACTACCTCGCCGCGCAAGGCACGTTGACGTTCGCTCCGGGCCAGACCCAGCAGACGGTCACCGTCACGGTCCTGGGCTCCAACATTCCCCAGCCGACCAAGCAATTCGCCCTGGTCCTCAGCAATCCGGTCAACACCACGATCTCGACGCCGCAGGCCACGGCGACGATCACCAACACCGTTGCAGGACCGAACATCTCCATCACCAACGCTCAGGTCGTCAAGCCGCACACCGGCACGACGCCCATGACGTTCACGGTGACCCTCTCCCAGCCGAGCGCCCAGATCGTCACCGTGAGCTACGCAACGGCGGACGGCACGGCAATCGCCGATACGAACTATGTGCCCACGACCGGCACGCTGACCTTCGCCCCCGGCACGACCACGCAGACGATCACCGTCCCGGTCATCGGCAATGCGACTCCTGGTCCAAGCAAGACCTTTATGGTCATGCTCAACGGTGCAAGCAACGCGCTCATCGCGAACCCGACCGCGACGGGCACGATCGTCGACCAGGACACGATGCCCAACATCAGCATCGACAACGTCTCGGTCATGACCGCCCCACTCGGCCCGCTCAGCGCCGTGTTCACCGTGACACTCGACCAGGTCGGGACTGTGCCGGTCACGCTGAACTACGCGACGGCCGACGGCACAGCGCTCGCAGGGGTCGACTACACGGCGGTCCAGGGTATGCTGACGTTCGCGCCGGGCGAGACCGTGCAGACGATCACGGTTCCGATCGCGACGAGCACGATGCAGGAGATGACGAAAACCTTCTTCGTCAACCTGAGCGGTGCGACGAACGGGACGATCCTCCACGGTCAAGGGATCGGCACGATCATCAGCGGCATCCCCGCACCGTCGATCTCGATCACCAACGCGACCGTGACCGCGCCCGCGAGCGGATCCACGAATGCCGTCTTCGAGGTGTCGCTGTCCAGCGCAAGCGGCCTGCCCGTCACCGTCACCTACGCCACCATGGACGATACGGCGGTCGCGGGAGTCAATTACACTGCAGAAGCCGGCACGCTGACCTTCCAGCCTGGTCAAACGATCCAGCAGATCGTTGTACCGGTCCTGGCCGAGTCGCTGAACGACATGACGAGGACGTTCTTCGTCAACCTGTCGAATCCGCTCAACGCCACCATCGCCATCGGCCATGCGGTCGGCACGATCCTCAATGGCGTCGCTGAGCCGGTGATTGCGGTCAACAACGCACCCGCTGTCACGAATCCCGAAATCGGCACCGCGCTTTCCGTGTTCACCGTCACACTCTCTGCTCCCAGCCTTCAGCCGGTCTCGGTGCAATACGCGACGGCGGACGGGACGGCCCTGGCGGGCATTGATTACACCGCAGTGAGCGGCACGCTCACCTTCCAGCCGGGACAGACGCAACTCTCCGTCGACGTCCCCGTGATTCCCAACACCGGACTGTTCAATGGGCATACGACCAAGCAGTTTTTGCTGCTCTTGAGCAACCCGACCAACGCCACACTCGGCGACCTCCAGGGCATCGGCACGATCATCGAGACCACGACGGCCCCGGCATTCTCAATCAATGACATCACGGTTCAGGCGGAGCCACTGGCGATCGTCGACGCCGTCTTTACCGTCTCTCTCTCTGAGCCGAGCGCAGTGGTGTCGATGGTCAGCTACATGACGGCCGACGTCAACTCGACCGCTGGTGTTGACTATGTGCCGCAGGCCGGCGTCCTCACCTTCCAGCCCGGCCAGACGACCGCCCACATCACGATCCCCGTCTTCGACAACTTGATTCGGAGCGGAGAGTCGTTCGCGGTCTTCATCTTCAACCCGGTGAATGCGACGATCTCGAAGAATGAAGGCATCGCGACAGTGGCGAACAACAACGGTCTGGTCGTGACCAACACGAACGACGCCGGCCCCGGCTCGCTCCGTCAGGCGATGATCCTGGCGAACATCATCCCCGGCCCGAATACGATCACCTTCGACATTCCCGGTCCTGCCCCGCACACGATCAACGTCAGGTCGCCGCTGCCGCTGATTACCGACCCGGTGACCATCGACGGAACGTCCGAACCGGGCTACAACGGTGCCCCCCTCGTCGAGATCAACGGCGCTGGGGCCGGCCCGGGCGCCGATGGGTTCGTGATCGTCGCCGGCAACAGCACGATTGAGGGCTTGGCCATCAATCGGTTCTCGGCCACGGGCATCGAGATCGTCAACCTCGGCGGCGACACGATCGTGGCCGACTACATCGGCACGGCCATCAACGGGATGTTCGGCGAGGGGAATGGCCTCTACGGCATCGAGATCGCAGACGCCCCCGACAACCAGATCGGCGGTACGTTCACCGAACGAAACGTCATCTCGGGTAACCTGCTGGGCGGGATCCACGTCGCCGGAACTGGCGCGTTCGGCAACCAGATCATCGGCAACCTGATCGGCACCAACGCCGCCGGCATGACCGCGATCCCCAACGGGCAGAACGGCGTCTACATCGACAACGCTCCATCCAACACGGTCATCGGCAGGAACGTGATCTCCGGCAACGGCACCAACGGGGTCAAGATCTACGGCCTTGGCTCGATGAAGAACCGTGTCCAGGGGAATATCATTGGGGGCCCCGCGGTGGGCAGCGGCTTCCTCGGCAATCAAGGGTTCGGGATCATCATCAACAACGTTTCGGCCAACGCGAAGAATGTGATCAACCCCAACACCGTCACGACCAACGCACTCGGCCGATTCTTTAAGGGCCACATTTTTGGCAAGCCCAAGAAGATCTGAGCGCTGAGACCGGCAGAGGCGTGGCAGAAATGAGTTTCCCAATCGAGGCGCGAGGATGATCCTCGCGTCTCGCTTCATTGGCAGACACTGAGTCGCCGGTTCAGGTTGCTCTCCAAATCCTATCGGGTGGCGCCACGGGCGCGTTATGATTGAACTCTTTGACGTTTCTGCCCTGCGCGACGGGCGCTTTATCGATTCGCTGGGAGCCCAAAGTCCGTGAATGACGCCTGGATCGCCGACCGGATGAAGCACATTGACGCCTCGGGTATCCGCAAGGCGTTCGACATGGCCAAGAGCATGAAGGACCCGATCAACCTCTCGATCGGCCTTCCCAACTTCGATGTGGCCGACCCGGTCAAGGCCGCGGCGATCGACGCAATCGAACATGGGCTGAATGCGTACACCGTGACCCAGGGGATCCCAGAGCTCCGCGGACGGCTCCAGCAACTCGTCGACGAGCAGTTCCATCACGCCGATCGCCAGGTTTTGATCACCTCGGGATCGTCCGGCGGGCTGCTCCTTGCGCTCTGTTGCGTGGTCGACCCCGGCGACGAGGTCATCATCTTCGATCCCTATTTCGTCATGTACCGGCACCTCGTCACGCTTGCCGGCGGCACGTCCGTGCTGGTGGAGACGTATCCCGACTTTCACCTTAACGTGGAGCGAGTGGAAGCCGCGATGACGGCGAGGACGAAATGCGTCCTCGTCAACTCACCATCAAATCCCACGGGCGTCGTCGCCACCGCGGACGAGATGAAAGCGCTTGCCGAACTCTGCCGGCGGCGTGGGGTCCTCCTCATCAGCGACGAAGTCTATCGCACATTCTGTTTCGACCGCCCGTTCGCCACTCCGGCCGCGTGGAACGACGAGGTACTGGTCGTTGACGGGTTCAGTAAGTCTCACGGAATGACCGGCTGGCGACTCGGCTACGTCCACGGTCCCGGCCGGCTGATCCAGGAGATGGCCAAACTCCAGCAGTTCAGCTACGTCTGTGCTCCGAGTATCGTCCAGTACGCCGGCGTCGTCGCGCTCGACCAGGACCTCACCGACCAGATCGATGCCTACCGCCGCAAGCGCGATGCGGTGGTCGAGGCGCTGTCGGATCACTTCGTACTGCCGTATCCGGAAGGGGCGTTCTACGCGTTCCCCCGTGCCCGAGGCTGGGAGACCGCCACGGAGTTCGTCGCCGAGGCGATCCGACGCAATCTACTTATCATTCCGGGCAACGTCTTCAGCCAGCGCGATACGCACTTCCGCATCTCGTACGCCGTGGATGACGTGACGCTACGGAGAGGCCTGGATGTCCTCCGTTCCATGGCCGAACTGCGAGCGGGATGAGACCAAGAACGGTTGGCAAACACCAGTGTTTTGCAAAGAGCAAAAGCCTTGGGTGGCTGGGGTCGAGCCCGCAGGGCGAAGCCCCCGGACGTCTTGGCCGTTCGAACGGACCGGGGGCTTCGCCC
>DAIDJG010000356.1 GCA_027451445.1 Singulisphaera sp.
GGTGGCCGGGGCAGAGGAGGCCAGAAGGCCGACGTGCCCCGGAAGCGTCGCGCGGCCCACCGGGGCACGGGGAGCTGCGCTCCGCTTTGCCCCGGCCACCCATCCCGCTCGTCGCAGCGCACGAACTGTTAGGCGCCAGGAGTTTTATTCAGGTGTGCCGCCCGTCTTTGTTCGAGCTCAGCGACGAAAGCGGTGTGCTCCGCGCTCGCGAGTCCTTCCTGTAAGCGCGAGACCAACAGGGAACGGTCGCCCGACGCGAGAGCCTTGGTATCCAACCAAAGTCCGGGAAACGTCGGCGAACGAACGACGCCATCAGCATCCGGAGTTCGCGGCTGCAACGAGTCGCCTTCTCGTCCGAAGGCCAGGAGAGACTTCTGTCGCAGGTCGTAAACCAGGTACTCACGCACTCCCGCTCGCTCATAGTCGCGAAGTTTACCATGAAGATCGATAGACCGGCTGCTAAACGCGATTTCCAGGATTAACTCCGGTGCGCCGTACGTGAAATCACTGGAGTCGCCTCCATCGCGCGTTTGACCGCTATACTCTGGCCGGATGAGGAGCGCGGAGTCGGGCTGAGGCTCACTCGTGTCTCCCAGGATCGTGGTCGCGTTATTCTGCGACACGGTTCCCGGCGTGAGTGCGCTGTAAACGAAAAGACAGCCGCTCAACTCGGCGTCGTGGCGCGCGTGTCGCAATCGGCCGTCTCTGTTCCTGGACGGCGACGACATGACGTAGACCTTCCCTCCAATCAACTCGGCGACGCAATCCGCCGGCGCCCTCAGGTAACGCTCGTGGAAGGTCTTTTGATCCATCCGCTCGCCATTCTCGAGCCACGGAAAACCCTCCGGATCGCAATCTTCCGAAGCGTCGACGTACTGAGTTCGATCGTCGGAGTGCGTCGATCTTTCCGCTGCGGCCATCGCGGCAACTCCCCTTTCTTCCCACGCGGTTCGAGCCGTTGGCAGTGGATCAACCGCCGAGCTTCGTCTTGATGAATTCGAGCGCGCGTTCGAGCGCGGTCGGAATGTGCTCCGCGTGTTTTCCACCCGCCTGGGCCAGGTCCGGCCGGCCTCCGCCACCGCCGCCGACCACCGGCGCCACGTCCTTCAACCACTGGCCCGCATGCAAGCCCTGGGCGATGAGGTCGGGCGTCAAACCGGCCGCGAGATGGACCTTCCCCTCGCTGACGGTGGCAAGTAACACGGCGAGCTTCGAGCCGGCCTTGCGGCGGAGGACGTCGATCAACTGCCGCAGTTCGTCGGGTGTCGACGCTTCAAACGCGTGCGTGACCACGCTCGCCTCGCCAACCGTCGCGGCGGCGGCCAGCAGGGCGTCGGGCGAGACTTTCGGGGTGTCGTCGGTCTTGCGCTGGGCGGCCTGTTTCTTGAGCGCTTTGACCTCGTCGAGCAAGCTGCTAACGCGCTCGGAAACCAGCGCGGGGGGAACCTTGAGAAGCGCGGACACCTGGCCCAGGACGTCCTCCTCTTGCCGGACGTAATCGAGCGCGGCCTGGCCGGTAAGAGCGGTGATCCGTCGGGTTCCCGCGGAAACCGATTCCTCGCCGATGATTTTGAAGAGGCCGACCTGTCCCACGTTGTCGAGGTGCGTTCCTCCACACAACTCGCGGGAGAATTCGCCCATCTTCACGACGCGAACGATCTCTGGATACTTCTCTCCAAACAGCGCCATCGCGCCGAGCGAGCGGGCCTGCTCGATCGGCATCGTCGTCCACGCGATCGGTTCCGCGAGCAGGACGCGCTGGTTCACGGTCTCTTCGATCGTGCGCAGTCGCTCGCGCCCAACGGCCTCGGGGTTCGCGAAGTCGAAGCGCAGACGATCGGGTTCCACCTTGCTGCCGGCTTGCTGAGCGTGTTTGCCCAGATGGATGTGCAAGGCGTGGTGGAGGACGTGGGTGCCGGAGTGAGCACGCCGGATCGCGTCGCGCCGGACCGCGTCGACCTGAGCGTGGGCCTTGTCGTTGACGGTGACCTTGCCTTCGGTGACGTGGCCGATATGCAGGGTAAAGTCGTTCTCCTTCTTCGTGTCCTGGACCTGGAACGAGAATCCCTCACCCCGGATCACGCCGGTATCGCCAACCTGTCCTCCCGACTCGCCGTAGAACGGCGTGCGGTCGAGGACGAGTACGATCGGAGCGGCGCCGTCCGGCACAGCCGATTGGGCGAGCTTGCCCTGTTCCAGGATTCCAATCACGCGGCCGTCGGCCTCGGTCGTCGTGTAACCGAGGAACTCGCTCCCGTGGTGATACTCCTTCTTGAGCGTGTCGAGCGGTCCGGCCATGAAAACAGGAGCCGCGTCGGTCGTGCCGCGCGAGATGCGGGCAAACTCGGTCTGGGCTGCGCGGAAGCCTTCCATGTCGACGCGCAGGTTCTGGTCGACGGCAAGGCTTTCCGTGACTTCCACGGGAATGCCATACGTTGAGTGCAAATCGAACGCTGTGGCGCCGTCAATGACTTCGGAGCCCGCGGCTTTGGTTTTGCGAAAGGCGTCGTTGATCCGTTTGAGGCCGTTTTCCAGATTACGGAGGAAATCCTCCTCCTCTTCTTTTACGACGGATTGAATCCGCGGAATGCTCCCCTGAAGTTCGGAGTAGGGACCCTTCATAACGTCGGTAACGACCGGGATGCCCTTGTAGAGAAATGGCTCGCGTTGACCCATCTGGTAGCCATCGAGTACCGCCCGGCGCAGCAGCCGGCGGATCACGTAGCCTTGTTTCTCTTTGGACGGCTGAACGTTTTCATGAATGCAAAACGTCAAGGCGCGGGAGTGGTCCGCCATGCGACGGATCCGCACGCCATCGGGCTTGTCTTTCTCGTAAGCAACACCGAGATTCTCAGCGACCGCAGCCACGATCGGGCGGAATATGTCAGTCTCGAATACACTCGACTTGCCTTGCAGGCAAGCCGCGGCGCGTTCCAGTCCCATTCCGGTGTCGATGTTTTTCTTGGGCAAGGGTTCGAGCTGTCCCGGTCCGACGCGGTTGAACTGCGTGAAAACGAGGTTCCAGATCTCGACTTCCTTGGGCCCGTTGCCGTGGAAAAAGATCTCGGAGCAGGGCCCACAAACGCCATCGGGCCCGTGCGTCGGAGCGCCCGCGGGCCAGAAGTTATCGTCCTCGCCCATCCGCGTAATGCGGTTGGCGGGAATCTTGATCTCCTTGTTCCAGATCTCAAACGCCTCGTCGTCGTCGAGGTAAACCGTGATCGTGAGGCGATCGGGATCGATGCCCAACCACTTCTTGTCGGTGAGGAATTCCCAGCCCCAGTGGATCGCCTCGCGCTTGAAGTAGTCGCCGAAGCTGAAATTGCCCAGCATCTCGAAAAAGGTTTCGTGGAACGCGGTCTTGCCCACGTTTTCGATGTCGCCCGTCCGCAAGCATTTCTGGCAGGTTGTGGCACGCGTGAACGACGGATCGCCGAGACCCATGAACTCTCGCTTGAACTGGTTCATCCCGGCAGGCGTGAAATAGACGGTTTCGTCGCCCTGCGGAACCAGCAGATCGCTGGGCTTGCGGATGCAGCCCTTGCCTTCAAAAAACGTAAGGTAAGCTTCGCGGAGTTCGTCGGTAGTCATTGGCTCGTAGGGTCGCGTGGGGAAGGGACACTGCGGCGAGCGGCCGTTCGTCGCCACCCTGTCCCGAAACGGTGGGCTGGCCCGCGTGGCTTAGGATTACAGGCCTCAGGCATCAAATTGCAAGAGGCACCAATGGATGATCGTGGGGCAGTTGAGCCGGATCATTCGACGGTCACTTCACCGAGATCGGTCTGAAGCGTGACCGGTCCTTTCAGACCCGCGACGATCTTGGCAAACGAACGCGGACTGCGCACTCGTTCCTTGCCCACCGCGGTGATGACCTGATCGCGTTTAAGTCCGGCCTTCTCCGCGGGAGATCCGGGTTCGACCTCGGTGATCCATACTCCTTGCCCCATCGTGGTGAGGAGCGCCGATGGACGAAGGTCAGGGTTCTGGCTCCAGTACTCGACGCGCAGCCCACGCCAGGCAGAAGGTCGGTTCGTGACGATTTTCTCGCCCTTGATGGGATACTTGCCCAGTTCGACCGTCCGATCCAGGAGTTCCCCCTGGCGATTGATTTTGAGATGAACTTGTGCGCCCGCAGGGAGGACGTTGATGGCCATCATCAGCTCTTCGCTCGTCTTCACAGGCGTTCCATTCACGCTGACGATCACGTCATCTGTCAGGACGTCGCCTAGCGCCGCCGGGGTTCCATTTCGGGTGGCCTTGACCCGACTGGTACCCTGGTCATCTAGCTCGATCCCGAGGAAGCCGTATTCGACCTCCTTGCCGACGCGCAATTCCTCCACGGCTCGTCGTCCCATCGTATCGAGCGGAATCGCGTAGCCGGCCTGCGTGTCGAATCCCGAAACGCTCGCCGCGGCGGTTGTGATACCGACAAGCTCACCTTTCAGATTGACCACCGCGCCCCCACCCATGCCGAGGTTGAGCTTGGCGTCCAGTTGAAGGAGCGTCGGAAAGTGTCGAAGCTGACGCTGCTCCGAATTCTGCTCCTCTTGAGTGGGAATCAAGCGCCGGGCGATATTGGACAGGATTCCCCAACTCGCCGACGGCCGGCCGTCGTGTCCGGCCGCGTTAAACGGGTTGCCCAGGGCGACAAGGAAGGAACCTTTGCGCAGCTTGCTCGGGTCTCCCAGCGCGATCGGTTGGAGCTTGGGCTGGCCAATGCCTTCGATCTCGCGCGGAGCGATCACCGCAAGATCGTAACGCGGGTCGGCGGCGATCACTTCCGCCTCAAAATGCTGTCGGCCCATCGCACGCACTTCCAACCTACTGGCCCCTTTGACCACGTGAAAGGCGGTCAGGATCGCGCCTTTCGGCCCAATCACGACGCCCGAGCCGAAGTCATTGGAAATCCAATCGTCCATGTCGTAGACCCCGCGCGCGACGACGGGCAGCCGGGGGTCCCGATGATTGTCTGCGTTGTTTCCCCGGACCGCAGTGGTCTCTTTGCCGCCATCGTCTGACTTGACGCGCGCGATGGCGACCACGGAGGGCTCAGCCTTTTCAATCGCGTCCCCGAGGGCCGATTCGAGCGCTGAGACCACCGAGAGGGGGCTGCTGGCGGGTGGGGCCGCGGCGGGGGGATCCGCCCATCCCAGGAATGCACAGAGCAAGGTCGCAAGGGGCCGCATTTCGATGTCACCTCAACCACAAACCTCTGCGGGATTCTGTCGTGCGCTTGCCGCGCGGACCCCGCCAGGGGACGGACTTCGATGCCGAGCCCGTCGAGTTTCGATGGCTTGCGCTATCAGAAAGAATAACGAAACCGCATTTCCGGGGCCAGAGTGA
>DAIDJG010000357.1 GCA_027451445.1 Singulisphaera sp.
TACGACGTCATCGTGAGCAGAGAATCAGGGCCATCGGTTGGGCAACGCCCTGGACACACCGGCCCAATCGTCGTGTTGATTTCAGCGGGCAACGCCACCGGCCCGGCCGTTGCGAGTCTTTGCGGGAACAACGCTGCGTGCTTTGCAGTTCACCGAGACGCTCTCGCCACCCTGCGAGCCGTCCCCTACTTGCGCTCCGGGGCCGCGATCCTTCCGCCCCATTTCCACATCCAGTGCGCGACGTTCAACGCAATGAGCCCGTCTCAGTAGTTCGCCCAAGACATGCTTAAACCCAATAGCTACGCCGATGACTTTAGTGAAACTATGAGACCAACGGCTCTACAAGCTTCAAGTATAGTAGCCGACTCTCGGGGATTAAAAGGGAAATCTAGAAAAACGGCGAAGTGGGCGCGGAATGCATAGACAGTAATGCTTGACGTCAAGGATTTGGTTCTGACGGCCGGTCGGAATCCGACGGTTCGATCGATGGTGTGGAATGCGAGAGGGATCGCGAAAGGATCCGGGACCTTGAACAGGCACCCATAGAAACCGTAACGATAAACCAAATTGGTCGACCCGACCGCTTAGGTAAACAATTCGGTACCCAGGGCATTGAAAGTATGCACTCTGGTCGGATTCCCGGAGGGCATTTCGGATCGCGTGGCCGGCGGTTGGTCGGAGTCGTCCGGGTTGTTCCGAAAAATCGTGCTCGATCGTGACGCGAGCGTGGAAAGATTCGCCCGAAAACGTGCGTCAATGGGCGCGTTGGCGGCGCCGTGAGCCAGAGACCGCCACGTCCGCCCTCGTGGAATGAGTGCACGGATGAACCATCCCCTGGCGCACTTGAAAGCGGCTTGAGGAATGAAGAGGCCGGGCGAAAACCGGATAAGCGGTCAACAACGGATGTGTGAAGTTGAACGATCTTCGGCGGTCGGATTCGAGCACGCCGAACGAAGCCCTCGGGCGTTTTGGGTCGCGTGCAGCGACCGGAGCCTGTGCGCTCCAGGCTCGCCCCCAGCCAGCCGCGCGGCGTCGTGGTCTCAACCGACCGAAGCGCGCCGACTGCTGCCACGTTGCAAAACTTGAGTAAATCGTCTGCCGCGGATTGAAAAACTCGCCCGATTCCTCGGAAAATTCCAGAGAGTCCACGCAATCGGAACAATCATCAGAATTGGTAACGGAAGGGGGTTATTGATCCGATTACATTCACCAAGCAACGGATCAAGTCGGGGCAAAACCGTCTCCGTTGCACACATCGCCAGTGCGGGCGGGATCTCGAACCCACGCGATCATGAGGAGATAGCGGATCATGGCGTCCAGAAAGAGACGACTCGCTGGACTTGGACTCGTCGGCGCGGCATTCTTCGCTCCGGTGTTCCCGGTCCAGCTTTTTGCTCAGGTTCCCGCGGCCTCGCCGCTGGGTGGAGACGTCCCTGCCGCGGCCGCGGTTGTGGCTCCTGCGGCGGTACCGGCCGCGGCACCCGCCGGGGGCACCACGCTGTGGGGATTCCTCGGGATCTCGAAGGCAAATTGCCTGGCGTTGAAGCAATGCCTCTGCCCCACGCCACTGGGCCAGATGCTGAACAACTCAGTCGCGCCGATCAACGGTGTGGCGGCTGGACTGGTTCCTCCACTCTGCCCGCCCGCTCCTATTCCGACACCTGCTCAGGTCGCCGCGATGAACGCGGCGGATCAGACCGGAGCCACTTCGACAGCGGCGAAAATCAAGGCTCAGGAAGCCGCCGCGAAAGCACGCGTTGCGGCCATCGAATACCTAGGCACCGTCGACTGCCGCTATTACCCCGACGCGAGCAAGGCGCTCATCGCCGCCCTGCGCACCGACCCTAACGAGTGCGTCCGGTTCGCCGCGGCCCGAGTCCTGAATAGCGGCTGCTGCTGCAACAAGTTCACCATCGCTGCACTCAAGGCCTCGGTCGCTGGCGACGACACCGACGGACATCCCGCCGAACTCTCGCCGCGCGTTCGAGGCGCCGCATTCGGCGCACTTCAAAACTGTCTCATGCACGTCACCGAGGTCGTCCCTGAGCAGCCCCGGCCGGGAGTGCGACCGGAAGGGCCACCGCCGCCGCCCGTGCCGCTCACTCCCGAAACCAGCGTGCCCGCACCCGGTGCGGCCACGCACGTGGCGACGGAGTACATGAGACTGACACCTCAACTCCCGGCCTCCCGAGAGATCGAACGGAAATCGTTCGCTCAGGTGGTCGACGACGCCAGGTTCACGCTCTTTCGGGTCGCGTCCCGGCCCCTCCCCGCCGGAACGATGCCGACCGGAAAGCGAAGTCTCCTCGGCGCACTGGTCAAGGCGCGGCAGGACGTCGATCTGGCGAACGCCAACAACGCGCCCGTGCAGGCTGCCCCGACCAGCGATCCGGGGGTTGAGCCGGCCTCGTTCACACCGGCTCCCGCTGCGATTCGCAGCCAGTCCGTACCGCCGTCGGACCCGGCGGATAATCCCATGCCTTCGTCCCCGCAGAGTAGTGTCACACGTCGGCCCCGCGGTCTGATCGGGCTCATGTCGCAGCCCCGCTGACCGCAAGAGTGCGTTGTAAGTCCCTGACGTCCTGTGCACCGCGGCTGCCACGGTGGTCGCGGTGTCGATTCCGAAGCTGATCGTTCCCGCGGTATCTGTGCACCGCGGTGCCCTTCGAAGCCGCGAATCAAGTCGCATTACCCCCTTCAGGGAAGCGGGCGAGTCCCATTTAGGAGTCTTACGCTATGACACGCTGGGCCAAACGGAGGCGCACACTGCGGCGACGTGCCTGGGCGATTCTGACAGTCGTGATTCCAGCGGTCGCACCAATGGTTCGCGCGACACCGGCCGCGGCGCAGGCGAATTCCCCGGTCGTGGCGAACGCTTCGGATGGCTCTTCGGCGAGCGCCAGCGGCAACGCACGCGCCCCGCAGATTCCGATGCCGATTCCGTACCGGCCCGCGACAGGCTCCGCCGTGCCGCGCCCCATGGCACCGGCCGCGCTCCCGCTACGCTCGCAGCCTTCGGCGTCGCCAGCCCCGCGGATTCCGATGCCGATCCCGTATAAGCCAGCGCCCGGTCGCGGGAGTGTGAGCGGATCGTCGGCGACAACGCCGGCTGTACCCGTTCCCCAGCCAACGGCACCGATCATGCCGGTCGCCGAGCCGGCGCCGGCTGCCACTCCCGTGGAAGCAACGCCGGAGCCATCGGTTCCCGAGTTCGTGCCCGCACCGAAGCCGGCAGAAAGCACACCGACGCCGGAACCGGTGACCCGATCGGATTCCTTATTCCGCCCGTCGCCCAGCGAACCCGCTGAAGTGTCACCTGAAGAGCCTCCCGCCAAGGCGGAAGTGTCGCCTGAGGAGCCTCCCGCAAAGTCCGAGCCCGAGCTCGAGTCCAACGAGACTCCCACGCCGCGGATGCCCGAAGAGGCCAAAGACCCGGTCGCGCCGGTTGAATTCGCCGCTCCGCCACCGCCCGCAGAGATCCCCGACTCGCCGGCGCCCGTCGATCTGCCGGCTGCGACACCGGCGTCGGAGCCGACGGTTGTGATCCCGGCCTCTGAGCCGACTTCGGAACGTTCCGTGTCCGAGGCTGCGCTCGCGGCCCCCACCTCGAGTCCTCCAGCGGCGCCGACTCCTTCCGTACCCCTTGAAGCCGCCACGCCGGCGACGTCTCCGCAACCGGTGAAGGGTTCACAGACCCTCCCGACGCCCCCCGTCCCGTCGCCGGCGACGCCGTCGGTGACCGATCGGATCATGGACGACCTTCGGGCCAAGATGGACCCTCAAATTCGACAGGCGGAGTGCACATCGTGCGGCGGTTTCCACGGCGGCGGTGATGGAACCTTCGGGCCCACCTTCTGCGGAACCGGCGGCTGCATCGCGGGCCGGAAGCCGTGTACGGTTCCTCCGGAGTCGTGCACCCTGATGGGCGCGTTCTGCCGCAACCTCTACGAAAGCCTCTGCTGTCCCGACCCGTGCTACGAGCCGGGCTGGGTACCCGCAGCGAACGCAGCGTTCTTTACCGACTACGCCCGCCCCTGGACAGTGACCCGGATCCGCTTTGATCGCGGGTGGTTCATGACCGCTCCCAACCGGAACGAGTACTTCCTGAAGAACGCCCCGCTCAGTCCGGTCCATCCGCCCAATCTCAAGATGGCTCCCAGCCTCAGCTTCAGCCAACTGTACCTCTACCAGGAAATCGCCTCGGCGCGGGGAAGCTTCTTCATCGAGATGCCCTATCGCCAGATCAGCCCGAGGTTCGGCCCGACGTCGGCGGGATTCGGCGATCTCAACCTGGGCGTCAAGTCGCTCTGGTTTGATACGGAGCTCCTGGTCGTCTCGTTCCAGTTCAAGACCTACATCCCGACGGGAAATTCGATGGCAGGACTGGGCACCGGACACGTTTCTTTGGAGCCGTCGGTACTCGCCTCGTTGCAACTGACCGAATCCACCTACCTCCAGGGGCAAATTGCTCAGTGGATCCCGATCGCGGGGACCCAGGGAATTGCCGGTGGCGTCTTCGGCTCGTTCTTCAGCCTGAACCAGATCCTCTACAAGTACACGCCGAACTCGATGCTCATCGGTACGTTCGAGGCGGACACGTGGTCGTTCCAGAACGGTGGTTACACCGGGATCACCGGTCCGAACAACAAGAATGGACATTTTGGGTCCCAAGGCTCGTACTGCAACATCGGCCCCGGTCTCCGTATGTCGCTCTGCAATCAGATCGACTTCGGCGGTGCGATCACCTTCCCCGTGACCTCAGGTCGGTGGGGCGACCCGTACTTGCGGGTCGAGATGCGATTCCTCTTCTGATCCGCGATTGAATCACTCGCCACTCACTCGACTGGCCGTGGCTCACCGAACACGGTTCGGCGAGCCACGGCCAGCCGGCGTTTTGAGCGTTTTGTATTTGGATTGCACACGGCATCGCACCGCGCCATGCCCTTCGCGGACATGGAACGTCTCTCCCCCGTGTAACTTGTCGTTGGTAGAATCGGCGGTCGCGGCTTCCCGACCGGTAACGGCGTGACCTATCTTCACGATAGACGCGTTTTGGAAGGCCAATGGCTCCGCAAGCTAAGATGCGTGGAAACACGGTCAGCGATTCATCGGGGTGAGCCGATGAGTGATGTGACACGGATGCTGAACGACATCACCAGGGGCGATCCGCACGCGGCGGACGAACTCTTTCCCCTGGTCTACAGCGAGCTTCGTCGACTCGCGTCGCGCTGGTTGGCGGAAGAGGAGCCCGGCCAGACGCTCCAGCCCACGGCGCTCGTTCACGAGGCATTCATGCGGCTGACGGGTTCGGCTGGCTCCGAAACCGGCTGGCAAGACCGGCGGCACTTTTACCATGCTGCCGCCGAGGCCATGCGCCGCTTGCTCATCGAGAACGCGCGCCGCAAAAAGCGGTACAAGCGCGGTGGCGACCTGCAGCGCGTTTCGCTGGACGTAGCCGAGTCACTGGTGGATTCGTCGTCCGAGGACTTTCGCGCGCTCGAAGAGGCGCTAGCACGTCTGACAACTCAAGATCCAATCAAGGCCGAAGTCGTCATGCTCCGATTCTTCGCGGGCCTCACGATGCCCGAGATCGCACAGGCACTCGACCTCTCGCTGGCAACGGTCGAACGCTACTGGACCTACGCGCGTACCTGGCTCTGGGCCGAACTCGCCGATGAAGGCGAGAAATCGTCCTGAAAGGCACAAGGGCGTGGGGTCCAACCCTTCACCTACGGCTCCCGCCGGAACGAGCGCTGGTTCATGATTCCCCATTACGTGGCGGTGAATCCGTGGGTGTCGCAGGGCCAGCCGTTGAGGAAACACGTCGGTTATTGGTCTCACCGGCCTCGGAACCCGTCAGAGTGCAAGGCAGCGAGCGTCTGCTTTCTGAAGGGGAGCGACCCTCCGCGGGGTGATTCGTTAAAAAAAATCGGCGGGTCTGAGGGGTTTCGAGCCCGCACGGCGCTATATAGACAGGGAGCTCATACGGGAGCCTGGTCATGAGCGACGCCTCGCGTGCAGAAGCGATCTTCTTCGAAAGCGCTGGAAAAGCGGACCGAAGTGGAACGCGCTGCCTACCTGGACCAGGCGTGCGCGGGCAACGCCGAACTCCGTCGCCAGGTGGAGCGACTCTTGAACGCCTATCCCAGGGCCGAAACCTTCCTTCATAAACCGATCGTCGAACAGTTGGCCGAGGCACTCGAAACGCTCCAGGCAACGCCAAACGCCGTGGACGAAGGAACGGACGATGACGACGAGTCGCGTCTTGATTTCTTGCAGCCCCCGACCCGACGTGACGCGCTCGGCCGCATCGGCCATTACGAGGTCTTCGAGCTACTCGGCCAGGTCGAACCGCCACTGGTTCCGCATGCCGCCTCACCCGCCACCGTTCATTCGATGTCAACGAGGGATCGCGCAACCGGAGCCGGTAGACCGAACCTGTTGCGAGAGTTCCTCGAACGCCGTGTCACGCCAGGGAGACCACGGAATTGACCGCACCGCTGTATTACGAAGACTTATCCATCGGGCAGACGTTCGGGACGGGAACGGTCACGGTCGAGCCCGAGATGATCAAGACGTTCTCCGCCGAATTTGACCCCCAGCCGTTCCACATGGACGTGGACGCCGCCCGTGGAAGTCTCTTCGGTGGGCTGGTCGCGAGCGGCTGGCACACCGCCGCCCTCTCCATGAGGTTGCTGGTCGAGGGAAAGCTCCAAATCGTGGGTGGCCTGATCGGCATGGGAGCCGAGGAAGTCCGCTGGCCCCGGCCCGTCCACCCCGGCGATCGGCTCCGGGTCGAGTCCGAGGTGCTGGGATTGAGGCTCTCGAAATCACACCCCGATCGTGGACTGGTCCGCGTGAAGAACACGACGCTGAACCAGAACCGGGAGCCGGTGATGATCGCGATCGTCACGATGATCGTGCCCAGGCGTCCCTCGTGACAGGAATCCATCACGGGACTCTCTTGTGAGGTGCCGAGTCGGATTCACTGACGAGGAGGACCGGGGTTCGGACGTGCTGCTTCATTCACAAAGCACCTAGTCTGCACCCATGCTTTCCCCCGCATCCCCTGTGGTCATCCTTGCGGACCTTTACTCCTCCAGCTTGAGTTGCTCGATCGACTGCACCGTGAGCAGATCAAGCTGGAGCTGGACGAGAGCCTCGGACGACAGCGTTTCGATCTTTTGCCTCACTTCAGGGGCCAACTCTCCGAATTTTGCCTTCATCAGCCGCAGGGCCGACCGGAGTTCGCCCAGTTCGATACCCTGTTCGATGCCGCGTTCGATGCCGCGTTCGATACCCTGTTCGATGCCGCGTTCGTATGTGGTCTTCATCAGCGGTTCAACCTCGAGATAGGCGTCGGTTTGCAGCAACGCTCGCAATCGCTCCGTCTCAGCCTCATCCAGCTCGGCGTAGGCTTCCAGACATTCCGCCAGCAAAAAGCGCCGAAAGTCATTCTCGCGCGAGGCCGCGATCCGTTTCAACCCCTCCGCGTGCAACTCGTACCGACGGTCCGCGGGGCGACGCATGAGAGCACTGAGCGCCACTCCCGGCAAGTTTTCCCCGGTCGCGAACGCCGCAGCGTCCAGTGCCGGCAGTCCGACATAGGCGTACTCAAACCGAACGACGGGTCGCTCCCAGAACCACTCCTCATAAGTGTCCCAGCCAATGCCGTCCAGCCCAACCCGAAGGAACAGCGCGATCGGCAGTACCGCCAAGCCCGTTTCACGCCGCAGTTGCACGTAGTAGTCGAACATTCGTGGCCGAAACGCCGAGGCGCTCGCTCGCGACTCGACTTCGATATGAACCAAAGCCGCCAGGTCGTTCACTCCCTCGCGGGGCAACGGTGCGCCCGGACGGAGCTTCAGCCGGGCCACCAGATCGAGCTGGCGCTTCTCGCCCTGGGGAGGCGCCAGGAACAACTCCTTGTCCAGTCAATCCATTTCGAGGAACTCGAAGCGCGTCGCCCACGTCGGAAAGAAGCAAAGAAAGAACGACTCGAAGAACTCCTTGAGCAGCACCTTCAGACGCTGGTCATGATCGGGATCGCCGAACTGCGGCATGGCCGACGCCTTGGTGTTCTGGGATCAGACGACACCGCAACAACGTTTCAATGTAACGCGCCGTCGTTCGATCTGTCGCTCGCGTGTGCGGAAACGCTCTAAGCCAGAACTTCAAGCAGCACGCTTGGCTTCGGACGGTACAACAATGTGAGAGGGAGCCGATCGCCGCGTCTCGCTCCGCGAACCGACGTCCTCTCATTGGGCTCTCCATAGCGGGTCCTGTAGCCTTCATCTCGCAACCGAAAGGGCCGAGGCCTGGCGTCGATGCATATCCAGCGGTCGCTTCCACCGCGGCTGCCTTCATGGGTAACGGCGTAATGGTCCAGGAGGTTGGCTAGCGTTATTCGCCTCGGCCATACGAAACCGATCGCACAGCGACCGGGCCGTCGCGAAATCGGCTCGCTCGACAAACGCGATCGTGTACCGAGCCGGGAGTTGTTTCAGGTCGGGGGTGTGCTGGATGAGTTCTTTGTAGCCCTTGCGGCCAAAACCGAACACGGTCATCTCCTGGAACGACCCGTCCGCCTCTTTCGCAAACGGCCAGGAGACGTAGGAGTCGGTCTCGCCGGGTTCCGGGCTCTGGTGGTTCACGCAGACCAACCCCACCGGCGACTCCGCCGCGCCGAAACAGACCCAGGGGACGACCTGAGACCAAGGCTGGTCGAGAGTCGTCTTCGTCCCGTCGGAACGGAGCACGAAGTCCTTCGCGGCGTCGAGCTGGCCGCCCGGCGTCCCTTCGTAGAGAAACCAGAACGTGGGCTGATCGATCCGGAGCAAAGTCAGGGTCGCGCGATCCGGATAGAAATCCCAGGTGCAGGCGGACTTGCCGTCTCGTGTCTCGGACTCGACGCGCACGTGCCCCTCCTCTCGGGCCGAGACACGACTGGCAAAGGGGTTGTCCGTCGCGTACTGGCCGTAACCGTAACCACAGTGGAAGAACTTCGTCGGCTGACCGCACTTGGGCAGTCCGCGATATTCACCCCAAGCTTTGCCGCCCGGGCGGTACGAGCCCCAATCGCGACCGTCCTTGTCGAGCATGCTCGCGAAGCCCGCACCCCGCTTTCCATAGAGATACGTCGCCGAGGGGGTCTTGATCCGGAAGCAGTCCATGTCGCCGTGGAGCGTTGTTTCGGAGACGCGGACTTCCCCGGCCGCGAGCGATCGACCGTCCCCCGAGGCGCGGCCGGTGCCCGCCGACAATAACGCGAGTGCGACGGTCACGACGAGCACGCGAGGAACCATGATCGCTGTCGCTCCCAGGGGATTCACGGGAAAGGCCGGCGCCTCCGTATTTCCGCATGGGCCGGCCATCGCGAATGTGTTAGATCGTCGCGCCGGATTCCGAGGAACCCGCCGCGACCCGATCCATTCGGCCGAGCTCCTCGAAGAGTTGGCCAAGGTCCGGCTCGTAGTGCTTCCACCGCGCGACCGACTTCGTGTAGATCGGCTGCCGAACCTGGGTGACGCTGGCCGTCCGCACGGAACGCTGCGTCCGGTGGAACTCCAGACACGCCGGGTCCCACTCCTGTCCACACGCCGCAATCAAGCGTTGTGCCACGCCTTCAAGGTCGCCCACCGTCTCCTCGTATTCGACCTCATGAACGGTGACCAGTAACACTTCGCGCCAGTGTGCCATGATCCGCCGGTAGTGGGCGAAGCGGGTCGCGATGTGATTCGTGTCGTTGGACCAGCGGATGCTGCGGAAGTCGGTCATCCAGCACGAGACGGCAACGTCGCGAAGGTTGCGCCGGCAGTGGATGAACGTCGCGTTCGGGAACAGAACGGCCAGCAGTCCGAGGTAGAGCTTGTTGTCGGGCATCTTGTTCACGATGCGTGCCGTTTGACCGCCGTCGAACGCCGTGAGGCGCTCCAAATGTTCCTCGGCAAGACGGCGGATCGCGTCCGCATCGAGGTCGGGTATCGCCTCGATCGGCGGCCCATGACGATCGAGGAGCCTGGGAATTTCCTCAAACGATTGGCGTGCCAGCCGCAGCTCGCCCGCCCCGTGGATCTGGGGATGACTGGCCAGGACCTGCTCGATCAGGGTCGTGCCCAAGCGCGGCAAGCCGAACACGAACACCGGCCGGCACCTGTCGAGTCCCATTCCCGCCGTGCGCGCAAAGAACTCGGTGTCGAACGCGCGGACGAGCCCGTCCACGAGGCGCTGGTGATCGGCCGGCACGTATTCGCGCTCACCCTTGTCCAGTTCCACGCTCAAGGCATTCGCCTGTCGCAAGCACTCGGCCGCTTGCGCGTAGTCGCCCCGCGCATCGAGGACATGGGCCAGACCAAAGAGCAAGTGCGCGCGGGGCTGTGGATGGAGGCTGGGCTCGTTCAGCCGTTCCTCGAGCGCGGCGAGATCCTCAGCCGGCAGCTTGCCTCGCAACAGCGTGGCCAATCGGGCGTACGGCAGTGGGAATCTCGGCTGAACCTGAAGCGCGGCCCGAAACGCCGCTTCCGCCTCGGTCAACTCGCCCGGTTGTTCGTGGATGGCGCCCAGGTGAAGCGGTGCGGGGGCCAAATCCGGCTGAAGCTGCAACGCAATCCGGTAGTTCTCGCGTGCTTCCGCCAGCCGGCCCTCCTCCTGAAGAGCCCAGCCGAGGCTGTTGTAGGTGGCTGCCTGCTTGACCGGCGAGAGCGTGAGCACGCGCTCCCAGCAGGGAATCGCCTCGGTGAACTCATCACGCTCGCCGTACAGTTCGGCGAGGTTTTGCCAGTGAGCCGGGTGTTCGGGCGCACGCTCCGCGGCCAGCTTGAGCCAGGGCACCGCGCCTCCGAACTGGCCCTCGCGCACCAGGGTCAATCCCACGTCGCGATAGTTCTCAGCCCGTTCCGGTTCGAGCCGCGTCGTTTCCAGGTAGGCCGCCCGCGCCTCCTCCTCCCGATTCAGGCCCTTGAGTGCATCTCCAAGGTTGCGATGCAGAACGGCCATGTCCGGCTGGAGGCGGGTTGCTTCTTGAAGCTGCGGGAGTGCTTCCTCCGCCCTTCCCGCGTTCACGAGCGCCATCCCCAGGTTCGTGCGCGGGCGAAACAAGCCAGGCGCGGCGTCAACGACCTTCTTGAAAAACGTGATCGCTTCGTCGATCTGGCCGAGTTCCTGGAGCACCACACCCAGGTTATTCAGCGCTGAAACCATGTTGGGTTTGGTTGCGAGGGCGCGGCGGAATTGTTCGACAGCGCCGGGCAGATTTCCCATCCCCTGGAGGGTGAGTCCGAAGGTGTTGTGCGCCTCCGAATAATCCGGCCGGAGCGCCAGCGCCATTTGGCAACAGGCCGCGGCCCGTGACAACTCCCCGAGATTGCGGTACGCCTCGGCCAGATCGACGTGGAATGCCGGGACGCCCGGCCGCTTGGCGACGGCCTGGGCGAAGCACGTTGCGGCGCCCTTGTGATCGCCCTTGGCTGCCAGCTCGATCCCTCGAGAGTGAAGCTCCTGGGGACCGAGCGGTTCCTGCCTCGCGGTGTCGGACGATACG
This sequence comes from Singulisphaera sp., assembly GCA_027451445.1. Taxonomy (GTDB): domain Bacteria; phylum Planctomycetota; class Planctomycetia; order Isosphaerales; family Isosphaeraceae; genus DAIDJG01. The sequence goes on from DAIDJG010000357.1 coordinate 11,540, forward strand.
GTCGTTGAAAGCTTCGGTGCAGCTTGATCCATGGCATTATGCACCCGGAAGTGACCCACTGAGTGAGCTTCCGTCCCGCGTTGATGGAGTTCTCGGAGAGTATCCGGGGCACTTTCCTCGGGGCGATGGCATGATAGAGGAAGCCGTCTTGAATGGGTCTACGTAGGCGTGCCATGACCGGAAGTATCAACGAACTGCGTCGGTTAGGTAACCCAAAAAATGAACGCCGGGTAGGCCTGAATGGTTGCCCACCCAGGCCCCCCAATGATCCGTGCTCGCGCAATTAACGCACACGGCTCGTTATCTCAAGGTTTCACTGCCGGTGATCCGCTCTGGGTAGACGGCCACGTACACGAGTTTCTGAGCACCCGCCATGGTGTCTAACAGACGGTCCTTGAGACGGCACCCCCTTCCCTCAGCGGCGTCCTTTGGTCCAGTTCCCCCGCGTCAGCGGTACTATGAGCCGCTCCGACTCCCTGCCACCTGTCTCGCCGTACTTCGTTGCCTTCGTTTGGCGATACCACGGTTTGCGCCCACATTTGCTCCCAGCGACCGGGACGCGCGGTCGTGGGCGACGGGGAGCTGGTGTACCGGATCCCGAGCCGGTATTTCCGTGGAAGCGGCAGGGTCTCCCAGGTTCCTGGGCAACCCTTGTGTCCCTATGCCCTGCTCTAGTTCTACAGCAGCGGTTGTTTGAAGATCGACGCCGTAAGTCCTTATCACCAATTGCGTTACTTCAGTTGCCCGAGGAGAGCTAGCCGATCATTTCAACCTGGCTACATACGAGTAACCAAAAGTGGTACAAGGACTTG
>DAIDJG010000358.1 GCA_027451445.1 Singulisphaera sp.
GTCGACTCTGGATGCCCGTCCGCCGGCGAGAGTCGCGTTGCACGGAACAAAAGCTCGTTCACGCTGAATTCCCAGTCTCTCGTCGCAGATGCCAACGGAATAAGCGCAACTTCAAAACTTGGGAAGGGGGGGTTGGGGGGGGTGGGCGAAGGCCGTCCGATGTGTTCAACTCAGCCACGAACCACAGCTTCGGCGGTTAACAGATTCAGAGCCGCGGGACCAGCCGAGTACGATCGCGGACTCCCCACCCCCCCTTCCCAAGGGGGGGAGTTATATATACTCACGTAGCGCATGCCGATACTCCGTCGAAAGCATTCGAATTGTAGACGTCAATCCTCCTTCCTCGTGGAGTATGACCCGTGCTCTACCTTGCGCTCATCTTCGTAACTCTCTCCCAGGACATCGACCTGGGCCATGTGACCGAGTCACACGTGATGGTGCCCATGCGGGACGGCACCAAGCTCTCGACGTACCTCTATACTCCGGATGGCAAAGGGCCTTTTCCGGTGCTGTATCAGCAGCGTTACGCCGACCTGCGCGGGGCTTCGACGCGCAAGTCGTTGGCCCGACTGGCGGGGGCCGGCTACGTGGTCGCCGCGCAGAATTTCCGGGGAGCGCAGCTCTCCGAGGGAACATGGGTTGGCTACCGGGCCCTCGGCTGGGGCGAGTTGCGCGACGGTTATGACACGGTCGAATGGCTCGCCCGGCAACCGTGGTCCTCGGGCAAGGTCGGCACGTTCGGCGGCTCACAGTCGGGGTTTGCACAGAACTTCCTGGCGGTGACCCAACCGCCGCACCTCGTTTGCCAGTACATGACCGACACCGGGCTAAGCCTGTTTCACGAGGGTTACCGCATCGGCGGCACCACGCGCCCGGAGCGGTTCAAACAGATGGAATCGGTGTGCCGCAACCCCGAGGACAATCGGCGACTGGTCGCCGAGTGGTTCGCTCACCCCAACTATGACGCGTACTGGGCCGACGAGGATTGCACCCGACACTTTGACGCGATGGACGTACCCTGCTTCACCGTCGGGAGCTGGTACGATTTCATGTGTGTCGGCTCTGTTGAGAGCTTCATCGGCCGACAGCACCGAGGCGGCCCGGGCTCGCGCGGAAAGCAGCAGCTCCTGATCGGCCCCTGGCTGCATGGAGGGGCAAGGGAGTCGAGCAAGGTCGGCGAATTGACGTACCCGGAAAACGCCCATTTCGCCCAGGAAGCGCACATGATCCGCTGGTTCGACCACTACCTCAAAGGGGTCGACAACGGCGTGGAGCGGGAGCCGGTTGTGCGGTACTACACGATGGGGGCGGTTGGCGAAAAAGACGCACCAGGGAACGAGTGGCGAACCGCGGCTGACTGGCCCGTATCGGCTCGGGATGATTCCTACTACCTGCGCGAGGGGGGTAAGCTGTCCCTTCGGCAACCCACGGAAGATGAATCGCAAACGGCGTTTCTAGCCGACCCGCTTCATCCTAACGAGATCCCCGGCCGCGCCTTCCCCGGGGCCAAGGACGCGCGCGAATTCGAGAAGCAGTCGGAGGTCCGCACGTTCACGAGTGATGTGCTGACGGAGCCGGTCGAGTGGACCGGCAAGGTGCGCGCGGAGCTATTCGTGACGTCGTCAGCGCGCGATACCGACTTCATCGTCCGCGTCTGCGACGTCTACCCCGACGGCCGCTCCAATCTGCTTATGGACTACGTGCGACGCGCCCGCTATCGCGATGGGTACGAGCGCGAGGTGCTGATGGAACCGAACCAGGTCGCCAAGGTCGCGTTCGACGTCGGGTGGATCAGCCAGGTGTTCAACCGGGGTCATCGGATTCGCATCACGGTCGCCAGCACCGGGGCCCCGTTTTACGAACCGAATCCCAACACGGGCGAAGCGCTCACCGTCGAGCCGCCCCAGAACACCGTCGTCGCGAAGAACACGGTCCAGCACAATCGACGACATGCCTCACGGATCATCGCGCCGGTCCGCCCTGCCGGCCTTTCGGCAACTGACCGTGAGCAACTCGAGAGCGGGTTGAGAGCGCTCGAGGACCGGCTCGCGGCACAGCGCAACGTACGGCCGACGCACCTCTCCGAAGACGCCGCGGTGTTCGCCAAGGGACTCGCCTGGGCACTCCGCTACGATTCCTCGTTTGCGCCGGCAGACATCGCACTCATGAAGCGAGCCCTCGAACGGGGCACCCAGCGTGCGGAAGCACTCGAACGGGGAACTTGTTCGTGGACGGTAAAGAAAGGGAAGCTCGTTCGCGGATTTGTCTCAGCCATCGACGGGTCCGTCCAGCCCTACGCCCTGATCGTGCCGTCCGGGTACCAATCGGGAAAGCCCGTCCGGCTGGACGTCGTCTTGCACGGGAGCACCCGGCCCGTCGGGCTCAGCGAGCTCCGCTTCTTGAGCCGTTTCGACGAGGGGGACGACGGCGGCAAGGGTGCTCCCGACCAGGACTTCATCGAGTTGCACCCCTTGGGACGCGTCGAAAACGGTTACCGCTGGGCCGGTGAAACGGACGTCCTGGAGGCGATCGCGGCAGTCTGCCATAACTACAACATCGATCGCGATCGGGTCGTCCTGCGTGGCATGTCGATGGGCGCCTCCGGCACATGGCATCTTGGCCTGAAGCATCCGGATCAGTTCGTCGCGCTCGGGCCTTATTGCGGTTACGTCGACACCCACGAGTTCTCGAGGACGCCGCTACCGAATTTCGTGAAGGTCGACGCTCTGCCCCCAAATCAGGAAAAAACGCTCCACATGCTCGACTCGGTCGACTACGCCGCCAACGCCGGCGTGGTCCCTGCCGTGGCCTGCATGGGGGAGAAAGATGTTTTCTTCCAGGCTCACGTGATCATGAGCGCGGCGATGAAAAAGGAAGGGCTCACGCTCACCAACCTGATCGCGCCGGGGACAGGCCACGTCATCGAGCCCGCCACCCACAAGGAGCAAATGCGGCGCATTGCGGAATACGTCTCAGCAGGGCTGAACCACGCGCCGGCGCACCTTCGCTTCGTCACCTGGACGCTCAAGTACAGCCACTGCCACTGGCTCGAGGTTCTCGGCATGGGGGAACACTACGCGCGTGCCGAACTGGAGGCGACGCTACTTGATGACGGTGCGGTCGACGTGGTGGAGCCCAAGAATGTCACTCGCTTCGCTATCCGGAGGCCCGGTGTCACCAAGGTTCGCATTAGCGGTGTGGAGATCCCGCTTCTGGCGAAGCCGGATTATCGTCCCAGAGCCAGCGTCGTGTTCGACAAACGCGAAGGCCGTTGGGTCCACCTCCGCGAGCTCGGTTCCGTCGCCCTGAGCGGCAAGCGCCCCGGCGTCCAAGGCCCGATCGACGACGCCTTCACGACCCCGTTTCTCTGCGTGCGAGGGACCGCCAAACCCTGGAACCCCGCGGTGCAGACCTGGGCCGACGCCAGCCTGAAACGATTCGCGTACGAGTGGAACCGCTACTTCCGCGGTGAACTGCCGGTCAAGGACGATACCCAGGTCACGCCCGAAGACGTTCAGCGCTGTAATCTCATCCTCTTCGGCGACCCGGGAAGCAACCTCTGGATCAGCAAGGTGCTTTCCAAATTGCCGATCCGTTGGACGCAGGAGGAATGTGCGATCGGCACGACTCGGCTGAGCGCATCGGAGCACGCCCTTATGCTGATCCAGGCGAATCCGCTCGCCGAAGGCCGCTACGTCGTTCTCAATAGCGGGCACACGTTCCACGAGAACGAGCTGGCGACGCTCAACTACCTCTTGTTCCCAAAGCTGGGAGATTGGGCCCTGGTCAAGGTTCCCGATCGTCCCGCGGACTTGCCTCAGGGAGAGGTCGTTGAGACGGGGTTCTTCGACGAACAGTGGGGCGTTTCCGCGAAGCCTTGATCTGGTCTCTCGCTCGTTGTCCAGAATGTCAGGGTGCCATCCGCCCCGTAGGGCTTGGCTCCTCCGCGGGCGGCAGGCGCCGCCCGATGGTCAGGTCGTAGAACCACGTCCCGGCGACTCCTCCGCAAAGCGGACCGACGATTGGGACCCAGAAATACCACCCGTGCGACTGGAAGACGGCCGGTCCCCATCCCAGGACCGCGGACGCGAGCCTGGGGCCCAGGTCGCGCGCAGGGTTGATCGCGTAGCCCGTCAACCCGCCCAAGGAGAGTCCGATCGACCAGACGACCACTCCCACGAGCAAAGGCGCCAGGGCGCGATGAGGAGCCGTGTTGCGCGGGTCGGTCAACGCGCGAACGGCGATCAAAAGGATGGCCGTGCCGAGGAACTCGCTGAACACGTTGCGCGTGACGTCGTCAAAACGCGGATAGGTGGCAAAAACCCCTGCGCCTCCCGCCGCCGCGCCGTCCAGCTTCCCGTCGAGCATGGCTCCGCGAACCGAGATCCCTTGTTTCGACTCGAACGCGCGAAACGCGTCGGCATAGTCGTAGTACACGATCGACGCCGCGACAAACGCACCCGCAACCTGCGCCAGCCAGTACGGCGCAACGCGAGTGGCCGGGAAATCTCCCCTGGTCGCCAGGGCCAGCGACACCGCCGGATTGAGATGTCCGCCGCCGAGCCGGCCCGCGACGTAGATCGCAATCGCGACGGCAAGTGCCCAGCCCGTCGTAATCACGATCCAGTCGGCCTGCTTGTCGAGGAGCACGACCGAGGCGACCACGCCATCGCCCAGGAGGACCAGAAGGGCGGTTCCCAGAAACTCGCCCCAGAGCGCATCTCGCAGTGGTGGTTCCGTCATGGCCGACATTGCACCCGGTAAGACGGCCGCGATCAAGCGGCCAGCCTTGGAAAACCGAGCCGGCGAATCGATTCGCGCCGGCCAAGCTCTCCCCGCCGGCTCGGTTCCGGGATAGAATATCGACCTGTCATCTCCGAAGGAGCGAGTACGTTCCGTGGGAGTTCAGAAAACGGGGCGTCGACTCGCAAGGGTTCGGATCATGAAGCAATACCTGGACCTCCTCCGGCTCATCTACGAACAGGGCGAAGAAAAGGCGTCGCGGGCCGTACTCGAAAGCACAGGGACCAAGCCCAGGACGAGAAGTCTGTTCGGCTATCAGAACCGCTACGACCTCACGCAGGGGTTCCCCCTCGTTACGACCAAGTACGTCCCGTTCAAGCAGGTCGTCGTCGAGCTCTTGTGGTTCCTGAGCGGCTCGACGAACGTGGAATACCTCCGCCAGCACCGCGTGAAAATCTGGGACCAGTGGGCCGACGAAAACGGCGATCTCGGTCCCATCTACGGCAAACAATGGCGTGCATGGGACGCGGGCGACGGACAGACCGTGGATCAGGTCGCCGAACTGCTCAAAGGGATCGAGCAGGTCAAACGCGATCCCACCGCATCAGCCGCGCGTCGCCTGATTCTCACTGCCTGGAACCCGGCCGATCTCTCGAAGATCCGCGGTCCGTCGGGCTGCCACACGTTTTGCCAGTTCTCCATGAACCAAGGGCGACTCTCCTGCCAGCTCTATCAGCGCTCGGCCGACATGTTCCTCGGCGTCCCCTGGAACATCGCCAGCTACGCGCTGCTCACTCACCTCGTCGCCAGGGTGACGGGCCTCGAGGTCCACGAGTTTATCCATACGTTTGGCGATGCGCATATCTATGAGAACCACCTGGAGCAGGTTGCCGAGCAGATCTATCGCCGCGAGCCGTTCCCGCTGCCGAAGCTGGTGATCGACGACAGCGTCACGAGCCTCGACGGCCTTTCACCCGAGCAGTTCCGGCTGGTCGGCTATCAGCATCACCCCCGACTCTCCGGCGAGGTGGCGGTGTGAGAGGTCAGCCATGACGATTACGGCGATTGTCGCGATGGATCGCTCGGGCCTGATCGGCGATGGCCTCAAGATGCCCTGGCACCTCCCTCGCGATCTGAGACGATTTCGCAAGCACACGTTGGGTAAGCCGATCATCATGGGCCGGCGCACTTTCGAATCGCTGCGCTCCCCCCTGCCCGACCGGCTCAATATCGTGTTGACGCGTGACGCCTCATTCCGGTCGGACGGGATCACAGTGGCTCATTCGATCGAGGAAGCATTGAAGCTCGCCCAGTCGTTCCTCACGCAACGGGGTGGCGACGAAGTGATGGTCATTGGTGGCGGCGCTGTGTTTGCGGCGACGGTTCCCCGTTGGAACCGTTTGCTCCTGACGGTCGTCGAAGGCGAATTTCGGGGGGACACCTACTTCCCGGTCGATCGTCTCCGCGACCAACACTGGCGGCTTCTGGCTCGGGAGTACTCCGACGCCGACCCCAAGAACGCTCATCCGCACTGGTTCCTGGACCTGGCATGCCAGGGGAAAGCCCAGGGACCGGACGATTTCGACGTGCAGTCGTGGCTGGCTAACCCCACATTTCCTCTCCGTTGAGGCTACTACGTTGAATGCGCTGCGCCGTCTGCTGCTTGTGCTCGTGATCGTTGGGACGGTCTGTTGCACCTCGCGACTCTCGGCCGCGGAGACGCCGAACATCGTCCTGATTTTCGCCGACGACCTCGGCTATGGCGATCTCGGGTGTTACGGCGCGAAGGGCTATACCACGCCGAACCTCGACCGCCTGGCTCGCGAGGGGATCCGGTTCACGAGTTTTTACTCCGCCCAGCCAGTCTGCTCGGCCTCGCGCACAGGTCTGTTGACGGGCTGTTACCCCAATCGGCTCGGCATCCACGGAGCGCTTGGACCGAACGCGAAACACGGAATCGCCTCGGGAGAGATGACGCTGGCCGAGTTGGTCAAACAGAAGGGCTACGCGACGGGCATGGCCGGCAAGTGGCACCTCGGGCATCATCCTCCCTTCTTGCCCACGAGGCACGGCTTTGACGAGTACTTCGGACTCCCCTACTCCAACGATATGTGGCCGCGCCATCCTGAAGCAAAGCCAGGATCATATCCCCCGCTGCCGCTGTTCGAGAACGAGCGGATCGTGAACGCAGACGTCACCGCCGAGGACCAGAACCACCTCACCGCGCAGTACTCCGAGCGCGCTCTGCACTTCATCGAGACGAACAAGAACCGCCCCTTCTTCTTCTATCTCGCCCACTCCATGCCGCACGTTCCCCTCGGCGCGAGCGAGCGCTTTCGAGGCTCCTCCGATGCCGGCCTCTACGGCGACGTGATCCAGGAGATCGACGCCTCGGTCGGAGCAATCCTCGATGCGCTCGACAAGCACGGCCTGACGGAGAACACCCTCGTCATGTTCACGAGCGACAATGGCCCGTGGTTGAGCTACGGCAACCACGCCGGCTCGGCCGGCCCGCTCCGCGAGGGGAAGGGGACGACGTTCGAAGGTGGCGTTCGCGAGCCGTTCCTGGCTCGCTGGCCCGGCAAGATCCCCGCCGGTGCGGTTCAAAACGAGCCGGCGATGACGATCGACCTCCTCCCCACCGTGGCCCACCTCATCGGCGCGGAGCTGCCCAAGCACCCGATCGACGGCCTGGACATCTGGCCCTTGCTTGCGAACCAACCGGGAGCGAAGAACCCTCATGAAGCCTATTACTTCTATTACAACCTCGGTGAGCTGCAAGCCGTGCGCAGTGGACCATGGAAGTTGATCCTTCCCCACACCGCACGGCTGATTCAGGATCGAGGCCACGACGGTGCGCCGGGCAAGTACAAGGCAACAATGGTCGGACAATCACTGTATAACCTCGATGACGATCTCGGTGAAACGACGGACGTCGCCGCTCGCCACCCCGAAATCGTCGAACGGTTGCTCGGATATGCCGAAAAAGCACGCTCGGACATGGGCGACTCGCTGACCAAGCGCAAGGGAAGCGGCGTTCGCGCTGCCGGTGAGCTGCATTCCTCCAGCACGCCGCAGGCCAAGTGAATTCGTTGCAAAGGCTCGCGGTGATTCGAAGCGAAACGCGCCGCTTCCTGGTAAGATAGTCGAGGCGGCCAACAATTGGTGCCCGTCGTTTGTCTCGGACAGGGCTACTGAAGGCGGGCCATGCGGTTCCCTCTTCGCTCGCCAGATGCTTGACCGCTCCCAAAATCGTGGTGAGGAGCAGCAAGTTCCCGGGCAACCGGCCTGCGTTTTTGCGCATAATTTTCATGAACATCCGATTTCGATGTTCGGGATGTGGCAAGTCGTATTCCAGCTCTGAGGAAACGGCCGGGAAGAAGATGCGCTGCCGGGTGTGCGGAACGATTCAGTGGATCCCGGCTGCCAAGGCCGAATCAGCCCCCAAGGACGAATACGCGGTCGCTCTGGACGATGCGGAAACCAAAGATCAGGGTGAGACGTCGTTATTCGTCCCGACGTTGGGGAAAGACCGGTCCGCGGGATCGTCCGCCGCGCCGGCGCGCGCGTTTCACCCTGGCAAAAAGCGACGCCCGCGCGGCCAATGGCGCGTTTGGTTCGACGCGGTGGCTCGCGACACGAGCCTGCTCGAGCGCGAGAGCACGTGCCTCATTCTCTTGAGTCTCGCGGATCTGTTCTTGACCTACATCCTGCTGCGCCAGGGGGCTCACTTTTATGAGTCGAACCCAGTCGCGCAATGGTTCTTCCAGCGCTGGAACATGGCAGGGATGACGTTTTTCAAATTTGGACTGATCGGCGGGGTCATCGCGATTGGCGAGGTCGTCGAAAGGAAACGCCCTGGCCTGGGCCGGGCCGTGCTGTCTTTCGGCTGCGTGGCCGCCGCGATCGTCGTTTGCTACAGCTTGAAGTTGCTGTTTCAGCACGGCGGTGCGGACGGGTTTTGAACCTAACACCGCTCAATGCGTTGTAGACCCTGAGATTCAGCAAGCGGCCGTGTTAATGGGTTCGTGCCCCTTGACCCGTGCTCCAAACGAGACGGGTAGTGACTCGATGCCGCGCAACAGCAGCCCTCGTCGCCACGGCAGCCGATCGGGTCGCAACTTCAAACGCAGGTTGGGGAGCCGTCTCAACAGCGTGACGATGGCGATCTGCGCTTCCAAACGGGCGAGCGGCGCACCCAGGCAGAAGTGCGGTCCAAGGCCGAACGAGAGGTGCCTGTTCGGATCACGCGTGATGTCGAGTGTATCGGGCTCTGAGAATTGTCTGGCGTCTCGATTCGCGGAGGCAATGACCGCGAAGACGAGTCCCCCGCGCGGGATGGTCACGCCGGCGACCGAGACGTCCTCACGCGCGAATCGTTCGGGGGCAATCTCGACCGGACTCGTGTAGCGGAGGAACTCCTCAACTGCGGGCTTGATCAGGGAGGGATCGTTTCGGAGCTTCTCGAACTGCTCCGGATGTTCCAGGAGCGCCAGCATCCCGTTGCCGATCAGGTTTACGGTCGTCTCATGCCCGGCCACGAGAAGCAGGAGGACCATCGCCACGAGCTCGGATTCGCTCAGGACGGCCCCCCCCTCTTCGACCTGGATGAACGCGCTGATGAGATCGTCCCTCGGCTGGGCGCGACGAGTCTCGAGCGACGTCCGGATATAACGCGTGAGGGCCCAGGCGTTGGGAATTCCTTTCCACAACCGGCCCGGCGACGCGCCGGCGGAAAGCACGGCGTTGGACCAACGGTGGAACCGATTCCGATCCTCTACCGGCACGCCCAGGATTTCCGCGATGATCGTCGTGGGCAGCGGGAGCGCGTAGTCGCGAACCAGGTCCATCGTCCCTCGGCGCTCGACACGATCGAGGAGCTCTTCCGTGAGTCGCTCGACACGCACGCGTCTTTGTTCCATCAAGCGCGGTGTGAACACCTTCTGCGCGAGCGCCCGCAGCCGAGTATGGTCCGGCGGATCCAGATTGACGAGGTTGCGCCGCAGCGAGGGGAACAGCTTGCGAAACCACGGCAGCCGTCTGAGCTGTTCGGGCGTCATTGCATTGGCGATGTCCTTCGCGAACCGCTCGTCCTTCAGGACCATCGCCACGTCGTCGTACCGGGTCACAAGCCAGGCCGATTCCTTGGTCGCCAGCGTCATGCGGTGGACCGGCGCTTCGTCTCGCAGCCGCGCGTAGAACGGAAACGGATTCGCCTTGAACTCTGGGCTCGCGAGGTTCGCCGGCTCATCGGCCAGCGATCGGCGAATGTTGGAAATGCGCGGAAACCAGCGCAAGGAGCACCTCATTTCGCTGCGACGCGACCACCAATCGGCCCGTGCAACAGGGACGGACAGCGCTGGCTCAAGAGAGAGCTCGCCGCCCCGTCTGACAATTGCCACATATCGACCGAGGCGGGTCAAGCCGTGGGACCAGGTCCGTTTCCTTTGCAGCAGCCCGCGGCGCCCACTTGGTCCCTCTCGCCGACTCGTTCACACTCTACTTTTGCTATCATAACGCGGCCCGGGAGGCGTTGCGACTTGCCCGACCAACAGAAGGAATCCCGAAAGGAGCGAATCCTTCATGCGTTCTCAACTCTTCGCATGCGGTCTTTTGTTGCTGTTGACCCTCCGCGCTGAGGGCCAGGGTGTACCCGACTCGATCACGGCCGAAGGCGTGCCCGCGATCCCCAGCGATCTGGACGAGGCGCTCAATCGGTACCAGAACACGCGGTCGGCGACGTTTCAGGGCTGGTTCGGCGATCGTCGCGAAGCATTGATCGAAACGCGTTTCGCCGACACGAACCAGGTCCATCACGTCGCCTTCCCGGGCGGAGCGCGGACGCAGGTGACCTTTCAGCGCGAACGCGTCCTCGCCGCCGCCGCCCGCCCGGGTCACGATCAGTTCGCATTCACCACGGATCAAGGCGGAGCCGAGAATTATCAGATCCTCTTCGCCGATACGCGCACCGGGGCGCTTCAGCGCGTGACTGACGGGACCTCTCGCAACATCCTCGGCGGCTGGTCGAACGACGGTACGAAGCTCGCCTGGAGCAGCAACGGCCGGAACGGGAAGGATCTCGACCTCTACGTCGCCAGCGCGTCCGATTTCAAGTCCGCTCACCGGCTCAAGGAGGTCGTCGGCTCGTGGTCCATCGCCGACTGGTCGCCCAACGACCGCCGACTCGCCGCGCTTGAGTACGTCTCGATCGAGGAGACCTACGTGCATCTCGTCGACGTAGCGGACGGTCGCACTGAGACCCTCACGCCCCGCGCGGCGAAGGGCGACGCGACGGCCGGCTACCACAACATCCGATGGTCGAAGGACGGCCGCGCCTTGTTCTGGACGACCGACCATGGCACGGAGTTTCGCCAACTGGTCCGCTACGATCTCGCCACGAAGTCGAGCAAACGGCTGTCGGCAACCATTCCCTGGGACGTCGAGGGCTACGACCTTTCGGAGGATGGGCGATTGGTGGTTTACGTGACGAACGAAGGGGGTCTGTCGAAGATCCACATCTATGATTTGACCAAGGGCGAAGAACGCCCCGGACCGCAACTGCCTGCGGGGCAAGTCACCGACCTCGCCTTCCGGCGCGGGAGCCAGGAGTTCGGCTTCACGCTCGCCTCGGCCCGCGCGACGGCGGACGTCTATTCCTACGATGTTGGCTCGAGCAAGCTCGACCGCTGGACGAAAAGCGAAACCGGCGGACTGAACACGGAAACGTTCGCCGAGCCCTCCCTCGTCAAGTTCCGGAGCTTCGACGACCGCGAGATCCCCGCCTTCGTCTATCGCCCGAGCCCCGCGAAGTTTCCGGGCCCCCGGCCTGTCTTGATCCAGATCCACGGCGGGCCGGAGAGTCAGTTCCGTCCCGGTTTTCTCGCCCGGTTGAACTTCTTGATCGACGAGCTCGGAATCACCCTGATCCTGCCCAACGTACGCGGCTCGGCCGGTTATGGGAAATCGTATTTGAAGCTCGACAATGGCATGCGCCGGGAGGACTCGGTCAAGGATATCGGTGCGTTGCTCAACTGGGTCGCGCAGCAATCCGACCTGGATGCGAAGCGCGTGGCCGTGATCGGCGGCTCGTACGGCGGCTACATGTCGCTTGCAACGCTGACCCACTACAGCGATCGGCTGAAGGCAGGGATCGATATCGTGGGGATCTCGAACTTTGTGACGTTCCTGAAGAACACCCCGGAATACCGCCGAGACCTGCGCCGGGCGGAATATGGCGACGAGCGTGAGCCCGCAATGAAGGAACACCTCGAGAAGATCTCGCCCCTGACCAACGCCTCGAAGATCAAGGTGCCGCTCTTGATCGTGCAAGGCAAGAACGACCCGCGCGTACCGTTGACCGAGTCGCAGCAGATCCTGGCCGCGGTGCGCAAGAACGGGGGGCCGGTGTGGTATATCCTCGGGAAGGACGAAGGACACGGGTTCGCGAAGAAGAAGAACCAGGATTATCTGCAGGCCGCGGAGGTCCTGTTTTTGAAGAAGTACTTGCTGGGACCGCGGGAGTGATGTGAGCCAACCCGGTGCGGAGACGGTGGTGGATTTCGACCTGTTGCCCTGGGTTTGAGCAAATCCGGGGCAATCGATTGCGCCGATTTCAACTGTATGGGGTCGGGAAAGGAACGCGTTCACTCGTGTGGCGCTCGAATCACTCGGCGACCAGCGACAAAAGCCTCGGGCCGATTTCCTGGATCGGGAGCGATTCGCATACGGCATCGAGCTCAACCGCGAACCCAGCGATCCCGTAGATCACTGACGTCGCTTTATCTTGGGCGATCGTGAAGCCGCCCGCGTCTCGGACGACTTTCATTCCTTCAGCGCCATCCGAGCCCATCCCCGACAGAATCACAGCGACCGCTCCAGGCCCCAGCTCCTGCGCCATCGATCGAAAGAGTACGTTCTTCGCCTGGTCATCTCGACCACTCGGGCGAAATCGAAGACGCCCTTGTACGAGCTCGACGTAGGGGTCACCCGCCGAGACGTAGATCTTGCCCGGTGCAGGAACCGTCTCGTCTTTGACGGCCACGACCTCGAGGCGGGCATGTTGATTGAGCCGCGCAGCCAACTCTTCAACGAAGCTGGGAACGAGAGTCAGGCTGATTACGATCGGCACAGGGAAATCTCGCGGGAGCACGCCGAGGATTTCCGCGAGGGCCTGAGGGCCGCCTGTCGCGGCTACAATGCCAATCAGGCGGCAGGTTCGCTCATCGGGCGACGGCACATTCACGAGAATACTCCTGCGTCAAAACATGTCGCTGCAATGCCCAAGGAATTCGTTGTGAGGAATGGACTTCGAACGCCATCCATGCGGATCACACATTCGACTCGGTGACGAGCGACAAGAGCCTGGGGCCGATCTCCTGGATCGGGAGCAGTTCGCATACGGCATCGAGCTCAACCGCGAACCGTGCGATCACGTAGATCGCCGAAGTCGCTTCATCTTGGGCGATCGTGAAGCCGCCCGCGTTTCGGACCGCCTTCATCCCTTCAGCACCATCCGAGTCCATTCCCGACAGAATCACGGCGATCGCCCCAGGCCCCAGCTCCCGCGCCATCGATCGAAAGAGTACGTTCTTCGCCTGGTAATCTCGACCACCCGGGCGAAATCGAAGACGACCTTGTTCGAGCTCCGCGTACGGCTCACTCGCCAATACGTACACGTTGCCCGGCGCAGGCAAGATTCCATCTTCTTCAGCAACCAAGACCTCGAAGGAGCTTCGTTGTTCGAGCCACACAGCCAAGGATTCGAGGAAACCGGGTTCGTGAGACAGGCTGAACACGATCGGCACTGGGAAATCTTGCGGGAGCCTGCGCAGGATGTCCAGAAGAGCGTGGGGACTCCCGCCGCCACCTACAATGCCGATCAGGCGGCGAATTCGCTGCTCTGGCGACGGAACACTCATGAGGCCACTCCTACGCCAACGTTGTCGTGGCCATGTCGAGCAACGCCTCGCGTGAACCTTCTGCTCACTCGTACTGCAAGTAAAACTTTTCCAACGGATCCATGATGAAATTTGAAGGATCTTCCCCACGCTCCTTCATGATCACCATCTCGCTGAGGTCGTCGACGGTAAGGAACAGAATCACCTTTCCGTCTTCACCATAAATCGAATTACGCTTCACGTGCGCCGCTTCGTTGGGCGGCTTGGTGCCGCACACGAAGGCAAGCTTTCCCAGGGGAGGCGTCAGGTAGTTTCGCGTCTGGTTGATCTCGTCCTTACCGATATCCGCACTATCGTAGTTCTTGAATTCCACCAAGATCATCCGAGCCCGCAACTCGATGTAGAGGCGTCCCCAATTGTTGGACGAGTCGAAGTTTCGGTTCGGAAACACCGCGTCGCGCCGGTCGATCCCGGAATATGATCTGGCTTGTCGCGCGGGCAGGGTTAATGGCGGCACAAACAAGTAAATGAATATCTCGGTACAGACCTCCTCGAATTCCTTCCAACCCGCGGTTCCGGCGGGGCAGGAGAGAAGGCGTTTGATGAGCCCTCCAGCGGCGCTCATGAGGCGAGACCGACCTTGATGTGCCGCTCGACGACCTCGGGGTGCCTTGCCAGCAGCCGATTGAGCTCGGGACCGTCGATGAGGCGGATTGGCAGCCGATTTACGTTATTGACCTTCTCCAGATACTCTCTCGTGACCGACGTCACGATCCCGTTCGTCACCAGCAGCGCCTTATCGTATCCCGGTGCAGCCATCAGTTTGCCGGCAACTTCTCGGATCGTCATCGGATCGATGCGACTCGCTTTCGAGTACTTCGTCTCAATAATCCAGCGCTCCTCAGTCGGACGACCGAACGGATCGGACGACCGGAAGATCGCAATGTGGTCGACGTCGACGTCCCGGCCTTTTGGAAGAGGCACCGGCTCGAATTTGATCTGCGTCAAGAGGTCGGAAATTAGCTCCTCGAATCCCTGAGGCGTGAGATTGGTGAGTTCGAGGCTTGGCATCAACTTTAACTGACTGGTCAATCGTTCGAGCCCGTCGTCGAAGTTGACGCTCATGTCCAAGGGATGCCGATTCGCCAACCACGCGGGAATCGTGCAGTCTTCGAGCAGGATCGGGACGATATTTGTCCCTCGCGCATGGATTTCCCTACTGAGAGACGCCGTGATCTCCTGAATCTGAAAATCTGAGGCGACCGCACTCGGCGATAGCAAGATCAACACCAGGTTGGTGTCCGCAATCGCCTCTTCCAGAAGTCCGTTGACCGTTCGCCCCGAATCGTCGCCCCATTCCGCCAGCGAGACGTGGATGCCGGCTTCACGCAAGTGCTGCTCGATGCGCGCAGCCGCATTCGAGTCTTGTTTTGCGAATAGAATAAAGCAGCTCTTCGCGTCATCCATCGACCACGCGGCCTCCCGTTCAAGGGCGTTGGAAGCCCATTCCACATCGGTCCTAAAACCTAGGATATCCCCCGGCATATTCGCTGAAAAGGGGGACAAGCGATCGAGGATGGCTTAGACGAACCCGTTCCGTCGTGAAAATCCCGCGGACTTTCTCTATGATCGACCAGGAGGCGAAAACGCGATGAGACCCTTCAGTCCGT
Organism: Singulisphaera sp.; assembly: GCA_027451445.1. Taxonomy (GTDB): domain Bacteria; phylum Planctomycetota; class Planctomycetia; order Isosphaerales; family Isosphaeraceae; genus DAIDJG01. The sequence goes on from DAIDJG010000358.1 coordinate 15,311, forward strand.
TGTTCCTCGTTTTCTTGCTGGCCGGTTTCCAACTAACCACGGCTTCAGAACCCCTTCCCGGCTCCGTCCGCATCCCTCGCTCCGCGTCCGGCGAGGTGGACGTCGCCGACGTCGTCGCCCGCCTTGCACGGGCAACGGAGGTCACCGTTCCGAGGCCCTCCGCCGCGCTCTCGCTGCCGCTCGATGGCCTGGCGGGAACGCTCTCGATGAAGATGCTTGCTGAGAGCCTGGGACCGGACGCGGCGGTCGCGATCGAGCCGAGGGCGCTGGTCGTGTCGCTCCCTCCGAGACTCGATGATCCGGCTCGGCGCGACGCCTGGAAAGTTCGTCTTCAGAAGCTTGCCCTCCATGTGGAAACGGCATCTCAGCAAAAGTCGCGGTACGGCATGCACGCCTTGAAATCCTACCGGCCGAATGATCCCGATCGCCCGACCATCTGCCTGGTCCACGGCGTCAACTCCTCGGGCGCGGGGTTCGTCCACATGGTCCCCTGGCTGGAGGAGGCGGGGTTCGGGATCGTCGTTTACGACTACCCATTCAACCGCTCGATCGAGGAGTCGGGAACCGCCTTCGCGCGCGACTGGAAAGCCTTTCATAAAGACTCCGGCGACACGCGCCCGTGGAACATCGTCGCGCACTCGATGGGGGCGCTCGTCGCGCGCTTGTACGTGGAAGACCCCCAGCAATTCGGTCACGACGTTGCCCAGTTCATCATGATCGCCCCTGTGAATCAGGGCTCAAACCTGGCCCGGGCGCAAACGATCCTCCAGCTCCTGAACGGGATGCAGGCCGTCAACGGCAAGAAGGCGGCGGAAGGCCTGGCGCAACTGTCTGACGGCGTCGGCGTGGCGGCCGAAGACATGACCCCCGGGAGCGCACTCCTCAAGGCGCTCAACCGTCGGCCTCGGGCCCAGGGCGTCTCCTATCACATCCTCGCGGGGGACATCGGCGTGCTGACCCCGGCTCTGCGCCAGCAGATCGAGGATCAGGCCAACCTGCTCCGCAGCAATCGCGGCTTGCTCGGCGGCCTGGCACGCGCCGCGACGTCCGACCTCAGCACGAGGCTCGATGAGCTGACGACGGGAACCGGCGACGGCTGCGTCTCGGTCGCGAACACGAAGCTCGAAGGCGTGACCGATCACGTGACGATCCACGCCAACCACGCTGAGCTCATCCGCGCCCCCCTGCTCTTCGCCGACCCCGGTCCGGTCGCGTGTATGCCCTACCTCCTGCGCTGGCTGGGAAAGAATGGCTCGGCAAACCCCGAGCCCGTCAAGTCGCGCTGAGGGCTTGGGAACGGCCGGCTCTTGCGTTATCCTGTGGCCTCGGCGGCGCGTGGCGCGCTCGCCTTCGCCTGCGATCACGACGGAGCCGCGCATGACGACAGCCGATTTCGAGGGACCCGTGGGGCCGGCCAAGGAGCGGCATCCTGGGGGACTCTATATCCTCTTCGCGACCGAGATGTGGGAGCGGTTCGGCTTCTATACCGCCGCCTCCATCATGACCCTCTACCTCCAGCGCGGGGGGTTCGGCTGGACCAAGACCCAGGCCACCACGCTCTGGTCGAATTACCTGATGTTCGTCTATCTGACCCCCCTGATCGGCGGTTGGCTGGCCGACCGCTTCCTCGGCTACCGCCGTGCCGTCCTGATCGGCGGCGCCTTGTTCATCGTCGGCTACCTCATGCTCGGCTTTGGCTCCCTTGCCACCTACTACATCGCCCTCGGCGTCATCTTCGCCGGTAACGGCTTCTTCAAGCCCAACATCTCCACAATGGTCGGCAACCTCTATCCCCCTGGGAGCCGGCTCAAGGATTCGGCCTACAATATCTTTTATATGGGCATCAACATCGGTGCCTTCCTGGCGCCGCTCTGCGCTGAGACGATCTTGCAGACGGTCGCAGGGAACGACGTCGTGAACGCCGCCAAGGGGGGCAAGACGCTCTCGAGCGCCGATGCATTGGCCCTGCGCAACGGTTTCCTGTATTCCTTCTGGGCCGCTGCGGTGGGGATGACCATCGGGACCCTGATCTGCACGTTCTTCTACAACAAGCTTGCGATCGTCGATACGCACGGCAAACACCAGCCGATGGACGACGACGCGCTGGCCGTTACAGAGGATCTCCCTCCTCCCCCCACGGTCGCCGAGATCGACAAGGTGCCAGAACGCTTGCGCATCACCGCGCTCCTGGTCATTTACGGCATCGTGATCGTGTTCTGGATGGTCTTCCACCAGAACGGTAGCACGATGACCTACTGGGCGGACGAGAATACGGACTGGAAAGTCTCCGGAGTGGTGTCGAACGCGATCAATGCGTTTTGGATCATCACACTTTCAATTCCGCTGGTGAAATTCTGGGGCTGGCTCGACAAGCGCGGACTCGAGCCGTCGACGCCGACGAAGATCGCGATCGGGATGTTTCTGACGTGCCTTGCGTTCCTCATCCTCTACGCCGGGGCCAAGCTCGGCGGCGATCAGACGTTCCTGACGGACGCCCAGGGGAATTTCCTGCTCGACAAGAAGGGCGGCTACCTCGTCGAAGAGCACAAGGTGTCGCCGTTCTGGCTGATTTCCGCGTACGCCGTGATCTCGCTCGGCGAATTGATGCTTAGTCCGATGGGTCTTTCGCTGGTCTCCAAGGTCGCCCCCGCACGGATGCGAGGGCTGATGATGGGGGGTTGGTTCGTGGCAACCGCCATCGGCAATAAGCTCACCCAGATCGGTATCCTCTGGACGTTATGGTATCACTCCTCGTTCTGGCTCCTCTGTTCGGGTTCGGCCTTGTTCATGGCCATCGTGCTGCTCTTGTTGTTGAAACCGCTGAAGCGGGCAATGCCCGGGGTTTGATACAGGGAAAGGCTTCTCATGCGACTGCTCCTCGGTCCGTTCTTTCTACTGGCACTCACCATGAACACGCTCGCCGCCGGCCGGCCGATGACGATCGACGATCTCCTGGCCGTCAAGGCCGTCTCCGACCCCCAGGTCTCACCCAATGGCAAGTGGGTCGTTTACGTCGTCTCGGAGCTGGACAAGGAGAGCGGAAAGTCGAACAGCGACCTCTGGCTGGTCCCCGTTGCCGGCGGCGACCCGAAGCGTTTGACCACATCGGCGGGGGCCGATAACCACCCGCGCTGGAGTCCCGACGGCAAGACGATCGCCTTCGCCTCGAGCCGAGGTGGCACGACGCAGGTGTGGCTCCTGCCGATCGATGGCGGCGAGGCCCGACAGCTCACCAAGCTGCCGATCGACGTCGCTGGGCCGATCTGGTCCCCGGACGGCAGCAAGATCGCGTTCGCCGCCGAGGTCTACCCCGGCAAGACTCCCGATGAAACCGCCGCGAAGGACAAAGAGAAGGCCGACGCCAAGAGCAAGGCCCGCATCTTCGACCACTTGATGATCCGCCATTGGGACCGTTGGGACGAGGGCAAGCGTAGCCACCTGTTCGTCTGCGACGCCAAAACCGGCGTCTCGAAGGACCTGACCCCCAAGCTCGAAGTCAACACCCCCCCTGCCCCGTTCGGCGGCTCGAACGACTATACGTTCTCACCCGACAGCAAGGAGATCGCCTTCACCGCTGAGCCCCTCAAGGACGAGGCGTGGTCCACGAACACCGACATCTGGTCGATGTCCGTGGACGGCGGAGAGGCCAGGAACCTGACCGCCGAGAATCTCGGCGCGGACGGACAGCCATCTTACTCGCCCCACGGCGCCGTGTTCGCGTGGCTGAGCCAGGCTCGGGCCGGGTTTGAATCCGATCTCTGGGTTCTCAAGGTGCGCGGCGAGGTGAACGGAAAGACGGCGACGGTCCCGCTCAGCGCCTCGCTCGACCGTCCGGTGCAGTCCTACTCGTGGTGGCAGGGGAAAAGCTCCCAGGCTCCTGTGATCGGCTCGATCGACGACGGGGGCACAATCTCCATCGTGCCGTTCTCGCTACGAAACCTCGACGTCAAGTTCGCGCACCGTCCCCAGCCTGCGTCCGCTCCCCTGGTCAAAGGCGGTGTGAACACTGCGGCCCAGGGTGTCCCCGACAGTGCGTCGATCATTTACCTCCACGGCGACACGGCGCACCCAAACGAGATCTACCGGGCTGACGAACCGGGGATGGAGCCCGTCGCCCTCACGCACCACAATGCCCTGCTATTGGCCGAGCTCGATCTGCCCCGCGCTGAGAGTTTCACGTTCGCCGGCGCTGACGGCGACAAGGTGCAAGGCTGGCTGCTTCGTCCCCCCGGGTTCGACGCCAAGAAAAAATATCCCGTCCTTTTTCTGATCCACGGCGGCCCGCAAGGCGCGTGGCACGATGAATGGCACGGGCGCTGGAATTATCAGATGTTCGCGGCTCCGGGTTATGCCGTGGTCGCGATCAACCCCCGAGGGTCGACGGGGTTCGGCCAGAAGTTCACGGACCAGATCAGCCAGGACTGGACCGGGCGTGTTTACGACGACCTGATGAAGGGTCTCGACCATGCGCTCGAAACTTACGACTTTCTGGATAAATCCCGAGTGGCCGCGGCCGGCGGGTCGTACGGCGGCTTCATGGTCAACTGGATCGCCGGCCACACCGACCGCTTCAAGTGCCTGATCAGCCACGCCGGCGTGTTCGACCTGACGAGCAAGTACGGCACGACCGAAGAGCTCTGGTTCCCCGAATGGGAGTTCGGCGGCACGCCCTGGGAGCAACCCGAACACTATCGCGCGCACTCCCCTAGCGCCTTCGCGGCGAACTTCAAGACGCCCACGCTTGTCATCCATGGCGCACTCGACTTCCGCGTCCCCGACGCACAAGGGCTCGGCATGTTCACCGCTCTCCAGCGCCGAGGAGTCCCGAGCCGATACCTCTTCTTCCCCGATGAAGGCCACTGGATCCTCAAGCCGGCCAACCGAACCGTCTGGTGGCGCGAGATGCATGAGTGGCTGGCGAAATACTTGAAAAACTAAGAATGGGAACGCCAAGATGAAGAAAGAGTCTATCCGCAGATGTCGCAGATGAACGCAGATTAGGAATTTAAAAACGATCTTAGTGGAACAAGTTTCGAGGCGATAAATTCAGCTCAGAAAGATTTATCTGCGTTCATCTGCGACATCTGCGGATAGTTCTCTTTTCTTTTCCTGGGTCGGATGACGGGATCGCTCAGCAAAAGGAGGCGGTGCAATTTCTCAGGATCACCGGTTTCAGTTCGCGACGATGTTACACCGGCGCTGTCCCCGTTGCGGGGAGGGTCCGATCTTTCGGTCGATGTGGTCGATGGATGAGCGCTGTCCCGTCTGCGACCTCCAGTTCGGTCGCGGCGAGCCGGGCTACTTTACGGGCGCCATGTATTTCAGCTACGGGTTGGCAATTCCGCTGATTGCGTTGCTGACGCTGATCGAGTGGCTGCTGTTACCGCGTTGGACGTTGTTTCAACTCGTGCTGCTGGCCACCGGGATTTGTGTTCCCTTGATCCCGTGGATCTGGCAGTATTCCCGGGTGCTCTGGATCCATTTCGACCGCTATTTCGATCCCGAAGAAAGTTCCTAGAAAGCGAACGCAATGAGCACCGCCGAACCCGCCCCCATGAAGCCGATTGCCGACCTTGCCGCTGACCTGGATATCGCACCCGATCACCTGGAGCCCTACGGGCGCGACAAGGCGAAGGTACGCCTGGAGGCCCTTCACGAATCGAAACGTCCGCCGGGAAAGCTGATCCTGGTCTCCGCCATCACCCCCACACCCGCGGGCGAGGGGAAAACGACGGTCTCGATCGGCCTGGCGCAGGGTCTGCGCGCGATCGGCAAGCGCGCGGCACTCGCTCTGAGACAGCCGTCGATGGGCCCCGTCTTCGGCCGCAAAGGGGGTGCGACGGGCGGCGGTGCGAGCCGGCTGGAACCGTCAAACGCGATCAACCTCCAGTTCACCGGCGACTTCCATGCGATCACCGCCGCGCACAACCTGCTCGCCGCGGCGATCGACAATCGCCTCCACTTCGAAGACACGCGACTCGACCCGCGACATGTGTTGTGGAAGCGTGCCCTCGACATGAACGACCGCGCTCTCAGGCGCGTCGTCATCGGGTTGGGCGGACCCGGCCAGGGCGTGCCGCGTGAGTCGGGCTTCGACATCACCGCCGCCAGTGAGGTCATGGCGATCCTCTGCCTCGCCGACTCGTCGGCCGACCTCCGGGCGCGGTTGGAACGCATCCTCATCGGCTACGACGGCGACGGTAAGCCCGTCCTGGCCGGCGAGATGGGAGTGACTGGGTCGCTCGCCGCGATCCTCAATGAGGCCCTCCTGCCCAACCTCGTGCAGTCGCGCGAAGGTACGCCCGCGTTCGTGCATGGCGGTCCGTTCGCGAACATTGCCCACGGCTGCAACTCGGTCCTCGCCACGCGCATGGCGATGGCGCATGCCGATTACACCGTCACCGAGGCGGGGTTCGCGTTCGACCTTGGCGGCGAAAAGTTCTTCGACCTGAAGTGCCGCTCCGCCGGCCTGAATCCTGCGGCGATCGTGATCGTGGCCACGGTCCGCGTGCTCAAGATGCACGGCGGGGTCCGCCTCGAGGATCTGACCCGCGCCGATCCGGGTGCGGTCGTTCGAGGGCTGGACAACCTGGCGGCCCACCTCGATAGTGCGACATACTTCGGCAAGCCCACGCTCGTCGCGATCAACCAGTTCGCGTCGGACACTCCCGACGAACAGGCGGTCGTGCACGAATTCTGCCGGACCCGCGGGATCCCGAGCGCGACGGCCAATGTGTTCGGCGCGGGGGGACTCGGCGCGACGGAACTCGCCGAGAAGGTGGTCGCGGCCGTTTCGGGCAAGGAGACGCCCTTCCAAACCCTTTATCCGCTCGACGTGCCGGCCGAGCGCAAGATCGAGACGATCGCCCGGATCATGTACGGGGCCGACAGCGTGAGCATCCTCCCCACCGCCGACGCCAAGCTCCGCAAAGCCCGCAAGCTTGGCTACGGCAACCTGCCGATCTGCATGGCCAAAACCCAGGACTCACTCTCCGACAACCCCAAGCTCCGCGGTCGTCCCAAGGGCTGGACCCTCACCGTGCGCGATATCGAGATCGCCGCCGGCGCTGGTTTCCTTGTCGCCCTCACCGGCGAGATCGTCCGCATGCCCGGCCTCCCCGAACGTCCCGCCGCCGAACGGATCGACGTGGATGGGGAAGGAGCGATTGTCGGGCTTAAGTAAGACCGGCGATGGTGTGCTTAGCTATGATACGCGGAAGCGCCTGAGCGCCGACCGTTGTCGGCGCTCAGCCAGCTGGTTCACGGCTCTCCCTGCGGCCTGCCGTCGATGACCTCCATGACCTGCTTGATCAACCCTGTGGAGATGTCATAGACCCAGCCGTGGATGCGCGGTAGTCCCTGGCGCTTTTCCCAGCTCTTACGGACCATCGTCAGGTGGGACACGTGTTTCACCTGAAGGCGGACGTTCTCCTCCACGACCTCGCGCAGATACTCAGCGTGCGGTAGCGTCTTCCCTTCTTTCTTCAGGCGTTCGTCAACCCATGTCTTGGCCCAGCTCGTGATCATGAGCCAGTCGCCGATGTAGCCGTCGAGCCCAACGTCCGCGCACGCAGCCGCGACACCGCCGCATCCATAATGGCCGCAAACGACGATGTCGTCGACGAGGAGTTTTTCGACGGAATACTGGATGACCGTCGCGATGTTCACATCGTTGTAGGCGACGACGTTCGCCACGTTACGGTGGATGAACAGCTCACCCGGCCCGCAGTTCAGGATATGTTCCGCCGGCACGCGGGAGTCGGAGCAGCCGATCCAGAGAAGCCTCGGGTCTTGTCCTCCCACGTGCCTTGTGAAGTATTCCGGGTCCGCCGCCACCCTTTCGGCAGCCCACTTGCGGTTCTGTTCGAGCAGATCATCGAGAGCCATAAGGCACCTGGGGTCAGGGGTCGGAATCAAACCGCATGCGGTGCGCGAGTAGTTCGCCGTTGAGCTCCGCACACCGGTTGGAACCGCCCCCCCCCTTCCCAAGGGCGAACCTCTTAACTCCCCCCCTTGGGAAGGGGGAGTTGGGGGGGTGGGGAATAAACCCACCAATTCCGCTGGTTTCGTGCGACTCAATCGCGCAGCGCTCCGAGGCTCAAACAGGCTATCCGAATCACGACCCGGTCGCCACAGTTTAGCTGATCTTTGGATGAATCCGGACCATCGTCCCCGAAGCGTGGCGAGACCATATGCCCATTGCACGAGGTCGGTTACGATCGATGTCGCGCTGGAACAACAAGGCCCGAGCTCGCGATTCCATGGAGAGCGCTATGAAACGATCGTTCCGATTCTCGATCGCCGGTCTCATGAGCGTCGTGGTCATCGCATCGCTCACTCTCGCCGCCTTGCGTTCAGGCTCATCTTGGTGGGCCAGCGCCACGTATCTTGCGACGCGCGGAGTACTTGCGTTGGGACTCGTCGGCGTGTTCTGCGGTCGGGCTGACGAGCGCGCGTGGTGGCTGGGATTCACGCTATTCGGCTGGAGTTACCGGATTTGGGTCTTTGGGACCTGGGTGAACTGGCTCGTCACATACCCATCCGTCACGACAGGGCAATGGGTGTGCAGTTCAAAATCGCTCGAGCAGCTTGCCGGAATGCTGGGGGCGCAGCTTCCCCGCGATCCCAATTATCAGGTTGGCGGCTTTGGCTTAGAATATGATGTTGCCAGTTTTGGGTACATCGTCGATTGCCTCACAAGCCTGTCATTCGCGGTCCTCGGGGGATGTTTTGCGCGGTTCCTCTTCCCGTCCTTCGTCGCTCCCCGTTCAGCGCAGAACGAGGCGCGTCCTGCGAAACCGGTGCTGGAAAAAGGATGGTATCGGCCTCTGCTCGTCGGGCTGTGTGGACTGTTGGTATACGCCTTCGTCGCCGTCATTGGGTCGAGAACGGCGCCGGGCCTGTGGGCAGGCGCAACGATCATGATGGCGTGGGGAGTGCTTGGCCTTCTGGCCGTGGGAGTCGTGTTTCAGCGAGGTGGCTCTCGCGTGCGCTGTCTCGGGGCGGCCGTGTTCGGAATCGGCTATTTGATGCTGGTTTCGGGACACTCGGACGAGCTCTCCTGGCCGCAATACGCCACGAATGCGTTCCTGGATTCCATTCGGCCGCACGTCTCATGGGTGCCGATCGAACGACCCTCCACGTCGAGCACGGTCGCCGTCACCAATTTCCGGATCATGAAAGCGCTGGATCAGCACGTTCCCATCGATTTCCCGAACGACACGCCGCTGGAAGATGTCTTGGATTACATTCGATTCGCGACACGCGCCCCGGACGGCCGAGAAATCCCGATCTTCGTCGACCCGATCGGACTCCAGGAGGCCGAAAAGACGATACAGTCGCCGGTGAGCATCAATATTCAAGGTGTGCCGCTGCGAAAAAGCCTGGGGATGATACTGCGTCAAATTGGAATGATGTACGAGGTCCGGGAAGGCCTGCTCACGATCACTTCCGAGAGCTGTCGCGATGGCTATCACGAACCGGCCTACACCGACCCTTTTCTGCTCACCGGCCAATGCCTGCTCGCGCTGGTCGCCGCCGGCCTCGGTAGCATTCTCGCCCCCCTCGTCGCAAAAACCGGTCGAGTTGCCGCCGAGGAACCGCAGGGCCAATAACGAATTCGCGGCTTAATCGGTTCGGCCTGGAGACAACTCGATGACCGTACTCGTGGAATGCCCCCATTGCTCGACCCGGGTCCTCCCCATGGCCGGGCGAACGTGCCCCGCCTGTCGCAAGAACGTGGACGCTCCACCCGAGCCCAAGCCGACTCCCGAGGATCTCGCCAAGGCCGCCGCCGTTTACAACGCGGCCGACCAGATCCGCCAGGGCGTCTCGCCGGCGCAAGTCCAGAAGAGCCTCACGGCACACGGAGTAAACGCCGCGGATGCCGCTAACCTCGTTGGCGATCTGAACCGGGCCAAGCGAGAGGCAAACCTGGTCGTGGCGCGGCGGAATCTGGTCTCGGGAGCGATCTGCTGCATCGTGGGAATCGTCGTGACCGGATTCACCTACCTCGCGTCGTCGAACGCGGGGGGCGGAACGGTGATCATCGCCTGGGGGGCGATCCTCTTTGGAGGGCTTCAGCTCACTCGAGGCTTGGTTCAGTTGGTGCAGGAGTGACGGGGCATCGGGCCAGTGGCCATGTCGATGACAACGATCCTTGCAGAAACACGGTGAGAACCGGGGAGCTCGGCGCGCCGACTACGACCCGGGCAAAAGGTTGGAGACCCCGCCTCTTTCCCCATTCGTGACCACTCGGTTAACATCAGAAGAATGCCGACGATCTTTCGCCACGGCCCATACCGATTCTTCTTCTACTCGGGCGACCGCGACGAACCACCGCATGTTCATGTCGAGCACGATGAGTGTGAAGCGAAGTTTTGGCTCGATCCCGTGCGTTTGGAACGCAGCCATGGGTTCTCCAGCAGGGAACTGAACCGGATTCAACAAACCATCCACGACAACCAGGCTACCCTCTTGGAGAGCTGGCATGATTTCTTCGACAACTGAAATCGAAGCACCTTGCGCTCGCCACATCGCCATGACGGACGACGCGCTGGTCGTTGAGCTCGCCGATGGACGAACCCTTTCCGTACCGCTCGCTTGGTATCCTCGCTTATGGCACGGCACCTCTGAGGAAAGGAATCACTGGCGGCTGATTGGAAATGGCCAGGGGATCCATTGGACCGATCTCGACGAAGATATCAGCGTGGAAGGACTCCTCTGCGGGCGGCGCTCTGGAGAGAGCCAACGGTCCCTGAAGCGCTGGTTGGACGCCCGTTCCTCCTCACGCGACAAGTTCGACCAAGTGGGCGGAGACAATTCGTCCCCTGCGATCCCGACCTCATGACGACGAGGGTAACGCGCTCATCTTTCACGTACGTTCAATGTGAATAAGAGCCCGGCCCACGCCACCAACGGTCGTAGTGTCCCAGTTTGTCCTACCGTCATGACACTTATCGCCGGTTAGAACGTTCCACGCCCGAACGCGATACTCGACGCAAACGTTAGGTTCGTCTTGACGCAGGCATTTTTGCAAACTTGCAGGTGTACCATGGGTGTCCGAGCTATGCTCGCTGGGATTGAGCGGACTTGCGAGGTATCTTGGTGGGAGGATGAAGCATTCCCGCAGAGCCGCTTGGTTCCTTACAGGAGAGCCTCGCATGGATCTCAAGAGCGTACTTACTGAAGTCCAATCTTGGCCGTCGGAGGTTCGCCTCCGCCTCATCGAAGCGATCTGGGGGGGACTCTGCGCTGAAGGATATGAGCTCGAACTCGACGACGACTTAAAGGCTCTCCTGGATCAGCGACTCGACGATTTGGACAGGAACCCGGATGATGTCGTCTCCTGGGAGGATGTGAAGGCCCAGGCCCTGGAACGATTCAAGAAATGAGCCTCCCGGTTGTTCTGACTCGTCAGGCCGCCAAAGAATTTCCTGGCGCCCAGCAGTTCGTGCGTCCCAACGAGCGGGATGGGTGGCCGGGGCAAAGGGGAGCGCAGCTCCACGTGCCCCGGTGGGCCGCGCGACGCTTCCGGGGCACGTGGGCCTTCCGGCCTCCTCTGCCCCGGCCACCCCAGGTCTCCCACATTCGCGCACAATCTGTTGGGCGCCACGAAGAATTTGATACCGCAGCCGACTGGTATGAGGAGCAAGACGAACTCGGCGCGAAATTCACGGCCTGCGTTCGCGCGGTGCTCGAGCAGATCGCGCAGATGCCAGAATCGCGTGCGATCATTTACCGAGACATCCGACGTGCCGGGGTCCGGCGGTTCCCTTACAACGTTTTCTATCGGGTCCACGTCGACCGGGTTGAAGTGATCGCCGTGCTCCACGGTCGTCGTGCACCGTCGGTTTGGAAAAGTCGAGCTTGACCAAGTCGCTGAAGCGAAGTTGTTGCAGCCAGACCCCTCCTCAGTCGAGTCGCGATTAACTCATGTTGATTTTACGTTCACTTGTCGTTTTCCTGCTCGCTCTCGCGGCTCAATTCGGTGACTCCGCGAATGCCGACGAGCCCCACCCTCAGCCCGCTACGCCCAACGCTGTCCTCGCCCAGCGAGTCCTGGACCCCGCCCGGCACCACCTCGGCACACCCGGCGATCCCGAATGGTCGGACTTCGCCAACGACCGCGCTGAAGGGCGCACCTGGCAAGTCCGCTTTTCGGCCGAGCCCAACACCGACGAGGCCACCCTATTCATCCGCCAGCGCGACGTGAAGCTTGACTGGGACGTCCGCCTCAACGGCCGTACGATCGGTAAGCTCGTCACGAACGAGGCCGACCTTGTCCACACGCTGAAGGTTCCTTCCGGGGCATTGCGCAAGGGCGAGAACGAGCTCGCGATCGGTCCACCCTCGGGCCGCGACGACATCGTCGTGGGACCGTGTTCGCTCGTCTTCGAGCCACGCGCGCTAGCGGTCAACAAAGCAACGCTCGACGTCCGCGTGACCGATGGTCAAGAGAAGCTCCCCTGCCGGATCACCGTTGTCGACGAGAACGGGGCGCTCGCAGCCCTCTTTACGACGCCCGATCCCCACCTCGCAGCCCGGGCCGGAGTGGTCTATACCAGCAACGGCCAAGCCCGGATCGGCGTCCGCCCCGGCCGTTACACCGTGTATGCGACGCGCGGCTTTGAATACGGCATGGCCCAGCGCTCCGTGACGATTGCGAGCGGTCAGACCCTCGACGTCCCCTTGAGCATCACCCGAGAGGTGCCGACACCCTCGCTCGCCGCCTGCGACACCCACGTTCACACGCTGACCCACAGCGGTCACGGCGACGCCTCCGTCGAAGAGCGCCTTGTGACTCTCGCGGGCGAGGGGATCGAAGTCCCCATCGCCACCGACCACAACCACCTGACCGACTACCGCGACGCGTCCGCACGTCTTGGCGTCCAGGAGCGATTCACCCCCGTCATCGGCGACGAGGTCACCACCCGCAAGGGCCACTTCAACGCATTCCCTTTTGCGCCCACGGAATCGGCCCCCGATGCGTCGATCGAGGACTGGCCGAAACTGCTTCGCGGGATCCGGGACGGTAACGAGTCCCGCGTGATCGTCCTGAACCATCCGCGCGACCTGCACGGCACGTTTCGGCCCTTCGACCCTGCGAACTTCAATTCCGCCACGGGCGACCTCCGCCCGGGTACCGGTTTCGACGCGGTCGAGCTCTTCAATTCCGGGGCCATGCAGTCGGATCCCACACGCGTCCTGCGTGACTGGTTCGCGCTCTGGAACCACGGCCATCTCATCACTGCCGTCGGTGCAAGCGACAGCCACGACGTCAGCCGCTACATCGTCGGCCAGGCGCGGACGTACGTGGCTTGCGACGATTCCCAGCCCGGTCGAATCGACATCGTCGAAGTAAGTCACAGCCTTCGAGACGGCCGCGCACTCGTGAGCCTGGGACTGCTGGCGCGATTATCAGTCAACGACCAGTTTGAGGCCGGGAGTCTCGCCACGCCTCTCGGTTCCGAACTGCGCGTGAGCGTCACCGTACTGGGCCCTTCGTGGACCCGGGCCGATCGCGTCGAGCTGTTCGCCAACGGGATCAAGATTCGCGAGGCCCGCATCGAAGACGACGGTCGTGCCGGCCAGAAGGCGCGATTCGATTGGACGATGCCACGCCCGTCGCAGGACGTCGCCCTGGTGGCGGTCGCGTCTGGACCAGGAGTCACGGCGCCGTACTGGCCGATCCCCAGGCCCTATCAGCCGACTTCGAAAGACTGGCAACCGCGCGTCTTCGGCATCACGAACCCGATCCGCGTCGATGCCGACGGCGACGGCCAATGGTTCAGCCCCAGATACTATGCGCAGTTTGCCATCGAGCTCGCAGGGACCGAGCCCTCGTCGTTGTTTCGGTTCCTCGCCCGGTTCGACGAAGCCGTCGCAACCCAGGCCGCGGCGCTTTGCCATCCGTCGGGCACTGGCGAACGTGGCGAGGAGTTTGCCAAGGCATTGAAGTCGGCCCCCGAGGTCGTCCGGCGCGGGTTTGCGGCGTACGAGCAATCGCTCGCGCCCGGCACGGCGGAGCGTTGATCGGGTATTGCCGGCTGAGTACCTTGGTCCGATCCGGGCGGTCTTCTGAGCCCGAAAGGGCTCCTTGGAGTGCGGTGGCTTGCTACTACTTTCAATCGGCAATCTCGGTTCGAAAGCGGCAGCAAGCCGCCGCACTCCAAAGCCTGCGGCCTCCGAGGACGACGGCAATCCCAGAATAAAGCGGCAACCACAAAAGAAAGCGGCAACAATGCAACGCACCCCACTCCTCCGCGCCTTCGGCGCTTGCGGAACCGCGCTGGCATTCGTCCTCGTGCTCGTCGCCGCCGACGAGCCCTCGAGCCTCCCCAAGGCGAGTATCGACGGCACCGGCACCGGCTGGACCGCGCTCAATGAGGAAGACTTCGTCAACGTCAACTGCAACCCCGACACCTGGAGCTGGAAGGACGGCGTCATCCACTGCACCGGCCAACCCGTGGGCGTGACCCGAACACGCAAGTCGTTCACCAACTTCGAGCTCGTCGCCCAGTGGCGGCACCTCAAGTCGGGCGGGAACTCCGGCATCTTCGTCTGGGCTTCCGAAGCGTCGCTCGACGGTATCAAGCCGGGCACGCTGCCGCGCGGTGGCATCGAAGTGCAGGTGCTCGACCACGGCTACGCAGAACAGTACGAGAAGCAGACGAAGAAAAAGCCCGACTGGTTCACCACGCACGGTGATGTCTTCCCCGTCGGCACCTCGAAGATGAAACCCTTCGCCCCGGTCTCTCCCGATGGCCACCGCAGCTTTCCTTCGAAGAACCTCAGCAAAGGGCTCAACGAATGGAATCATTACTACGTGCGCGCCATCAACGGCGAAATCCGTCTCTGGGTCAACGGCGAGGAAGTCTCCGGCGGCAGCGGCTGCGAGCCCCGTCAGGGCTTCCTGTGCCTGGAGTCGGAAGGCGCCCCCGTGGAGTTCCGCCAGATCCGCATCCGCGAGCTGCCGTAGGGTGGGCACGGCCCACCGCATCTCGATATCGACGTCCACACTCACATGAAGACTGGTGGGCAGTGCCCACCCTACGAATGAGGAGCACACGTCATGAACCGATCACAATTCCTCGCGAGCGCCGCGTTTTGTCTGCTCGCGCTGCCGCTCGGCGTGTTCGCCCAGGAAAAGCCCGCCGCCCCGGTTTTCAAAGCCGGCTTCGCCGAGCGCGACATCACGCCCGAGCTGGGCATGGAGGCTCCCGGCGGCTACGGGAAGTCGTACCACAAGGTCGTCCACGACCCGTGCAAGGTCCGCGCCTCGGTCTTCGACGACGGCCAGTCGAAGGTCGCGGTTGTCGGCATCGACGCCCTCGGAATCCGGCGCGATACGGTGCAGAAGGTCCGCAAGGCCGTGAACGAGAAGACGGGCATCCCGGCCAACTCAATCCTGATCGGGGCGTCGCACTCACATTCGTCCGGGCCTTGCGTCTGGATCAAGCGCGGGGAATTCGATCAGGCGTCCGAGCTCGTACAGAAGCTCGCCTACGATGAGTCAACCATCGTGGACGCGAAGTATCTGGCGTCGGTCGAGCAAGCGCTGGTGGACGCGATCGTCGCCGCCCACGACCAGCGCATCGCGGCGAAAGCCGGCGTTGGCAAGGGATTCGAGACCACGGTTGCCTTCAACCGCCGTTTCCTGATGCGCGATGGCGGCTCAATCACTCACCCGGGCCTCGGCAACCCCGAAATCGTCAAGCCGGCCGGCCCGGTCGATCCCGAGGTGGGCGTCATTGGCGTGTGGGACGCGAAGGACCCGAACAAGCTGCTCGGCTGCACGGTCAACTTCGCATGTCACGCCACCACCAGCCCCGGCGGCATCTCGGCCAACTACATCTATTACCTCGAGAAGGCGATCCAGGGTTACTACGGCAAGGACGCGGTCGTCGTGTTCCTCGCCGGCGCCTCGGGCGACATCACGCAGGTCGACAACCAGAGCCCGTACCAGTACCCCGCCGGAGACCGCTGGGCGCAAATCGTCGGCGGCAAAGTGGGCGCCGAGGCGCTGAAGGTCTTGTTGACGATGGAGCCGGGCGTGCTCACTCCGGTTGGTGCACGCGTCCGAACCTGGAACATCAAGCGGCGCCCCCCCGCGCCGGAACGCGTCGCGAAGTGCCTGGAAATCGTCCAGCGGGATCGCAAAAAGGTTGATCCGACCGTTTGGACGTTTGCCAAGGAGATCGTCCTGCTCGACGCTCTGATCAAGAAAGAGCCCACAGTCGAGATCGAGGTCCAGGCCTTGCAGGTCGGCCCTGCCGTGTTTGTCACCGACCCCGCCGAATACTTCTGCCAGTACGGCCTGGAGATCAAGGCCTCAAGCGGTTTCCCGTTCACGTTCCCCGTCTCGCTGGCCAACGGCTGCGCTGGGTACGTGCCGACGGAAGAGGCGTTCGGCGAACACGGCGGCGGCTACGAAACACGGCTCACCAGCTACAGCAACCTCGAGATCACCGCCGGCTCGCAAATGCGCGACGCCGGGATCGACTTGGCCCGGCAGCTCAAACCGGGCGTCGTGCCGGAGATGCCTCGGCGTCCGCCGTTCAAGGCCCAGCCGTGGTCGTATGGGGCGGTGCCTCCGGAGCTAAAGTGAGGGACGCGACCCGGAGCGCACGACAGAAACCCAGGAACATAGAATGCTCCCTCCCCCCTTGTGGGGGAGGGATTGGAGTGTGTTGGGGGGGCCGGGCTTGTGCGCAACCCGCTCCACGCTCACGAAATATCGTACTTAAATGCCCCCTTATCGTCGATCGACACATGAACCCGTGAGATCGGCTCGCCCGCCGCCATGCGGGTGAGGAACTCCTGCGACATCTCCGGAAGCAGCGTGCGCGTCAGGATGTGGTCCACGTTCCGGGCGCCGCTCTCGACTTCCTTGCAGCGGCTGGCGATGTTGTCGACGAGATCGGCGCTGTAGGAGAACACGGCCTTGTGGTTCTCCTTCATCCGGCGCTCGATCCGGCCGAGCTGCAAGCGGATGATGCTCTTCATCACATCGTCGCTGATCGGATAGTACGGCACCGTGATCATGCGGCCCAGCAAGGCGGGCGGAAACGCCTTCAACAGGTCCGGCCGCAGCGCCTCGGCGAGGGGGCCCGGGTCCGGCGTGGTGTCCGGATCGGCGCAGAGCTTCATGACCGTGTCCGTGCCGACGTTCGACGTGAGGAGGATCACCGTGTTCTTGAAGTCGATCTCACGCCCTTCGCTGTCTTCGAGCACGCCCTTGTCGAACACCTGGAAGAACAGCTCCATGACGTCCGGGTGCGCCTTCTCGACCTCGTCGAGCAGGACGACGCAGTACGGCTTGCGCCGGACGGCCTCGGTCAGAACACCGCCTTCGCCGTAGCCCACGTAGCCTGGAGGCGACCCTTTGAGACTGGAGACCGTGTGGGCCTCCTGGTACTCGGACATGTTGATCGTGACCAGGTTGCGCTCACCGCCGTAGAGGGTGTCGGCAAGGGTGAGCGCCGTTTCCGTCTTGCCGACGCCGCTCGGTCCCACGAGCATGAACACGCCGATCGGCCGCTTGGGATCCGTCAGGTTGGCACGCGCGGTGCGGATGCGCTGGCTGATCGCTTCGAGCGCGTGCGACTGGCCGATCACACGCTCTTCCAACTTATTCTTGAGGTTCAAAACGGTCTGGATCTCGTTCGCCAGCATCTTGCCCACCGGGATGCCAGTCCAGCCCGCGATGACCTCGGCGATCGTCTGAGAATCAACGCAGACCTGCATCAGCGGCGACTCGCCCTGTAGCTTGCGCAGGGCGCTGGTCTTCGCATCGAGCTCCGCCTGGATCTTGGCAATCTCGGGTGAGGCCTCGACCGCCTGGCCGTTCCCCTTCCCTTTGCGGTCGTGATGATCCTTCTCGAGCTGATCGGACAGGGCGCGAATCTCCTCGACCATCGCACGCTCCTGGGCCCAGCGCTCTTCAAGGCCTTTCAGCCGATCCTCGGCGGCCGCCAGTTCCGCCTTCTTCTCCGCCATCCGCTCGTGGTGCTTGGCCCCCGTCGCGCTTTCGCGTTCGAGGATCCCCATCTCGATGTGGATGTGCTCGATCTGCCGGCGGCAATCCTCGATCGCCGGCGGGATCGCACTCTGGCCGATCGCCACGCGGGCGCAGGCCGTGTCGAGCAGGCTGACCGACTTGTCCGGCAACTGCCGCCCCGGGATGTAACGGTGCGACAGCTTGACCGACGCCTCCACGGCCTCGTCAAGGATCCGCACGTTGTGGTGCTTCTCCAGCATCCCGGTGATCCCGCGCATCATGATGATCGCGCGGTCCTCGGCCGGCTCCTCGACCTTGATCACCTGGAACCGCCGGGCCAGGGCCGCATCCTTCTCGAAATACTTCTTGTATTCGGCCCAGGTCGTGGCCGCGATCGTGCGCAGGTCGCCGCGGGCGAGCGCGGGCTTGAGCAGGTTGGCGGCATCCCCCTGCCCCGCCGCTCCGCCGGCCCCGATCATCGTGTGGGCCTCGTCGATGAACAGGATGATCGGCACCGGCGACGCCTTGACCTCTTCGATCACCTGCTTCAATCGGTTCTCGAACTCCCCTTTCACCCCTGCTCCGGCCTGCAAGAGCCCGAGGTCGAGCGTGCGCAGCACCACATTTTTCAAGGGCGGCGGCACGTCCCCCGCGGCGATCCTGCGAGCAAACCCTTCGACGACCGCCGTCTTCCCTACGCCCGCCTCACCGGTGAGGATCGGGTTGTTCTGCCGACGGCGGATGAGGATGTCGACCATCTGCCGGACCTCGGAGTCTCGGCCGACGACCGGGTCGATCTTGCCGCTCTTGGCGCGTTCGGTGAGGTTGACGGTGAACTGGTCGAGCGCAGGCGTCTTGCTCATCCCGCCGCCCGCCGCGGCCGCCTGGCCCGCCGCAGCAGGTCCGCCACCCGCCGGTGCGGAGCTTGCCTCGGCGTCCTCGGACGAGCCCGCCACCACTCGCAAAAGGTTCGGGTACAGCGGCTCGGTCTGGATCTTCGCCAGTTCCTTCGACGACGCCCGCGCAAGCTGCCCGAGCTTCTCATCACTCAGCAGAGCCAGCAGCAGCACGCCCGACCGAATCTCCTGCGCCTGATACTGGACCGATGCCAGGACCCACGCTTCGCGCACCAACTGGTCGATCGAGTACGCCAGGGTCGGCGTGCGGGCGTTCCCCGTCTTGAATCCATCGATGGCCTTCGTCAGCTCGCGCTGAAGGTTCGACGTGTTCACCTCAAACTGCTTGAACAGCTTGGTGAGGTCGGTGTTCGGCATTTCCGCCAGCTTGAGGAGCCAGTGCTCGACCTCGACGCTGTGGTTCGTGCGCGAGAGGCAAAGGCCCGCCGCTGCTTGCAGGCCGTTGATGCAGGTCTTATTCAGCTTCTTGATCAGCGCGCCCGATTCCAGGCCCATGATATGCTCCTCGGCAAACGAACGTGTGCTTCGACGCGAAAGCGTTGGGAGGATGGTAATCCACAGGGACACGTGACGCAATCATTTACGGCAACCCCTCATTGAAGAATCGCCGCGTCCGACAGCCCGCGTTCCGAACAATCAGCGTTCTCGGCGACCGCCGGTTTTCCTTACCGAACCGCGGCAGCCTGCGGACGAATCTGCTCGAACAGAAAGACACCTTTCTTGTTGGAGACGACGATATCGGACACCTTGTCTCCGTTGACGTCGCCGATCGCGAAATGGAGGCCGACGCCCGAGTCGTTGTGGATCAGGTAGGGCGTCAACGAAGTCTGCCCGTCCGGCCCGCGCGTCGCGCGGAGCCAGTAGAGATTGGCCGGCTCGTCGGAACCAGGGTCCCCCTTCGGGCCGTGAGCCCAGAAACGCTTGCCGGTGACGAAATCGACCTGGCCATCGCCATCGATGTCTTCACGGAGCAAGGCGTGGGTCTGCGAAGCGAGCCGAGGGAAGAGATCCTTACGCTCGAACGCGAGCTGGCCGTCAGGGCCGGGCTGGGCGAGCTGCCGATGGAGCCAGATCCCATACGCGTGGGCCGAGCTGCTGACGATATCGTTCCGCTTGTCGCCGTCGAAATCCACCGCGTACATGTGCGCGGCGGGCTCGCCGAGCTGAGCCGGATGGAACGGCCACGCATCCTTCGCCGACGCGGCCTCGACCGGCTGTTCCCACCAGCCCCCCGTGCAAATCACGTCGAGACGTCCATCGCCGTTGACATCGCCCGCACCCAGGCCGTGGGAGAACCGTCGGGTACCGGGGACTTCATGCCCCGGAGCGCTCGGTCCGCTGATGGGGTGCATGTCCCACGGCTTGCTGAGATCCTTGCCCGGGCTGAACCACGCCATTTGCCCTTGTTCCTGCTGACCGGCGGGCTGCCAGGCCATGACAAGGACAGGTTCGTTACGACCGAAAAGGTCGACGAACAGCGGCGTCTCGTTGCAGGCGCTGTGCCAGATCGGATGCTTCTCCCAGTGGCCCGGCTTGCCTTTGGGGTTCTCGAACCAGTGGCAAGGCTCACCCGGCGTGCCGATCACGATCGCGTCCGGCCAGCCGTCGCGGTTGACGTCGTCCGCGTAGCAGTAGAAACAACGACTGTAAGAGTGAGACCCATCACCATAGTCGCCCGGCTCCGTAATCTCATGCGGAGTCCACGACGGGGCCTCGTACCAGAGCTCGCCGACCATGATGTCGGGACGCCCATCCCGGTTGACGTCGGCGATCGCACTCCCTTCCGAGCGGAACCGGCGCTCGATCGTCACCGCCCGCCAGGAAACCGGCGCGGGGGCTTCGCGCGTGCTGGAGGTGAAAAACGCCAGGAGGTCGTTCAGCTCCGGCTCCGGCAAGGTTGACCCGAAATTCGCGGGCATCGGCGAGAGCCGCGTTGATCGCTCCTCCTCGACGTCCGCAGCAGCAATCGATTGCTCCTTCCCGGTCGAATCGACCAGGACGACGTTCTGGCCCTCGCGGCGGCGGATCAAACCGGAAAGCGTGCGGCCGTCCTTCAAGGCCAACAGAGTTGAGAAAAAGGCCGGGTCGACGTTCCGGCTGGGGTCGAGCACATCCTCCACGATCCGCTCCGCACCTCGTGTCCCCAGCCCATCGAGCTGCGGGCCGACGAGCGCCCCCTGCCCGTTCACCTGATGGCAGACCGCGCAATTCCTGGTGAAAACCTCTTTCCCCCGCGCGGACGACGCCTTCGCGGGATTAAACCCGGCAACCCGAGCCGCAATCAGCCGCTGGGTGGCGACCTCCAGCGCGGGCAGCGCGGCCGTCAGCTTCGCGATCCGGCCTTCGACCCCCTCGGGCCTGGTCGCGAGCAGCTTGTCGCGGAGGACCGGCTGTTGAAGTAGGCTCGGAGGCGCCGCGCCGGCTTCGACCAGCTTCAGAAGCCGCTCGCCGCCGTCGCGCGTCTCGGCCAGCGAGCCCGCAACCGTCGCCTGGAGCCGCGAAGGGACGCTGCGCATCACGCGGACGAGCAGCTCGTGGGGCGCAGGGCCGTCGGTGCGGGTCGCATCGAGCAAGATTTCGCGGCGCAGGCTTGCATCGACGGACAGGTCGGCCGCGACCAGAAGCATGGCCGAGCGGGCGACATCAGGCGCGAACGCCACGAGCGCCTTCGCCGCCGCCGCGCGGGCCGACGGGTCGGCCAGGTCTTCGCGCGCCAGCGTTCTCAAGGTAGCTTCGAGGTCGCGGAGACCCAGCGTGCCGGCGAGCTCAGCAGCCGCCCTCTGCCGGCGTGCGGCGACGTCCGGCCCGATCGTCGGCAGATGGACCACGGGCGGATTGATCCGAGCGATGCCGATCCAGGCATACGCGGTCAGCGCGAGCCCGTCGACCACTTCGATCACTGCGGTCCTGCCCGCGTGGTCCTTCAGCTCCCACGTGACCCGCCTGGCCGTATCGTTGCGGGGCGCCAGGGCCTCGGCAACCACCTCACCGGAGCCGGTAAGCCGCACGCGCACCAGGTTCCTGGGATCGTCGAGCTTCCCGGGGAACCCCAGATGGCCGCAGACGGAAAGGCTCAGCCTCGGCGGCAGCACGAACTCGCGCGAGCGAATCGTCCCCGTGTACCGTTCTCCCAGCGGCAGCGAGCTGAGAAAGGGTGACACTCCGCCGCGGTCGGCCGACCGCCTCGGCTCGAGCCGCCAGGGCTCGCCGGGGGCCGAACTTTCGCCGACGGCGATCCAGTCGTTGCTCCCGTCGCCGATCGACTCGAACAACCGCCGGGCCAGGGTCTCACCCCACTTACGGAGCGCTTCCGGCTCCTCGCGCTGTCGCTGGCGGAGACCGTTGCGCACGGCCAGCAACAGGTCGAGCTGCAAGTCGAGATCATCGGCAACCGCCCGCTGTGCCACCGCCGCAAGGGTCGAAACATCGGTATCGGGCGGCAGGTTCCTGGCCGCGTGGGCCAGGTACTTTCCCATCTCGTCGGGAGCCGCCGTGTTTCGGCTCAGGTACTCGATGAGGAACGCGCCCGCTTCCTGGTTCGGCAGCGCCAGCGCGACGTCCGCCAGCAGATCCGCCGCCGCCTTCGCCGGCTTGCGAGCCGACCACGCAGCCAGCGTGCCCGGCACGCCCACAATCTCCAGCAAGCTCATCTTGATGGAATGACGCAGGTGAACATCGGTCTCCGGCGTCTTTCCCCAAAGACTCACCAGCGTGTCGACCTCCTCGGCGCGAGGATGACGCCCGAGGGCATCCACCGCCGCGCGCCGCACCATCGGTTCGGCATCGTCGAGCGCATGCAGGACGACCGCGCGGTCGTCGGCCTCCCACTTTGGGGTCTCGGCCAGCATGCGCACCGCGTGAACGCGCAGCAGGCGGTCACCGACGGACGCGGCCGCACGCACCTCCTCGGGCCGGCTCGCCCCCAGGCGATGGAGCGCCCAAAGCGCGTGAGCGCGGGCCATCGGGGTCAGCCGCGCGAGCGACTCGCGGAGCGGAGCCACCGCCGAGTTGCCGAGCCGATCGCACAGTTCATCCCCCGCGCGCATCCGAACGCCGAGGTTCGGGTGATCGAACGCCGCGATCAAGGCGCTGGCATCGGCCTCGCGCAGGTTCGGCGAGGGGTCGAACTTCGCGGGATTCTTGGCGTCACCCTCATAAACCACCCGCCAGATCCTCCCTCGGATCTTGTCGCGTCCCGGATGGTTGAGGGGGACTTCAACGTGGCCGATGATCTTGTTGTAAAAGTCGGCGATGAACAACGCGCCATCCGGAGCGATCTGCATGTCGACGGGCCGGAACCAGGGGTCGTCCGAGACGATGAAGTCGGGCTCCTCCACGGCCTGGAGCGACGATCCGCGCTCCCGGATCGAGTCGCGGTTGACGCGGCTGGTCATGACGTTGCCCACGAACATGTTGCCGCGAAACTCGGGCGGGAAGTTGAGCCCCGTATAGCGGGTCGTTCCGGCGATTGCCGTGGAGCCGTGGGAGTGTTCCATCACCGGAGGCACATATCCGAGCCCGTTATGGGGCCGGCCGAAGCTATCATAATAGCCGCCTCGCAGCAGGAGCATGATCGGACGGGTGTGGCAATCGGCATTGAAGAGGTCGCCCAGCGGGTCGAACGTCATACCGAAGGGGTTGACCTGGCCGTGGGTGAAGTGTTCGATCCGGGCCCCGTCGAGCTTGAACCGGTACGTATTGCCGCCCGGCAGCACGACCTGATTACCGTCCTTGCCACGGACGGTCGACGTGTTGGCCCAGCCGTGGTTGGCATAGAGCCAGCCGTCGAAGCCTCGACGGAAGGCGTTGTTCATGCCGTGCGTGTCGTGCAGGTAGTCGAACGGCCCGTAAAGGATCTCGCGACGGTCCGCCTTGCCGTCGCCGTCGGTGTCGTCGAAGAACCAGATATTGGGGATGCTGTAGGCGATGACGCCGTTCTTGTACGGATAAATGCCGATCGGGATGCTCAGGCCGTCGACAAACGTCGTGACCTTATCCGCCCGGCCATCGTGGTTCGTGTCTTCAAGGATACGGATCGAGTCCCGCCCCGGCCGGTCGGCGGGCACCGGGTAGGGATACTCGGTCGAGCCGGAAACCCAGAGCCGGCCCCTGGCGTCGAACTGCATGTTCATCGGCTTCTGAATCTCAGGCTCGGCCGCGAAGAGCTGCACGCGGAACCCCGGCGGAAGATGAAGGGCCGCTCGCTCCTGCTCCGGCGTGAGCGCATCGGTCGGCCGGATCGCCGCCGCAAACGGATCGTCGGCCCCTCGGACGGTGCTTGCGGTGATGAACAGTGCTGTCGTGATCCACAGCGCCTTGGCGATTCTCTGTCGATGCATATTCATCCGCTCGCGCCGGGCGCGTCCTTCCTCATCAAGGGGTATTCCGGGTGTTGAGACCGGACCAGTCCGCATTGGGTCGCTCAAGGATGACGAGCAGGTCGCCCCCGATCAAGATGCCGAACCACCCGAACCCCTTCGTCCGCGGGAGTCCGAAGGCTTGGGAGCGCGGAGCGTGCTCCTTGCTTTTGCCCTGTCCTTACGTCTCAAAAGTATGCGAGTTGAATTTCCGCGTACCACGCGTCCGGGAAACGTGATCCCGAAGCGCGGAACGCTTTGTCATATCGAATTTCCAGGTCCCTATCGCTTTCCATCCGCCCTCTTGCATCTGCCATCTCGCATCCGCCATTTCTCCATAACCCCTTATCCGCCTTAACCTTCCGAATAGCCGTCCAAAACCCTCCATTCGGAAATTCGGAACCCCTTGTCCGCCTTGGGGTTCCGAATTTCCGAATGGGCAGCGCAACAGCACACGCGCGCCGTTGGGCGGTCGTCGTTGCGCAAGGTCATTACGGGCATGACTTTCCGCGCCGAACGGAGCTGCCGACGCCGTGAGCCATCCGACCGCCACGCGTGGTCTCCTGCGCGGCGTCCGCTTCGACGGCGCGACCTCCGCGACGCGTGCGCGGATCTCCGTGTCATGATGCCCCCAACGCGATCGTGAATCGCTCTGAGCCCGTTCCCTGGCCCCGTGCCGCAAGCAACCCTCGTAACGGCTTTTCCCATTGAGCCTCGCTCCACGTGCCTCATTTGTAAGTACGCCACTCACGGCATTATCACGCCGGATTTATCGTCTAGGTGCACGTAAAACCCCTCCGAGATTTACGAAATATCCCAGGCGCTCCCCAGTTGATGCGCATTATGTCATTAGGAGATGCCCGTCGAGGGTGAGTGGCTGGGCGGAGCCCGCAAGGCCGATACCTCAGTCTGCGCGGATAACCCAAACGCCCGGAGGCATCACCCTTGCGGGTTCGACCTCAGTCCTCCAAAATTTCCCATTTTCGCGCGCCAACAGGCGAGCGTTCACGAGATTTACGAGATATCCGAAATATACCCCCGCACAGGTCCTCGAATAACGCCCCGAGATTCACGAAATATCCGAAATACACCTCCGTACAGATCACCGAATAGGTGCACGGGCGGGTGGCCGGGGTCGAACCCGCAAGGACGATGCCCCGGTCCGTGCGGGCGGCCCAAACGTCCGGGGGCATCGCCCTTGCGGGCTCGACCCCGGCCACCCAACGTTTTCCATCTCCGAGCACCAACTGGCGAGCACTTGAAGATATACTCCTGAAGCGGTCAGTCACCGAGGCGTTTACGCCTTTTTGAGCCGCCATCGACCGCGAGAGCACATCGTCGGCTGGACTCCACCACGATCCGCAGAAAATGGATGGTTTGGGGATACTGTAGAACTTTCTCGTCCGCTGGTAATCGATGACTCGGAATCGAAAACTCGGAATTCCCAATGGGTTCCGAGTCGTTGAGTTTGTGGTGCGCGATATGAACGGCGAAGGCTTCGCGAAGACCGTAACCACGATCTCGCGTAGTCCCATGGTCCCAGCGACCATCCGTGGCGTGTCAGGTTGATGCGCACTCCATCGCGCGCAATACGTGGTTTCCCCGTCTGACGTGGGCCCGCCGGACCCATGCGTCGTGCACTGAACCCCTTCGGATGAATGGCCTCTAACGAGCTTTGCCGGCCACACGATGCAGCGTTCCTCCCCATCACTTTTCCGACCGACCGGTGGCCTCGCGCCCACCCTGCCGGTCGAAAACGGGATAACTGATCTTTCGTCACTTAGTATACGTCTGCTGCCACCGGATATTCGAAAGAAAAATCCGCGAGCCCACGGATTTTCGTGAGCGCTCGCCGGTTGGTACGCGAAGATGGAAAACCCTGGGCGGCTGGGGTCGAGCCCGTACAATGACTTAACATGGAGGAACGAACGATGCCCCGGACGACGAAACCAAAACCATCTCCATCCCCGGAACCCAAACCGAAGCCGATGACCAGGAACGGGTCACCGGGCGAGATGTTCACCCTTTCCGAGGCCGCCGCGTACCTCGGGTTCTCGGAGGCCGAGATCCTGCGGTTGGTCCGCGAACAGGGGTTGCCAGCACGGTGGCTCGAGCAGGAGTGGCGGTTCTCGCGGTCAGCCATCCAGCGATGGCTCGCCGTAAGCCCGCCGCCTGGCGGCACCGAGAAGGACGCAATGCTTGCCTTTGCAGGTTCGTGGAATGTTGATCCGAACCTTGAAGACATGGTCGAGGAGATCTACCGCCAGCGCGGCCGGCCGATCACGGAGGACGGGTCGTACAGGCTGTTTCAAGGCCTGAAGGCTGAGGATTTCCAGAAATGATTGTGCTGGACACCGACACGTTCAGCTTATTAGAGCGCTTAACGGTTGGGTTGCACACGATCAACCACCGACGGTCCCCGCTCACCATCATCCCAAACTTCTGGACGCACCTTAACGTTACGGGCTTGGGTAAAGCTTCCTCCCCCCATCGTGGGGGAGGGCTGGGGTGGGGGGGCCGTCGCACGGCCGTGGGTTGCGCGGAACCCCCCCCACCCCAACCCTCCCCCACAAGGTGTGAGGGAGTTTTGATGCTTCTGTGTTTTGATTGGTGGCCACCGTGCGCAATCCAACCGTTCGGCGCTCTAGACCGCGGGCATCTCGAGTTGATGGCGCGTCTCCGAGCGAAAGAACGCGCGTCCGGTGCGACCACGGTTACCGTCACGCGCAACGAAATCCTCGATGGCGTCAAACAGAGCGACAAGTTCGTGCTTGCCGTCCTGTTCGTCAACCCGGATGATAGGACGGAAGACCCTTCCTTAATGTGGCGAATCCGTTCCCGCGAGAGCCGGATTGGGAAGCGGCGTCGGTAGATTACGACCTGGGGCGACTTCCGGGACAAACCGCATCCGGCAAGCAAGACGGCATGTTCATCGATTATATTGCATTTATCAGCTTTCGCTGCTTTCAAAACGACACCGTCCGCATGGACAGGTTTCTGAATGTGTTCGTCGGGAAAAATGGAGCCGGCAAATCCGCCCTTCTGGATGGTGTCGCCCTTGCCCTCGCACCTGCGCTCAGGCATCTTCCATTCGCGAAGAAGTCGAGGGTTCCCAGGATCGAGCCGTCCGATATCCGACTCACCGGCGAAGACCGTTCCGCCCCCTTCGCGAGCGTCATTGCTGCGGGAATGGAGGGTGACTTCGGTCCCATCTACTGGCATCGGACTCGACATCGAGACAAGTCGCCGACGACGAAGCGCGAGGGATCCGAGGTTCGTACGACCCTGGGACCGCTTCACACGTATCTCGACAACATCATTGACAAGCACAACGAAGGGAAGCCTTATCAGCTTCCGGTGTTCGCCTACTACGGGACGAATCGGGCAATGGACGTGCCCGGTTATCGACTACGCCGGCATGAGACCCCGCTTATGTTTCAGCGGCTTGCCGGCCTGGAGAATGCGCTCGACGCGAAGACCGACTTTCACCGGGCGGTCGGCTGGTTCGACTACTTCGAACAGCGCGAGTTGCGCCAGCAGCGTGATCAAAAGAATGGTGGTCCGCTTCCCGCCCTTGATGCCGTCCGCCAGGCGTTGAGTACGATGCTGCCGGAGGTGCGCAATCCGAGGATCGATGGTGTCACCGGTCGATTCGTCGTGGATATGCTCGACCTCAAGGATCAACCAGTCAAGTTCCAACTCGATCAATTGTCGGATGGTTATCGCGTGATGCTCGGAGTGGTGATGGATTTCGCCCTCCGGCTCGCGCTGGCGAACCCGCCGGATCAGACGGGCCAAGATCCACTCAAAAGCGAAGCCATCCTGATGATCGACGAGGTCGATCTCCACTTGCACCCCTCCTGGCAACAAAGGGTCGTGCCCGACCTTCGTCGCACGTTCCCAAACACGCAACTGATCCTGACCACGCACAGTCCGCAAGTTGCGACCACGGTCCCCCATCAAAACCTGAGAATCCTGTCCGATTCCCGACTCTATACCGCGCCGGCAGGTACGGACGGAGCCGAAGCCCAGCGCTTGCTCCATGACGTCTTTGGCGTGGCACCTCGGCCCGATATTCCCCGCACCCATGATTTGGACGAATACCTGCGACTCGTTGACAACCGCCAGTGGGATTCGCCAAGGGCCCGTGAGCTGCGTGCGCAACTCGATGACTGGAGCCGAGGAAATGAGCCCCGTCTGGTCGAAGCTGACCTCCAAATCGAGAACCTGAAATGGGAGGCGGCCCAGTGAAGCGTTGCGTGAAGCCGATGGAACCGGCCTCGCTGGCCACCTATCGAGCTGCGCAGCCTCAAGGCACGTGGGACCAGATGCGCGACGACGCGCTGCACGGTGGACAGGATGCCTATGCAGACATCAAGCCCGCGCTCGTCCGCGCGCAGCGCGGCTTGTGTGCATTCTGCGAGGTTCGGATTACTGGTGGCCTCGACGACGTTGCACTTGATGCAAGCCGAAGCCGCCAGCGCGTCGAGCACTTTCATCCCAAGAGCGATGTGGACGGAGCGCTCAACTGGACGTTGCACTGGCCAAACCTCTGGGCCGTTTGTCCGGGAGGGTCCGACAAACCACCTGAAGGTGAGCCCTTCGATCCTCATCGCTACCTCCCGCCGCTTCCTCAGAATTTGAGCTGCGACGCGCACAAGGATCACCAGATCCAGGCGGGTCGTCTCGATCCGAATCCCGAAGGGTGGGTCCTCGCGCCCGACGAGGTGCCAGCGTTCCCTCGTTTGTTTCGATACGCGCCCGACGGTAAGCCTGAGCCGGACACCACGGGTTGTGGTGCTCACGAGGTGCCTGGTAACCGGCACCCGGACACGGCGACCCTCGTCTTGGCGACAATCCGGCATTTGAATCTCGGCTGTGAGCGACTCAACCGCAGTCGATGCATCGCCAAAGCGCAACTCGAAAAGCAAATTGAAGCTCTCCGGAAGGCGCATCCTGGTGTAGCCCCGCGGGACATACTGCTCCAGCTTGCGCGGCGGCTCTTGTCAACCAATCCGAATACCCCCTGGGTCGAGTTCTTCACACTGGTACGATGGCGACTCGGCGAAACGGCCGAAACACGCCTTCGCGAAATGAGCTTCGTAGGTTAAGCGCAATACCGTTCAAATAGTCGTAAACCTGGCGAACACAGGAACATGAATACTCATCCCCCCTTGTGGGGGAGGGAGTTAAATCCTTCGTCTGCTTCGGCTTACGGTTAGTTGAACGGTATTGAGGTTAAGCGCGACCAGCGATTGTCCCTGCCACACGCCGTCATCGCCCCGAAATCGCTCATCGAAGTCGCCTTGCCGCTCAACGCCATCAACGCCGCCGCGGCTCGGGAGAAGTCGATCCGGCACGCACACTCTTCGACCCTCCATCTCGGGTAGGCGCGTCGGCCGCTTGCCGCGGCGCGGACGGTGACCTTCATTCAACTCGTGCATGACCCCGAAGATCTTTCCTGGCGCCCAACCGATTGTGCGTGAATGTGGGAGATCCGGGGTGGCCGGGGCAGAGGAGGCCGGAAGGCCGACGTGCCCCGGAAGCGTCTCGCGGCCCACCGGGGCACGTGGAGCTGCGCTCCCCTTTGCCCCGGCCACCCATCCCGCTCGCTGGGACGCACGAACTGTTAGAGTCTGTCCCGGAAGTGGAGCGGAGCTGGAAAAGGGGGACTGGCTCCGAGTCTTCGAGGTGCCTGTCCCCCTATTCCGGCGGACCGTGCGTGGAAATGGGGACTGGCACCGTCCGAAGACGGCCGGAGCCAGTCCCCATTTCCACGCTCCGGGGGCTTGTGGGACAGACTCTTAGGTGCCAGGAGATCTTTGGTGTTGTCAGAAGCCGGCCATCGAGCCGAATGCGTAGGTGAAAGGTCACTGGACCAAGGAGCGGCGGGTCCTGCCCAGGCATAAAACCAGGGTCGTTTGCGAAGTCTGCGCTGATCCCCGGGTCACTCGAATCGGCTCCATTAAACACGCCAAGATTCTCCCAATCCCTCCAAACTCCCTGCATTTAGCGCGTGGCAACTATTGCGTCCCGATTGAATCGAGAAGGTGCTCTCCGTGACCCATTAGGCTCGCCCAATTTCTCCGGCTAACCTCCATTTATTGCGCGGCCAGTATTCCGCCTCGCCCGTTTGACGCAACCGACATGGATTGAGAGAATCTCGGTAGGAGCCGTCCGAAATCGTCGTCTCCGAGTGCGACGTCGCACGAGCAGTTCCCACTTGGAACAAGGCAATCCCGAATGACCAAGCCAAGGCAGCGTACCAGCAAGGAGCCGCCGATCCCTGAGCCGAACCGGGCGGTTTATGAGCTGATCGTGGGGCTGACGAATGCGTTTTGCCGAGAACACCTGAACGACGAGTACGAGGAGATGTGCCGCAAACTCGTCGGGGCGCTCGCCCGCAAGCGGCCTTCGCCGCTGGTCAGCGGCAAACCCGAGACCTGGGCCTGCGGGATTGTTCGCACGATCGGCTGGGTCAACTTCCTCGATGACAGCAGCGGGAAGCCGCATTTAAGGCTGACGGCGATCGACAAGGCGTTCGGTGTCGCCGAGAGCACGGGGCAGGGAAAGTCAAAGACGATCCGCACCATGCTCAGGATCCGCCAGTTTGACCACCGCTGGACGTTGCCCAGCCGCATGGCCAAAACCTCTCCAATCTGGTGGTTGGAGCTCAATGGCTTCCCGATGGACATCCGCCGATGCCCGAGAGAGGCCCAAGAAGAGGCGTTTCGGAAGGGCCTGATTCCGTACATACCCGCCGACCGAGAGTGTCAACCTGCTGAGGAATGAGCCATGGCCCGCACGAAGAGAGGATCGGCCATCCCTTATTTCAAGGTTGGCGACAAGATTCGGGTCAAACCGGGTGTAAGCGACCCGGACTTCCCCGACATGCCCCTGGGTGGCTGGTCGGGGACCATTACCGAGATGATCGAGCACGAGGGCCAGATCAACTGCGTCTTCGAAGTGGACGAGCGGACGCTGACGAGCATCCACCCAGTCTACAAGCAGCGGTGCGAAGTCGACGGGCTTGACTACCGATTCATGGGATTGGCTCAGGCGGATATCGAGCCGGACGAAGGCACACCCGTCCCCATCGTGCAGCCGACGACTGTTGTGCCTCGTCCGCTGTCTCCCGACAACGATGAAGATCGTGTGCGAATGGCGCTCGGGTTGACCCACGACGAGCTGCTCCCCGACGTGAACCACGAGACGCTGCTTGCCTACCATCGCTACCTATCGAAGAATCTAAACTTTCCGTTCAAGGCTCGATACGAGAAGCCAATCGGCCGGTCCAAACGAGTCGAAATGCCTGTGACGGTTACTGGACTTCTTCGACCCGAGGAATGCGCGATCGACGAACAATACGGAATCATCGCCACCGGACAAGACGCTGAGGAGCGGGTCGATTTCCCGCTTGCTGAGATCGAGATTGAGATCAAGTCATCGAGCCCGAGTTGCCAAATGGTCCGTGACTACGCCTACTGGTTTCATAACTGGCGCTGAAACGGGCCGGGCGGACTCGATGGCGAGGAGGCCGCCCAAGTCCAAGTCGCCTTGCGTCGGCCGCTGGCACATCGCCTCGATGCGGGGAAGAATCATGGAGAATCATGGCCGCGCACTAAATATGGGATGTTTGGACACTGTAGCAAGGATGCCGGGTGTCGTTTTCTGCAGCCTCGGACGAGCCAGGGCCGTTTCCTTGTCGTAGCCGAAGCCGTTCGTCCGAAGCCGTCCGCAGGCTTTGGAGTGCGGGGGCTTGCTCCCGCTTTCGAACCGCCTGCGCGCTCCGACAGGGACCCTATCGCTTTCGAACGGCCTTCCCGGACCTCCGCTTTCCCGCCGCATTTCCAGCGCGAAAGCGGGAGCAAGCCCCCGCACTCCAAAGCCCACGGCCTCCGTCTACCAGCCGATAACCAGGAAGAACAACCCCCGGCATCCTTGCTACAGTCTCGATGTTTGGAGGGATTGAGTAAACCTATTTGCGTCGATGCCGTGAATTGGCGAGACCACAGACCGGCACAGCCGTCGTCGACCGCCCAGATTTCATGCGTGATCCGTATTTTTATTTTATATTCTCTCACACGAATTGCGCTCGCATTGCCGGGTTCGTCGGGCAACGGACGAGTACGACGGCTGCGGAAATCCGCGACGATCTCCGTCGGTCGCTTCCGGATTCCTATTGCCGTAAATCATGAATCACCCGCTAGTTACAGCACTCACTCCGAGCCATTCGTGCGTGGCCACTCTTGACTCGCGCTATAATGCCCACGAAATCGCAACCGCCAAGGTTGCGAATCAGCAGTTCTAACGAGTGAGGGTGGGGCAATGGCGAGTGATCTGAAGGGCAAGGTGGCGGTGGTCACTGGAGCGTCCAAGGGGATCGGCGCGGCGGTCGCGCGGCAACTGGCCAGGGCCGGGGCGAGCGTGGTGGTCAACTACGCGTCGAGCCGCGAGGGAGCCGTGCGTGTCGTCCAGGCCATCGAGAAGGAGGGAGGACGGGCGGTCGCCGTCGGGGCGAATCTGGCCAAGCCCGAAGAGGTCGCCCACCTCTTCGATGAAACCAGGAAGGCGTACGGGCGGGTCGATATTCTGGTCAACAACGCCGGGATCTACGATTTCGCCCCGCTCGAAGGAATCACCCCCGAGCACTTTCACAAGCACTTCGACCTGAACGTCCTGGGCCTGATCCTGGCGACAAAGCACGCCGCCGCTCTGTTCGGCCCGGAGGGAGGATCCGTGATCAACATCTCATCCGTGGCCGGCACGCATCCAATGTCCAACGCCTCGGTCTATTCGGCCACGAAGGCGGCGGTCGACGCGATCACGAAGGCGCTGGCTCAGGAGTTGGGCGGGCGCAAGATTCGGGTCAACTCGATCAACCCCGGCCCCGTGGTGACCGAGGGAACGTCCAGCTTCTCGGAAGGCGAGATGTTCGCGGAGTTCGCGAAAAAGACCCCGCTCGGCCGGATCGGCCAGCCCGATGATATCGCCCGCGCCGTCCTGTTTCTGGCCGGGGACGACTCGGGCTGGATCACAGGCGAGGTCATCCACGCAGCGGGCGGGTTGCGTGGCTGATCGCGTCGCGGCGGCGGACCGTCCGGCCTGCTTTCGACGCAGGCCGATCTCGCCCTGGGTCCGCCGCTGTGGCACCACGTGGCGGGTTCTGGCCGGGCATAGAATCAGGGGCGTTTGTGAAGTCTGCGTCGTTCCCTCGTCACTCTAATCCGCCGCATCAAACGCGACCAGGACCCCCCAATTTTCCCCAAATAGCCCTTAGTTAGTGCGTGGACTGTACTCCGCTCCCCTTGGCCAGGCGCTGCTTACTCCCGCGGCGGGCGCTCAGGATCAAGGGCCTCGAACTGCGTGATCCGGACGGCTTGGTCGGGGAAGCGTGCGACGATCTCCAACTCGCCCCCCATCGCTTCGATGTAATGCCGCAACGTGCTCAGATACATGTCGGTGCGGCGTTCGAGCTTCGAGACGGCAGCCTGGTTGATGTGCAGTTTCTTCGCCACTTCCTCCTGAGAACGATCGCGGGCCTCCCGCACCTGGCGCAGCGTTGCCTCCTCGGCGCACAATTCCGCAGTCCGTTTCGCGATGGCCTGCTGATCCTTCTCGGGCAGCTTGGCCACATAATCATCTAATCGAATTGCCATAGGCACCTCACTCTTGTTCCAGACGCTTCAAATGCCGCCGGAAGCGCTCCTCGGCGATGGGCAGGTGTTTCTTGTACCAACGCTTGTCACCCCGTTTGTTGCCGCCCACGAGCAGGATCGCCGACCGTTGGGCATCGAACGCAAACAGGATGCGCCAGGGATCACGTCGGAACTGCACCCGCAGTTCCTTCATGTTGGTGAATTCGGACCCTTCCAGCGTATCGACGTAGGGACGCCCAAGCTGGGGCCCATGCTCCCTGAGCAGGTTGGCATGGGCGATGATCTCGGTTCGCAGATCGGCATCCAAGCCGTCCAACCAGGCCGCAAAGTCTTCATCAAGCTGCAGGTCCCATTCCATTGGGATCTTCCATTCCATCCAAGGAATATATTCCATCCAAGGAATAGTGTCAAGCTCGGAATAAGGACGGCTTTTGTACGCCCTTGAGACAAAACAAGGAGAGAAAAGGCGTGGTTCAAAAGACGGTGGCCCAAGGTAACACATTTGGCGGCTCCAATCCGGCCTCCATGCGCCGCAAACCATTACGGATCAACGGAATGCGGCGTATAACGAGCCAGCCGCGGCGGCCCAACCTGTAACCCTGGATTTGAACCACGCCAGAGAAAACGGACCAACCTCTCGGGCGTGATGTTGACGCTAACCAATCGCTGGCATCGATCCAAACAACCAGGGACGGCGGCCAAAGTACGTGTCCGCCCGCTCTCCATCCCCAATCACCCACACTTTTGGCGTCGACGGTCCGCTTCAAGCGGCGTACGCGACGCCCCGAGTGTGGGCGGGTTCTGGCCGGGCATAAAATCAGGGTCGTTTGTGAAGTCTGCGTCATTCCCTGATCACTCCAATCCGTTGCATCAAACACGACGAGGACCTTCCAATTTCTCCAAACAACCCATATTTAGTGCGCAGCCTGTATTCCCGCGCGGCATCAAACACGAGCAAAACTTCCCAATTTCTCCAAATAATCCATATTTAGTGCGTGGCCTGTATTCCCCGGGCTTCTTGAACGGAGGATTTGATCTCGGCTTCGCGAGATCAGATCCTTAATATGTCTTCCAGGTATACCTGGAAAACGAACAATTAAGTCTGACCCCCAATGCCTTT
>DAIDJG010000359.1 GCA_027451445.1 Singulisphaera sp.
ACCTGTCTGAGGAACTCGAACCCGTCGCCCTCCGTCATGTTGACGTCCGAGAGAATCAGATCGGGGATCGCGCAGCGAGCCTGATCGAGGGCTTCCGCGATTCGACTGACGGCGATGACCTCGTAACCCAGTGGTTCGAGAGTGCTGCGCGTCAGGTCGAGGTTGACCGGACTGTTGTCGACAACCAGGATTGTGGCGAGTACCGTCGATCGGCTCCCCACAGTGGAGCTTATGTCCGACCCGGTCTTCAGGGGCGGCGACACGCGGACCGCCTGGGACGTCTGTCGCAGCGACTCTTCGACCTGGACAACAAACGTTTCCGGGTCGATCGGCTTGGGGATGTAACGGTCGAAGCCGCCCGCCAGGACCTTTTCGCGGTCGCCCACCATCGCGAAAGCGGTGACCGCCACAAGCGGGACCGTCGCCAGTGCGGGGTCGGCCTTGATTTGCCGGGCCACATCGAACCCGCTCGCGCCCGGGAGTTGGATGTCGCAAATGATCAAGTCCGGCCGCTCGCGACGCGCGGCGGCGAGGCCTTTTTCGCCATCGGTCGCGACCTCCGGCGAATACCCGTAGGCCTCGAGCAGATACGTCATCAGCTCGAGGTTGGCCGGATTGTCCTCAATCACCAGAATTCGGGCCGACATGGGTCTCCTCCGCCCACGCGATGGTGAAGGTGCTCCCCTGGCCATGTTCGCTCTCGACGCCGATCCGGGCGCCGAGCAATTCGGCCAATCTCTGGCTCAGATGCAACCCGAGGCCCGTTCCCTCAGGTCGTACCTGGCGAATGCCGGCGTCGACCTGTTCGAACGCCCGGAACAGGCGGTTCAAGTCCTCGGGACGGATGCCGGCGCCGGTGTCGACGACCCGGATCTCCGTCAGCGTGTGAACACCCGCCGGGCGCTGGTTCAACTCGACGCGCACGCCGCCCGTCTCGGTGAACTTGATCGCATTGTTCGCGAGGTTGATCAGAATCTGGCTCAAAGCGCGCCGATCGGTTTTCAGGACCACGTCGTGGGGCGGACCGGAGACCTCGAAGCGCAATCCTTTCTTTTCCGCCAGCGGCCTCAGCCCCGCGGCGACCTCGTCGAGAACACCGCGAATAACGACGGGCTCGAGGTGCAGCTCGACCCGACCCGACTCGATCTTGGCCAGGTCGAGGAGGTCGTTGATCAGCGAGAGCAAATGCTTGGCACTCGTCTGAACCGTGCGAAGCTGCTTCTCTTGATCGGGCGTCAAGGGGCCGGGCAACCGCATGAGAAGAGTGCCGGTGAACCCGATAATCGCATTGAGCGGGGTGCGCAGCTCGTGGCTCATGCTCGCAAGGAATCGATCCTTCGCCAGGCTGGCGTCAACCAACTCCCGGTTCTTTTCGCGCAGCTCGCGCTCGATATTCCGCCGCTCGGTGATATCCCGAATCGAGCTGCTGACCAGCACACCGCCTTCCGTGCTGAGAGGGCTCAGGCTGATCTCCACGGGAAACTCGGTGCCATCCTTGCGCAGGCCGAAGAGCTCAATACCCGCACCCATGGGACGGACGCGCGGTTCGTGGAAATAGCGGGAACGGTGCGCGGGGTGGTTGTCTCGAAATCGGTTCGGCACGAGCATCTCGACCGCGCGTCCCAGCAACTCCTGCCGGTCGTAACCGAAGAGCGCCTCTGTCTGGGA
Source organism: Singulisphaera sp. (assembly GCA_027451445.1). Classification (GTDB taxonomy): domain Bacteria; phylum Planctomycetota; class Planctomycetia; order Isosphaerales; family Isosphaeraceae; genus DAIDJG01. The sequence goes on from DAIDJG010000359.1 coordinate 1,669, forward strand.
GTTCACCAGGACAATCTCGCCCGCCTGGTTGACGATCACCATCGCATCAGGTGCCGACTCGAGCAACCCTCGGAATTTGTCCTCGGCCTGTTTGCGAAGCGTGGTATCCCGGACGGCTGTAATAATTAAGAGGCCTTGATCCGTGACCAGCGGGCTCAGGCTAATCTCGACGGGAAACTCAGTGCCGTCCTTACGAAGGCCGAAGAGATCGAGTCCGGCACCCATGGGACGAATGCGCGGTTCCGCGGAGTAGCGTCGCCGGTGATCGGCATGGTTCGCGCGAAAACGCTCGGGAACGAGCATCTCAACCGGCTGGCCGAGGAGCTCGTAGCGGTCATATCCGAAGAGCCGTTCGGTCTGCGAATTGACCAGGACGATCTCGCCATCCTCGTTCACGATGACCATGGAGTCCGGCGCGGACTCGAGGAGTCCCCGGAACCGTTCCTCGACCCGTGCAACTCCGGTCTCACTCGCGAAGTCTCGCGAGATTTTGAGAAACCCTCCGTTCGGATCTCCAGGGATCTCACGAGGCGTGATGACGACGCGTGCACGGAAGCGCTGACCGTTCTTGCGAACGCGGTTGACGACGCCTTCCCACCGGCCGTCGCGCCGGACCGCGTCCAGGAGCCTTTGCGGCTCGCCGCTACGGATGTCTTCGGCGACGTGCAGAAGAGAAAAGTCGGCCTTGCCGATCACCTCTTGCGGCTGATAGCCGTACATCCGGCGCGCACCTTCATTCCAGACCTGAATCTTCCCGTCCGGGTCGAGTCCGACAATCGCGTACTCCGTCGACGAATCGACGAGACTGCCAAGCAGGTCCCGCGCGAGCTCGGGTCGATCGAACGCGGTCTTATCGAAGAGTTCAGTGGGCATGGTTCGCCAAGCTCCCGGAGAAAAACCGGAAAGAGGCGCAACAGTACCTCGCGCTCGTCCCCATAAGGCTCGCTCACACACTGTAGTGGATAGGTCGTCGGCGCTTCAAGATATGAGTGAGCGACGAACCAGCCCCCCCTGCCCCTTGCCCTTATCCTCAGCCCAGACGACCCAACATCAAGCCTTCATTCCGTCCCGTCTTCACTCAGTCACTGGACGCGCAAAGTATGGCTTTATTCGTTGCGAGAATCTAGTGGGATTATCTGAGATTTTAGAGACCCGAGATGTCGGGCCTTCTTGACCAATTCTTCAATTTGCGCGAATATCTCTCAGTTAGATCTAGGAATAGGATTTGCAGCATATATCGACCATATTCGCAATATCAATCCGCCTGACGGAATCTTCAGAATCCGTTGCTGGAATTCGGCGCCCGACTGAGATTCTTCCGTATCACGAAATACAATGCCTTTTCCGCATTTGCACGCCTTCAACACGACGCCGAGACGTTGGACGGTGGTCGCGCGTGGCCGGGATTCGGCATGGCTTCTATCGTCCGAGACGGTTACCGCAGCGGGCCTGCCGTGGCGACTATCCTGGCCCTGCGCTGATCGGTCTCGTACCACGACCGCGTGGGGACTGGGGCGATGTCGTCCGCTGTCTTGTCGGGTTGCCCGTCAGCGATCCAGTTTAAGACAATCCTCATCATCATGATCGGCTTCGGTCGGGATATGTGTGGGAGTAACAGCTTTCGTGCAGCCCTTATGCTGGGTCGCCACCTGGCTCAGGGAATTCCCTGAAGCGCTTTCGCTCGAGGCTGATCTGTGCCTATCCGGATGCCTTAGACAGTTTCTCGCCTTTTGCCGATGGACCATGGCGGGTGTGCTTGGGATACTCGCAGCGCTGAAGCGAGCTGAACGTGCCAAGCGATACAACCCGCGCGGCAAACGCGCGCTCGCCAGGCGCCCCCCGCAAACGCTACCCCCCTTTCTTCGCTACGCGGGCAATGTCCGCCCGCAAACGTGGGACCGGCCGAAGACCATCGTTCGGATTTCAAAACGGCGTGGCGCCAGGAAAACGCCGTACGGACTGTTTCCGATCCGCGACTCGTTGTCGCCGTTTACCTCGCGTGACTCGAGGGTCGAGAGAAAACACCGGAGGGACGGGTTCGCCGAGTGGATTCCGGCGCTTCTCGGACAACACGAAGGCATCGCCGATGCCAACATCCGATCGAGCGTGCGTTGCGAAGACGGTTCTTGACGAGCCAGCAGACATCCGTTGGGTGCGGGATGATCCGCTCCGCCCGCGCGGCGGTGTGCGGAGCGACTCCTGAAGGAAAACGTTCATGCAACGATTCAACGACAGAGTTGAAAGCGCGCCCGACGGGCCGCCTCTCGCCGAACTCACGTGCGAAGCACGCCGGCTTGGCCGGCGCCGGCTCATTGCGGAGTCCGTGGCCGCGCGCTCTCGACGGGGCGAGCGAGGTCTCTGGGGAGACTCCGGTGAAGTGATCGCTCTAAGAGCTGCCAGCCGTGCATCGCGGCTCCATGTCCGGTTTCTCCGCGTCATCGAAACAATGTGGCTGTTCGGTCACCACCGCGAAGCCCGCTCGCTCTTGCATGCCCATCGGCGCGAGAGAACCGACTGGCAGCGAGGTGGTCGAATCAATCCCGACGGGCTCACGAAGTCCGAGGCGTCCGCATCCCTGAGCTCCAACCAGCATTGCGCAACGCGCCGGTTTCCGTGCGCTCCCATCGCGCAAAATACCGAGGACGCCGGCCCGCCCGAAGGCACTGCTGAAGAACAGAAGGCTGAGGCGACCCCCGGGCGCACACGACCTTCCCAAGCGGAACTTGACTCGCCGTAATCTTGGGCTCCTCGCTGTCCCAAGGAATCGGAGTCCCGTGGAGAGACCTGCAGGGAGAATCAGACATGGAATTCCGCAAAGTGCTCGCGCTGCGTGGTCCAAACATCTGGGTGAATTTCCCCGTGCTCGAGGCATGGGTCGATCTCGGTGCCGCTCGCGGTGTGCCGATCGGCTCCCTTCCTGGCATCCTCGAACGTTTGCTGGGCCTGCTGCCTGTTTTGCACGAGCGCGGCTGCGATACCGGGCACAGCGGCGGCCTGTGCGGCCAGGTCGACAGCAACGCATCACTTGCTCTGGTGCTGCAGCAGCTTGCGCTTGCGCTGCAAAGCGCGGCGTGGAAGCGGGTCGAATTCGGCCGCTCGTGCGAAACGCAGGAGAGGGGCGTATTCCGAGTGGTCGTAGAGTACCACGATGAGACGCTGGCCCGCGCCTGCCTGGAGACGGCTCGTCGGCTCTGCCTTGCTACGATGCACAATCACCCCTTCGACGTCAACGACGAGCTCGATCGGCTGAAGCGCCTGGCGTACCGCGTGTGCCTCGGCCCGAGCACGAGTGCGATCGTGTCGGCAGCCGCCGCGATGGGCATTCCGTGGCGCCGGCTGAACGACGAGAGCCTCGTCCAACTCGGACACGGCGTCAGGCAGCGCCGGATCCGCACGGCCGAAACCGACCGCACCAGCGTCATTGCCGAGTCTATCGCGCAAGACAAGCACTTGACCCGCATGCTGCTCCGCGCCGTGGGTGTGCCCGTCCCACCAGGCCGGCCAGTCGAGGATGCCGAGGACGCCTGGGCCGCCGCGCAAGAAATCCAGGCTCCGGTCGTCGTCAAACATTGGGCATCAAAGTCGACTCAAGCCTGTGCGAAACCCGTTTGCGCGGTCAGCGGGAATGCGCCGAAGCAGGGAGGAACGATAACACCATGCCATCATCATTTGGATCGTGACGGGACTGGTGCAGTTGGGTGCGAATCGTCTGGGCGCGGCCTTCCAGCGATTTCGCCTCCTCTTGCCGGCCGGTTTGCCGCAACAAGGATGCGAAGTGCTCGAGGGCGTTGGCGGTGAGGGGGTGAGCGGCCGGGAGCTCGTGCTCGCAGATGATCAAGCAGCGCTGAAACATCGGCTCGGCCTCGTTCGCCTTCCCCAGCGCCATCGTCGCGCGGCCCAGCAGATCCAGACTTCGTGCCGCGGATACATGCGTGGGGTCGAGTTTTTCGGACACGATGGCAAACGCCCGGCGGGCGAGTCGTTCCGCCTGGGCGGGCTCAGCCGGACTCGCCAGGTAGGCCTCCGCCAGGTTATTGAGGACAAGGGTGACTTCAGGGCTCTCCGGTCCGAAGGTCCGCTCTCGGAGCGATAGCGCGCGCTCGAACAAGCCGAGCGCTTCGTCCCTCTTGCCCTCCTTGAAGTATACGTATCCCAGGTTGTTTGCAAGGACCGCGATATCGCCGAACTCGGGCACTCGGGCTCGGTCCTTGATGGTCAGGGCTCGCTTGTAAAGGCTTTCGGCCTCGGCATAGCGACCCAGCCGGCGTGCGATCACCGCGAGCGTGTTCAGCTCAAACGCAACATCAAGGTGGTTCGACCCCTGGTGGCGCTCGCGGATTGCGAGCGCCCAACGGGCCAGCGGCTCTGCCTCTGAAGCACGCCCTTGGAGCACGAGGAGCCAGGCCATGCTGCCGTAACTGAGGACCTTGCGCGGGTCGTCGGACGGGAAAGCCTGGGCGATTTCCAGCGCCTTGCGGAGACGGAAGTCCGCATCGCCTAGCTCGCCCCGAGTGAGGGCATGCCACCCGGAGTCGTGATACGCTTCCCAGAGCACGGGCGGCTCGGCGGAAATCGCGTGCTGGTGCGCGCAGGGTACAGCAAAAAGAACTCCCAGCAAACCAAGACACGAAGTTCGCATTCGGTCCCCTTGAACCATCGCGCACGCTCCTTCGACGACCCCGTAGGCCATATCCATTCACGGTCGTCCCGCGGCGCCCGGTTCCGCAATGGGGATATGATCCGCCCTGCTCAGAACCAGGGTCTCAAACAGAGACTCGGGAATCGGGGCCTTGGCGATCACCGCCCCGTCGGGCTCGGCATACGCCGGGGTCGTCCAGTCGGGATCCGCAATGGCGAAACCGGACCGCAAAGGTGCGACATAGTGGCCTCGTGCATCGAAGCGAACGGCAACTTCGTACACGATGTCGCCGACCCGTGCGCTCGTGCGCGCGGCGTCGACGTTCGGGTAAAGGTAGACCCGGTCGGACTGGCTCGATGGATTCATCATGGTATAGAACATGAGAATGGTCATCCTTGTCTTCTGCTGCCACGTTTCGGAAGTCAGAATTCGAGCGGCCTGAAGGCCCCGACCCGCGACTGCACCGAACTTCCCCCCGGAGTACAGGGCAAGCTACGGGCCGGGGCCTTCAGGCCGTTGTTGTTGGTCACAGGAACGCCCATCTCAGCGCGCCAGGCAGATGAGCGCGATGGATGGTGGACCTGTCTTTCGCCGGCGTCAGGCGTGGAGCTTGCACTCGCCTGCGGCGCGATCCGACGAACGGGGGATCCCGTATTCGCAGCGCACGCACTTCCCGCGCGCGGCTACGTACCTAGGGGCGCTCAACAGCGCATGGAGGTCGTCGAGGGAGAGAACGACCGGTCGCGAAATGTGCGGGCGACGGACGGAGAGAACGAAGCGTTGCGGAAGGTCGTACGCGCAGCAACGAGCGCCAAACGGTCCTTGTTACCGTACGCGGCTCGACCTTTACCCCGGAAGAGTTCAAGCAGATGGGAAGAAACGGTCAACCGCTGAAGGCGCTGGGGCGGCCAGTGCCGCAGGCGCATGACGAGTGCATTGTGATTGGTGGGATGATGGCAGGTGGTACCGAAGGTGAGCGGTGCCAGAATGGCCCGCAGGGCGAGGACGAGAATCAGTGTTCGCGTCCAGAAGCTACGCACGCCTCTCCTCCTCGGCCACGACACTGACATCCGGGGACATCAGCCCACAACTTCCCTCTAACAACGCATGTTAAACAACCTTGCCAGTCTGATCAATACTGAACGTGATCGTGAACAGTCGACGCCGCCGTTCCATCGAGTGGACCTGATCGTGCTTGTCTGCCACAGCGGTTATGAAGGGGATCGAACAACGCTCCGCCGGTCGGAGACATGCCATGGAATCGCACTCCCGGATCATGCTGAACACCGTGGGCAAATGGGCGTTCGCCGCCTTGTTCATCCTCGGCGGCGTTGGCCACTTCGTAGCGACCGACTTCTACTTGAAGATCATGCCCCCCTACCTGCCGGACCACCGGGCGCTCGTCCTCTTGAGTGGTCTCTTCGAGGTCGTTCTGGGCCTGCTTCTTCTGGTGCCACCGACGTCAAGGCTCGCGGCCTGGGGTCTCATCATGCTGCACGTCGCCGTGTTTCCGGCGAACGTCTTCATGTACCAGCACTCGCCGCGGTTCGGTTTGCCGGCAGCGTTGCTCTTGCTACGATTGCCGTTTCAGGGCCTGCTGTTACTTTGGGCCCATCGCTACACGAGGCGGTGAAGCATCGGCGTGGGGCGAAACGGTCGTGTTAGGAAGTGAGGCTCGGCCGATGAAGCTCATGGGTGACGATCAACTCGAACGTTCCGCGGTCGTCGCCAACTGCCGCATGAACCGGGAACGTGGCTTGCTCGGGTCCAACGGCTACTCAAAGGAACTCGGGTTTGATCCGCTCTGTTTTCTGGTGGCACGCCTGTCCGCCGGCAAGCCCCTCACCTGGCTCGATCTCTGCTGCGGCTCCGGCAAGGCGCTCGTCGAGGCGGCCGAGGTCGTCAACACCGAGGGCTTCGACCTTCACATCGTCGGGGTCGATCTGGCGGGGATGTTTCGCTGTCCCAGGCCGAGTCGCCCCTGCCTCCGGCTGGTGGAAGCCTCGCTGACGACCTGGCGCCCCGATGCTCCGGCGGACCTCATAACGTGCGTTCATGGCCTCCATTACATGGGCGACAAGCTCGGGCTGATTGGTCGGGCCGCATCCTGGCTTACGGAGGACGGACTCCTTGTCGCCAATCTGGACCTGGCGAACCTCAAGCTGGCCGATGGCCGAGGCGCGGGCCGTCGGGTCACGTCGGACTTCCGACGAGCCGGCCTGGAGTACGACCCCAGAAAGCGCCTGGTCGTTTGCCGCGGCCGACGGGTTGTCATCCTACCGTATCGCTACCTCGGCGCGGACGATCAGGCCGGTCCGAACTATACGGGACAACCCGCCGTGAACTCTTACTACCAGCCGAACCACGCTGGCGGTCGGTCACTGTAATCGCCTACGGGCTCAACAAGAACCGGAGACCCCAGGAAACGCATCGCCCGGGGGGAACCGGCTGGTCGTCCCGGCGCAAGAATTCCTGGGCTCGCGGATTTTTCTTTCCAATTTCGTGTTTTTCGATGACCGATCTGGCGCGGCAATGCCGTGGTTGCGTACGTGAGATGATCGGGGACTGCCGCCTTTTTGATCGCGATCAATGGGTCAGCCTGGCATTGAGAGCGGCGAGCATCGTTGACGCCGTTCGCCGGAAGGATCGGTCGCTGATCGCGCGCAGCGGAACGAAGCGCTGACGGCCGGAAGCGGAACCCCGCTTCGGCTCTTTCACCGCGACGTTGACAGAGAATCCAAAATATTGGAAACTATGTCCATTCTGGTAGAGAAGAGCGACGCCGAGCTTGTCCCAGGTGAAGAGGTGCATCGTGAGAATCATCCGTCTCGCGAGTGAAGAGGACGCGGCGATGGTGCGTGATATCTACGCCCGGTTCTGCACGAGCACACCCGTTTCGTTCGAGGCCGAGCCGCCGACGGTTGAGCAGATGCGCCGCCGTATCGGCAAGATCGTGGAGCACCTCCCTTGCCTGGTGTTTGCTGTGGACGGCGAGTTGCTCGGCTATGCCTACGCCGGTGCGCACCGTGAGAGGGCCGCGTATCGCTGGTCGGTGGACGTGACCGTCTACGTTCGCGAGGGTCGGCGGCGGTCGGGCGTCGGGCGTGCGCTGTATGGCTCGCTGGTGGCCGCCTTGAAGGTCCAAGGATACTTCAATGCGTACGCCGGGATCACGCTGCCGAACGCGGCCAGCGTGGGCCTTCACGAGGCGGTGGGCTTCCGTCCGTTCGCGGTTTACCGCGGGGTGGGATACAAGCTGGGCGCGTGGCACGATGTGGGTTGGTGGCACCTTCCGTTGGCGCCTCTTGTGCCCGAACCCGAGGAACCGAGGCCCCTACCTGTCGTGCGCGACACCCCGGAGTGGACGGCCGCGCTGGCGATGGGGCTAACGGATCTCAAGCCCCGTCCCGCCGGGTGACGGTAAGAGTGTCCGGGGATGGAACGGCCTCATGGAAAAAGAACCGTCGGACCTGAACCAGTTCATCGCCCAGAGGGTGCGCGACCTCCGCGCGGCGCGCGGGCTCTCGCTGGACGAGCTGGCGCGCAAGAGCGGTGTGAGCCGGTCGATGATTTCGCTGATCGAGCGTGGCGAGAGCAGCCCCAGTGCGGTGGTGCTGGACAAGCTCGCCGGGGGTCTGGGCGTGACGCTTCCCTCATTATTCGACGGCGTGGCGACGGCGCGGGCGGCCGGCGGTCCACTGGCGCGTCGTGAGGACCAGATCCAGTGGCGGGACCCAGTCTCCGGCTACGTCCGCCGCAACGTGTCGCCGCCGGGTGTGCCGCAGCCGTTGCAAATCGTCGAGGTGCAGTTTCCGCCCGGAGCGCGGGTCGCGTTTGAAACCGTCGACCGCAATGCGCTCGTGCATCAGCAAATCTGGGTGCTTGACGGCGCGCTCGACATCACGCTGGGAGAGGAAGAGCGTTACGAGTTGCGCAAGGGCGACTGCCTGGCCATGGTGCTCGACCGTCCGATCATGTTCCACAACCCTATGCAGAAGCCCACGCGCTATGCCGTGGTAATCGTGTCCCAATACCCGGCGCGGCGATGACCACTGTGACTCTTGATCCAAGCTCCGATATTCATCACAACACCATGATTCGATAATCCTTGACAGGTCGTGTAAAGTCATGGAACCCACACGCAATAACCTTGGACAGAACATCGGTTTCCCCTTGCCGAACTGGGTTCCGCCGCCCTTCCCGCCGCGCAAGTCGATGGTGGGCCGGTTGTGTCGGCTGGAACCCCTCGACCCCGACCGGCATGCGGCCGCGTTGTTCGAGGCGGACGCCGCGGATGTGGACGGCCGGAGCTGGACGTATCTCCCCTACGGTCCGTTCGGTGACTTACCGAGCTATCGCGCCTGGCTGGACGCGAACTGCCGAGGCGACGACCCGCTGTTCTTTGCGGTCATCGCCAACGCCGACGATCGGCCGGCGGGTCTCGTGAGTTATCTCCGGATTACGCCGGCCTCCGGTTCCATTGAGGTGGGGCATCTCCATTACTCGCCGCGCCTCCAGCGGAGCCCCGCTGCCACCGAGGCGATGTATCTCATGATGAAATGTGCATTTGAGTGCGGCTATCGTCGCTACGAATGGAAATGCGACGTACTGAACGCGCCGTCGCGCGCGGCGGCCCAGCGCCTGGGGTTGTCGTTCGAGGGCGTCTTTCGGCAAGCGACCGTGTACAAGGGGCGCAATCGGGATACGGCCTGGTACGCCGCGATCGACGCCGAGTGGCCGGCGCTCCGCGAGGCGTTCCTGGCGTGGCTCGACCCAGGCAACTTCGAGACCGACGGGCGGCAGCGAACCCGGCTGTCTGATCGGACACGGCCTCTGCTCAAGCAGCGAGGGTGAAAGAGATGGGGGTACGCTGGGAGGGGGGGCCGGCGCTGTAACGCGCTCCATGACGACCAGGATCTTGGCAATCGAAGGCGTCGCTCGCGTCTGGAGCATGCGAGAAAGAGATCACGAGTGAATCCCATGTCAGCCATCATAACGCGCGTAGACCCCGCCAGCGCCGATGCTGTCGTCCTGATTACGGAGCTGGAAGCGCATCTCGAGCCACTGTACCCGACCGAAAGCCGGCACGGTTACAGTGTCGCCAGGCTGATTGCGCAGCAAGTTGTCTTCTTCGTCCTCCACGTGGACACCACACCCGCCGGCTGCGGCGGCATCCAGCTTTTCGGCACCGAGTATGGCGAGCTCAAACGTATGTATGTGCGACCGAAATTTCGTGCCCAAGGGTTCGGAACGTTGCTGCTGGATCACCTGGCCGATTACGCACGGACACAGGGAGTCGGCCTGCTTCGCCTCGAGACCGGAGTTCATCAAGCGGCGGCCATCCGCTGCTATGAGCATGCGGGGTTCCAACGGATCCCCCCGTTTGGAGACTACAAGGAGGATCCGCTCAGTCTCTTTTACGAAAAGCGGATCGTGGAAAATCGGCAGTGACCGGCGGAATCTTCTGTCCGGTGACGGTGGCTTCGACTTCTTCGGCACAGATTTACGTTGCAAGAACGGTGTTTCGACGGTGCGAATCCGTGTAGAATCGAAGGTCTGCTTCAAACGCTGATGACGAACCTCCCGATAATTGGCACGGCGATTTCCGGCTTGGCCATGGAAATTGCCGCCCTCCTCACAGCGACGCCAGGTCGCTGAGCACCCCCCAGGGCCAGGTTTTCATGCCACATTTCCTCACTTGTATGGCTCTCCTCCTCACGACGGCCGCACCTGCGCGCTCCGACTTCAAGGCCGGCGCCGCCGTGATCGACATTACCCCGCCACAACTGCCCGTGCTGGTCAACGGAGGCATGCTGAGTCGCTCCGTGGACAAGATCAAGACCCGCGTCCACGCGCGCGCAGTGGCCCTCGCCGCCGAAAAAGAACAAGCGGTTATCGTCGTGGTGGATAGCTGCATGATGAATCGGGAACTGCTCGATACCGCCAAGCAATTGGCGGCAAAGCGCACCGGCATTCCCGCCGATCGCATGCTCATCTCAGCGACCCACGCGCACAGCACGCCCGCTTCGATGGGCTGCCTTGGCACCGACGCGGATCCGAATTACGTGCCGTTCCTGCGCGAACGGCTCGTCGAGGTCATTGCCGCAGCCCAGGCCGCGCTCGAGCCGGCACGGATCGGCTTCGCGAGGCGTTCCGCGGCGGACTTCACAGCGCTTCGCCGGTGGATCCGTCGGCCCGATCGCATCGCCGAAGACCCATTCGGCAATATGACGGTGCGCGCGAACATGCACGCGGGACGGAACTGGGACGACGTCACGGGCGAAGCGGGGCCGGAGGATCCCGACCTCTCGCTGATCGCGATTCAAGCCCGAGACGGTCGTCCGATCGCCGTGCTCGGAAACTTTTCGATGCACTACTTCGGCGACCAGGACATTAGCGCGGACTACTTCGGTCTGTTCTGCGAGGGCCTGAAGCAGCGCATCGCGCCGGATCCCGTGCCGGGAAAGCCTGCGTTCGTCGGCCTGCTATCGCACGGTTGCAGCGGCGATATCTACCGCGTGGATTACAAAATCCCCGAGAAAGACCGGCCGAACCCCACGATCCACGAATACACCAACGGACTACTGGACATCGCGCAGGCGGCCTATCAACAAATCCCGTATCGCGATGACGTCGATCTGGCGATGGCCGAGCGCCGGATGACGCTGAATTACCGCGTGCCCGATCGTCAACGGCTGGAATGGGCTCGACGGACCGTGGCCGCGATGGGCGACCGGCTGCCAAAGACACAGACCGAGGTCTATGCGCGCGAGCAGATCATCCTGCACGAGCGGAAGCGCACCGAGGTCGTGGTTCAGGCGTTGCGCA
>DAIDJG010000360.1 GCA_027451445.1 Singulisphaera sp.
GCTCCTGAAAGGACTCCTTCCGATTGAACGACCGACAGAGCGCACCAAAAAACCGCGATTGTGCAAAGCCCAAAAACGTAAAAAAACACGGTCGTTTCACCATCCCACCCCAGCCCTCCCCCACGATGGGGGGAGGGAGGATGCTTTCCCCACGCCCGTAACGTTAACGCGCATTCCGAAGTTTTTGGGTGATGCAGAGCGAAAACCGTCGGTGGCTGATCGTGTGCAACCCAACCGTTAAGCGCACTAGGACGTCCACCCGGCGGGCAGGGACGCGAGTACGCAACAGATCAAGCTGTGCCCTTCCGAGCCTGGCCCGCTTGATCGGCTTCGGCCGGTTCACGTGCCCCTCGTCCGAGACGTTCCTCCCATCCAACCCCATCCCTGACGCCACGGCTGCCTCGTCTTGGTATGAGCGTTGGGAGAACGACTCGGTGCCGATACCAAAGACGCTCTCGTCCCGTCCCAACGTCCGGCGCCGGTTGAGCTGTCCCTGGCTTCGACGCTCGTGCAAACGGATTCTTGCCTTCGTGACTCACCGGGAGTAACCTCACGCTCTCCCATGATGGTTCCTCATCCGAACGATTGGCCCAGGGGTCTGCCTTGATGCTCTCCCGAACCAAGAGCGCCTCTTACATCCTAGCGCTGATCGGCGGTCTCGCGGCCCTCGACCTGCACGCCCAGGCGCCAACCAGGTCCCAATGGGCGTTCTCGGCCGAGCAGCTCCGGCCTTTCTGGTTGGGCGAGGTTATGGAGGGCGAGTCCGTCCTGTTCATCAAGGACGAGAAGACCGGCGAATCTCGCGCGTCGGTGCTGTTCCCGATCCAGAAGCTCCTCTCCGTCCGTAGCGCGACGGGCGAGGTCCAGTACGAGGAGGGCCGCGACTACGTTTGGAAGGCAGGGTCGCGCGAGATCGCGATCCCGCCGGGATCACGGATCACCACGTCAACGCCTGATTCGCTCCGCAGGCCTGCGAAGAGCCAGCGGTACCGGCTCACTCGTCGGGACGGGAACGGTGAGATCTATTTCGGCGGGAAGCTCGAGTACCACGAACTCCAAACGATCGTCAGTTACGCGCACGAGCCTGTTCTCTGGAAAACGCCGGTGCCGAAGTTCGATCCCAGCGCCCTCCCGCACACGCTCGACAAGCTTCGCAGCCGCATACCCCTGAAGGTCGTCGTACTGGGCGATAGCATCTCCACGGGGTGCAACGCCTCGGGATGGGCGGACGGCAAGCCGTTCCAGCCGGCCTATCCAGAACTCGTGAAACGATTGCTTCATGAGAAGTACAAAGGACAGGTCGAGGTCGCCAACCTGTCGGTCGGCGGGAAGGATTCAGCGTGGGCGCTGACCATGGTCGACAAGGTGGTGGAGGCCAAGCCAGACCTCGTCCTCCTGGCCTTCGGCATGAACGATTCCAGCGGCAGACCCGCCAGGGACTTCCGGGATAAGATCGCCGCGACCATGAAGGGCATCCGGGAGAAACGCACCGAGGTCGAATTCATCCTTGTTGCCACGATGGTCGGTAACCCGGACTGGGTCGCGCTCAAGCAGGAACTCTTCCCGCAGTACCGCGACGCCCTCGCGGAGCTGTGCGGGCCGGGGGTGGCACTCGCGGATGTCACTTCAATCTGGACCGAGTTCCTGAGGCTCAAGAAGGACTGGGATCAGACCGGGAACGGCGTGAACCACCCCAACGACTTCGGCCACCGCGTGTACGCGCAGGTCATCTCCTCGCTCCTGATCCCGAGCGGCGAGCCCGTTGGCGTGAAGTAGGCTTGGGTAGGTAAGGAACGCCGCTCGAGGTAAGCGTGTTGGGATTATCTGGAGTCAATCGCCGTCATGGCTGTCAACGAGATCCTCGCACAGCTCGAGTCACTCGGCGACGACGCCCGGCGTGCCTACAACACGAAGGCCGGCGCGCCCGAGAACCAGTTCGGCGTGAAGCTTGGCGACATCCGCACGATCGCCAAGGAGATCAAGACCGACCACCAATTGGCTCTCGATCTCTGGGACACCGGCAACGTCGAGGCGCAACTCCTCGCCACGCTCATCATGAAGCCCAAGCTGCTCTCAGCCCAGGAACTCGACAGGCTGACTCGCTCCGTCACCTGCGCGCAGGTGGCTGATTGGCTGAACTCCAATGTCGTCGCAGAACACCCTGAAAAGGAATCGTTGCGTGAGAAGTGGATGAAGGCGAAAGACCGCTGGGCCGCGCGTGCAGGTTGGAACTTTACCGCCAGCCGATTGAACAAGGGGGGCGATGGTCTCGACCTGCCTGCGCTGCTGGATCGCATCGAGAAGGAGATGCCGAAGGCGTTGCCGGAGGTGCAGTGGACGATGAACAACACGCTCGCCGCGATCGGCATCCATCACCCCGAGCATCGCGATCGCGCGATCGCCATCGGCGCGAAGATCGGCCTCTACCGCGACTGGCCAGTGTCAAAAGGTTGCACGCCGCCGTATGTACCGGTGTGGGTGGAAGCCATGGTGAAGCGACAGGGCTGAGCAGAGCGGCGCGACAACTCGTGTGCACCAGAACTATCTGCTCGACCTGCTCAGCGCACGTCTGTCGAAGCTTGACGACGGCGTCATGGAGTTCACCAGGCCCGACGCCGCAACCCTCCCTGCAATGTCGCCGCAGCCAGCGCGTAGTCAATAACGGCACCGACGGCGGGGTTCTGGCCTTCGAAGCGGCGGTTGGTGCGGCCGTGACTCGGCGCGTTCCGCCCGCGCACGGCCGACCTCGGCCGTGATCCCGATCCCAATGGATCGGTCGGTTCCGGCGTGGATGCCATCGGCACAAGACGTTACGATCGTCGGTAAGTTGGGGTATAAGCCGTCCCGGGCCCCGAAGCGGTCTTTTTACGAACTGGTCCCCTGGAGGTCTCGCCATGCGGAAGCATCACCTCGCGCTACTGTTCCTTACCACCGTGCTAGGGCTTCTCGCCACGTCGCAGATCGCCAACGCTGAGGAACGACGCGGCGACAGCAAATCGAGTGCGGAACGGCCGCGGGTCGTGCGCATCGGAGCCGTCGCCTATGCGCCGTCGGCCGTGACGATCTTCGAGGACATTCGACGGTATTTCGATCGCCGGGGGATGCCCGTCGACTATGTTCTCTACTCACATTACGGCGCGTTGGTGGAGGCGCTTCGGAAGCGCGACGTGGACATTGCCTGGAACACTCCGCTGGCACACGCCGAGTACCACCGCAAAGCCGGCAACGCCAGCCAGACCCTGGTGATGCGCGACGTGGATTGCAACGTTCGCTCGGTGCTCGTCGCACGTACCGACGCTCCCATTCGCACGCCCGATGACCTGGCCGGGAAGACGCTCGTCCTCGGCAGCCGCCAGGCCGCCGAGGCGACCGTGCTGCCGATCCACTTTCTCAGGCACCAGGGCGTGAACTTCGACCGTCTCGAGATTCATAGCCTCGACGGCAAAGCCGACCTTCGGGGCAACCCATGCTCCAGCGAAGTCCACGTACTCGCAGCGCTCCAGGAAGGGAAAGGTCAGGCGGGCATCCTCGGCGAGCGGTACTGGAAGCAACTCTCCGAGCACGAGCCCGAGCGGGTCAAGGGCCTGAGGGTCGTGTGGACCTCTCCGCCGTTCAGCCATTGTGTCTTCACCGCGAGCAAGGACTTCGACAAGGAGCTTGCAGCCCAGTTCACCCGGCTGATGCTGGCGATGGATCCGAGCGATCCCCTGGCCAGCGAGGTCATGAGGCTGGAAGGGACCCGGAAATGGGTCGCCGGCAGCGAGGAGGGATTCCGGGAACTGCTGAAGGCCCTCGATGAGTCACCTGCGTGCTGCACGTCGGACTGTGAATGCTGCGACGTCGAGCGGAAATGAACGCCCGCTCTGGTTGAGAGGAATGGTCAATACTGGTCACGCACCAAATATGAGGTGATTGGAAGGGTGAGGCAAACCTGTTTGCGTTGACGCACCGTATCAGGGCATCGGCCCTTCTGGTTCAGTGCATTAACACAAATGAGTTGGCCTGATCTCTTCAAACGGCCTACGTTTCGTGCGTGGCCAGCCCCCCTGGCCCAGGCAAGCCGTCCCCGTAGCCACCAAACTTCCGGCCTGGCCAAGATCGTGCGTTCGCCTTTTTTGTTGACTTATGAGACTAGTGTCTCTGGAATAAACCTTCAACGATCCGACGGCGGAGACAGAGAGAGCTCAAACGTGTCTTCCTCCGCAGAGCCAGCGCCCGATTTCCCTGATGACCCATCACAGGTCGAGGCGACGAGCGCCGCGAACCCTGCGGAGGTTCCGACGACCGTCGAATCGACCGTGTCCTCCCGCGCGGAATCGACGCCAATTTCCCCGGAGCAGCCCTCGCCCGTTGAAGGACCAAGCAAAGCATCCCTCGAGCAAGCACCCATTTGCGATGACTCGACGGAGGCGAACTTCGAGGCCACGACGCGGGATTTTCATGACGACCCAGGGACCGTAGCGGCGCAGCCGCGGAGACTCGGCGGCCCCCTGGCGGAAACGGTCGATTCCGATGATCGGGAAACAAGGCTTTCGCGCGACGGTGTATCGCACAGTGGGCGGTCCGTCCCGTTAGTGCACGTGCCTGGCTTTCAGGTTCTGGGAGTGATCGGCCGGGGGGGGATGGGTGTTGTCTACAAGGCGAGACAATTGAGCGTAGACCGCCTGGTCGCGCTCAAGGTCTTGCCCCCGACATTCGCGGCGGACCCTTTGCGAGTGCAGCGGTTCCGCAACGAAGCGACCGTTGCGGCCCGGCTCACGCACTCGCGCATCTTGCCGCTGTTCGATGTGATCGAGTCCGACGGCGCACCGGTCCTGGTGATGCAGTACGTGGACGGTTGCGACCTGGAGCGCATTCTGGCCGACCGCCGAAATGTGCTGAACGGAAAGAGCGCCGAGGGCCGACACCCGAGCAGTACGCTGACAACTCGGGGCTTTCTCGACCACGTTTTGCCGCTCCTTGACCAGGCTGTCGAAGCGGTGGCGGTGTTGCACGAGGCCGGTGTGATTCACCGCGACATCAAACCTTCGAACTTGCTGGTCGACCACCGGGGGCAGGTGTTCCTGAGCGACTTCGGTCTCTCCAGGCTGAACGAAGGGTCGGGCCTGACGTTGCCGAATCAGGGTATGGGGACGCCGGGCTACATGGCCCCCGAGCAGTGGGACGGTGCGCGCGACGTCGACGAGCGGGCCGACGTCTTCGGACTGGGAGCGACCCTGTACACGGCACTGACACTCGCAGCGCCGTATGGCACAACCCGGGTCGGTTTGGACGCGCCGCCGCCGGAGCGGCCTAGTGCGCGTGTGCCCGGCCTGTCTGTCGACTTCGACGCCGTGATCCTCAAGGCCCTCGAGCCCCACGGCGACTTGCGCTACAGGTCGGCCGTTGCACTCCGGGATGACTGGCGACGCGTGCGGGCCGGAGAGGAGCCCCTGGCTCGCCCCCTGAGCCGAGTCGGCCGTCTCGTCCGGCGCGCCAGCCGGCATCCCACAGCGACCGCGGCTCTCGTGATGATCCTGTTACTCACGGGACTCCTGGGCTGGTTCCAGTGGCGGTTGGGCATCGCCCAGCAGAGCAACCCCTCGTACCCGCGCTCCGTGCGCGTGCGGACGATGCCGCCCGGCGCACGGGTCGCCGTCGCACCGCTGGATCCGTTGACAGGCGACCCGCAGCTCGACCGGCCGATCTTTCCGGCTTTGGGACAGCATACACCGGTCGAGTTGAGTCTGAGTCCGGGTGATTATTTCATTGAAGTGGCGTGGGATAACGACCACTTTGAGCAGGTCTTCCGGCACGTACCACCGCGCAGCGAGAGGATCCCAATCGCCTACCGCCACCTCTTCTGGAAGGACGTCGCCGGCGTGATCGAATTCGCGGAGATCAAAGACCGTGAGTTGACCGGCGACGCGTGCCGCCATGACATGACCCGTTTCGAGGGCTCGCCTGCGTTTGCTGTCCCGCCCGACCCAGTGACGGGAGCAACCTTCGCGCCGCGCCAGGTCCCCGCGTTTTACCTGGACAACACCGAAGTGACGTTGGGAGAGTACCTCAAGCCGGGCCGTACCTTCAAATCCCCAGCGGTACGAGTTCCTCCGCAGATGAAGAAACCCGGCCTCGATCCACGCGAAGCGGTTCGCTTCATCGACTTCGACTGCGCGCTCAGCTATGCCGAGCTCAGGGGGAAGCGCCTGCCCACCGAAGCGGAGTATCGCTTCGCCTTCACCAACGGCGGCCAGACGACGTATCCCAACGGCAACCACCGATCGGCCGACAGCCAGACATGGCGGGTAGGCCCGGTCGGCCTGGACCGTGCGGACCGATTGCTGAGCCACTCGGATGTGCTCGGACTCGACTCAAACGTTGCCGAGTGGACCACGTCGCGCAGGACATCCTGGATACCCTCTGCCCTGGTTGGGCTGGGCAGGTCGCGGACTCTGAACCCGCCCGCCGCCCCAGTCGACGTGGTGCGAATGCGCACTTACCTGGCCGTCGGAGCACCCCCTGCCGTCGTTCTCGGGAAGTCCGGTACGAACGAGCCTGAATCTCGTCCGTACCCGGTTTATCTGCTCAATTCCGCGACCACCAGCGAGGGAATCGGCTTCCGCTGCGTCCGCAGCGCGGAGCCCTATTTTCTCAAATCGGCAACCCCGTCCGCACCGGCCCCCTGATTTGAGCGCCGTGCGTACCTGGCCCGCCCGCTGCCTCAGACGCCAGGATCGTTCAAGAACAGGGTATGGAAACCATAGCTGCCGTTGCCGTTGCCAAAGGCCGAGTCGTTGACCGCATGGCGGAACACTCGGTATTTGTTTTTCCCACCGGCATCGGGTGCCAAATCCTCTTTCGTCAAGACGCCCGTGGGCGGGTTGTTCGGATCCACCTCGCGTCCGAACGCGAACAAGGCGGGAGATTGCGCTTTTCCGCCCAGCATGAACGTGAATTTGGCGGCCGTGAGTCTCACGAGAACAGGGTTCTGCGTTCCCTTGACCTTGTGCAAGTAATCGTAGGTGATGTCCACGAACGGGTACGCCCATGTCTTCGCATAGGCCTTGAGTCCGTTCATCGCCAGAGTCGGGGGATTGAAGGTACACGGAATGTCGACGTTCGAATGGGTGTCGTCCGGCGTACTCTTCCGAGGCGCGGCGATTGCCTTTTGTGAGCAACTGCCGCCGTCACACCCCACGAAAAGCGGAGTCGACGAAACGATCATCGCTCCCGTGGTCAAATCGGGCATACCGCAGCCGTCAGGAAATTGGTAAGAATAATAATCATACAACGTATTGCCCATGCTATCCTGGCTGTATCCCATGAACCAGCAAGGACAGGTTTGTTCCCCACTTGAGAGGAAGTTGGCTTCCGCAGACCGGCTGACGGCTTCGACGAGCCCCAGGCCTGCCGCGCCGATGACGCCGGCACGCAGCAAGGCACGGCGGCTGGGATCGGAGCGTTCAGATTGGGATTGCGGCATGATCATAGTCTCCAAATGTTGGTCCTATGTATTCATGTCAAACCAGTCCGAGGACAGATGACCGCGAGGCTAGAATGTCAACCTACGACTGTCAACATAATTCCTAAGGACTCTTAAGTTTGGCGTAAATCTACCGATTAATAGCTTTTAGACGTAACCGAAACAAAGACTCTGACGCAATCGCCAACGATGTTCGTTGTTGGGCAGGGGAAGGCCGTCATGGAGGCTCACGCGTGAAACCGAGAGGCCGGCAGTGCAACCCTGACGTCGGCTCCACTAAAACAATTGGCGACCTTTAATTAATATCAACTTATTATTAAAAAGTTTGTAAACCGTTCCGTAGCGATTGTGCCACAACGAGCCGGATACCTTAAATAGCTGACAGCCCCACGTTTTCTTGGTGCCCACGCCGACGACGGCACGGTGGCTGTCGGCCAGGTCGCGCGTGCCTTTGCCGCCGATGTGATTCATGGACATCTTCTCGACGCCGAGGAGACTGCCCTCATCGCGGCCCAGGGCGTGCCGCTCGTGCTCACCGTCCACAATCAGCGGCCCGGTTGGCCGCCGGGACTCGCCCGACTCCAAGCGGGCGATGCGGCGGTGCTGGTCGCGTGTGCCCGCGCCGTGGAGGCCGAGTTGATCGAGGACGGGTTGCCGATCCACGTCCGCACCGCCTGGAATGGGATCGACCCGGAGGCGTATGCCGCGAGCCCGGAACGGAGCGCGGCGGGACGTGAGGTCCGTAGACGACTTGGGCTCGAGCCGGACGATTTTGTGCTCGTCGCGCTGGCCAACCCGAGGCCCCAGAAGCGGCTGGAGCGTCTGCCTGCGGTGCTCGCGGCGGTACGAGGGGAACTTGCGCGTCGCGGTACGAGCCAAAAGGCTCGGCTCGTGATCGCTGGGGAAGCGGCGCCGGGGAGCCCGTCGGCGCTCGAGGCTGTTGAAGCCGTCAACGCGGAGGTCTCCCGGCATGGGACTCTCGGAGCGCGGTGTTCGCTGCCGTGCGGTGGTTCTCCAGGAGGAGCCGGCCCACGCCACTCCCGGGCGTGTGGCACTCACGGCGGTGGGGATTCCCGTAATGCCGCTTCCGCCAGCCGGTTCGATTGATCCAGCGCATGCCGTCGCGCGCCTCTTGGGACTGGTCGACGACGACCCACCCGCGGTGATCCTTCTGTGGAACGTGATCCCCGAATACCGTGTGCTCATCGGCGATGGGTTGCTCGATGTCCCGCTCTTTGACGTGAGCCCAGGCGCGCTGTCGTTCGATGCGCTGGACCGCTACTTCGCGCGGCCCCGTCCCGGTCTGCCGTACCGATCCGGTGTTGAGTACGGCGCTCGACTGCGCGGAGCGATCGTCAAGTACAGCGGTGAAGCCGAGCGCGCGCGATCGACGCTCGGCACGGCGGTTCACGTCATCCCCAACGGCGTCCCGATCGACCCGCTGCCTCGTCGTTCTTCGGGGCCCCGGCTCGTCATCGGCACGGCGGCACGCATCAATCCTCAAAAGCGATTGGATCTCCTGCTGGAGGCGTTCCGTCGTGTTCATGAGTCGCTTCCGCCTTACGTTCTGCGGATCGCGGGCGGAATCGAGCGGGGGTGCGATGAACACGCGGCGCTGTTACGTCAGCAAGCTGGGGGCTTGCCTGTGGAGTGGCTTGGGGGTCTGGACGACACGGCAGAATTCCTGCGCGATCTCGACGTGTTCGCTCTCGTCGCCGAGCCGGCGGGGTGCCCGAATGCTTCGCTCGAAGCCATGGCCGCGGGTCTGCCGGTCGTTGCCACCGACGTGGGCGGGATGGCCGAGCAGGTCGAGGACGGTGTGACCGGTTGTCTGGTGGGGCGTGAGGATGTTGATGGTCTGGCGCGGGCCACCCTACACCTGGCCCGCGACCCCAAACGCCGGGCCGCTCTGGGCGAGGCCGGCAAGGAGCGAGCTGCTCGGGAGTTCAGCATGGAACGCATGATCGAAAGGTACCACCGTGTGTGCCTGCAACCCTTTGAGTAAGGCGTCAGTGAACGGGAGTGTGAGGCGGACGTGACCGTTTCAAGGCTGAGTTGGGATGAGGGTGATGTGGTCTTCAACGTTCCCGAAGCCGGCTCCGTACGTTAAGATCGGGACGAACAGGATGTCCGAAAAGGCACGTCCGATCATTGCAGGGTGGGCATTGCCCAGCCGATTTTCCAGGGAACGACAGAGATTATTTCATGGCGGTGCGCCGTCAGACGCAGTCGTATCTTCAAGGTCTGTTCGCCCAGCGGGGGATTGCGCCTCGTCGGCAGTTCGGGCAGAACTTCTTGATCGACCTGAATATCCACGACCTGATCATGAAGTCGGCGGAATTGACGCCGGACGATGTCGTGCTCGAGGTCGGGCCGGGGGCCGGTGCGCTGACGGCGCTGATGGCGACGCAAGCGGCAGCGGTCGTGGCGGTGGACATCGACCCGGCGATGGTCGGGCTGGCGCGCGAGGCGACGGCGGGGATGCGGAACGTGCGTGTCCTCCAGGCCGATGCGCTGTCGGGGAAGCACACGCTCAATCCCGAGGTGCTTGACAACGTGCGCTCCGGACTGGCCGTCGCGCCTTCGCGGCGGTTCAAGCTCGTGGCGAACCTGCCGTACAACGTGGCCACGCCGATCATCATCAACTTGCTGGTACATCCCGAGCTTTGTCCCGCGTTGCTCGTGGTGACCATCCAGGCGGAGCTGGCCGAGCGGCTACGGGCCGACCCGGGAACGGAGGCGTACGGGGCGCTCTCGGTGCTGGCTCAGGCGCTTACCGATGTGTCGCTGGTGCGAATGTTGCCGCCAACGGTCTTCTGGCCGAGGCCACAGGTCGATTCGGCGGTCGTCCGGCTCTGTCCGAACCCGTCAAAACGCGCGGCGATTGGTAATCTGCCGTGGTTTCATGCAGTGGTACGACAGGTTTTTCTCCATCGTCGCAAGAACCTGAGACACGCCGTCCATTCCCTGGCGCGCGAGCGCTGGACGAAGCCGGAGGCCGACGCGCTGCTGGAGGATCTGGGGATCCCGGGCAACGTCCGCGCTGAGGCGCTGAACGTGGAGGAGTTCCTGGCGCTGGCGCAGAGCGTCGGCGAGCGGTTTCAGTACGATTTGAAGTTCGCATAGAAGGGACGCTGAATGAGAGTGCGATTCCGCCGACGGGTGCTGGCGGTTCTGGTCGTCGTGGTGCTGGCGAGTTTAGGCATGGCGGCCGCCGGGCGGTTGCTGGGCTGGGGCGGGTCCAGGCGCCTCGTGGACGCGACGTTCGTCGTCAAACCCTACCTCCAACTGGGGAACGCCGGGCCTTCGACGCTCGAGCTGCTCTGGCAGGGGCACGATCGCGAGGAGTCCTGGACGGTTGAGGTGCAGGGCACGCCGACTGGCGAGTGGGCGAAGACGGATGAAGTTCAAAGCCGGCGTGTCGCGCTGGAGGGCTCGCTGCCGAGGCGGTTTTACCGAGCGACGCTGAGTAAGCTGGAACCGGGATCCGACTGCGCGTACCGGGTTCGGCTTGGCGAGCGGGTTGTGTTCGAAGCCCGAGCGCGGGCGCCTCGGCCATCGGGCGCGTCACACCGGTTCGTTGCCTTCGGCGACGGAGGGGCCGGGACGGCGGAGCAGCGGGCGGTGGCCTACCAAATCGGTCGCGAGCAGCCCGACCTTGTGGTGATCACAGGGGATATCGCTTATATGAATGGGCGGCTCGACAACTACGATGAGCAATTCTTCCCGGTCTACAACAGCGACGAAAATGCGCCGGGGATGGGTGCGCCGCTGATGCGCTCCGTTCCCTTCTTCGCGGCGGTCGGCAACCACGACATGGTCTACAACAACCTCGACAAAATGCCGGACGGGTTGGCGTATTTCCTCGTGTGGTTCCAGCCGTTGAATGGTCCGGCGCTCGATCCCAATTCACCACGAGGGCCGACGCTGACCGGGTCCGAGTCGCACGTGCGGGCGTTTCGAGAGGCCGCCGGGCCAGCCTATCCGCGCATGGCCAACTTCTCGTTCGACTACGGAGATGTGCACTGGATTGTTCTCGACGCGAACACGTATGCCGACTTCAATGCCCCGGTATTACGAGAATGGCTGGCCCGCGACCTTGCCGCCGCACAAGGCGCAGCCTGGCGGTTTGTTGCGTTTCATCACCCGCCGTTCAGCTCCTCGAAGGCCCACGAAGACGATCAGCGCACGAGGCTACTGTCCCCACTGTTCGAGCAAGGGGGCGTGAACATCGTCTTCACGGGTCACGTCCATAACTATCAGCGCACGTACCCCCTGCGCTTCATCGCCGACAAGGATCCGGAACGGGGGACGGCCGTTGTTGGCCGCTGGGAGCTCGACCGAGTTTACGATGGTATCAGTCATACGCGGCCCAACGGGGTGATCTATGTCGTTACGGGCGCTGGGGGCGCGAAACTATACGACACGCACCTGAACGACGAAGTCAGACCGCGGATCGACTTCACGGCCCGGTTCATTTCCAACGTGCATTCGCTGACGGTAGTGGATGTCGAGCCCAGTCGTGTGACGGTGCGACAGGTTTCGGACAAGGGGAAGGCACTGGATCGGTTCGTTTTGACGAAATGATGCTACAATAGCGGCGCGCATCCAGAGGAGATGAAAACGCGGAGGGGACGATTCTCATGGCGGCTGTGACTCCAGCGTCGAACACTATTGCGGACGACGTCCTCTACGAGGTAGTCGACGGGCAGATCGTGGAGAAACCGCCGATGGGTGCGTTTAACACGTGGCTCGCTGCCCTCTTGCAGAACGCGATGGGGCCGTTCGCGTCCGAGAATCAGCTCGGCTGCGTGGTGTCGGAAATGCTTTTCGTGCTTGGCGGAGCGCGCAAACTGAAGCGCCGGCCGGACGTCGCATTCGTCTCTAGCGCGCGTTGGCCGATTGAACAACCGATCCCCGACGATGAAGCGTGGGACGTCGTTCCCGATCTCGCGGTCGAGATTATCAGTCGCTCCAACAGCGCGATCGATGTGAACGTCAAGATCCATGAGTACTTTCGGGCCGGAGTTCAGGGAGTGTGGGTCATCTATCCCAAAACGCAAGAAGTTTACGTCTACACGTCAGTGGACTCGATCAAGGTTCTGTCCCGCGAGGCTGAACTGGTCGGAGAGCCACTCCTTCCCGGTTTTCGTCTCCCGCTCAAAAGCCTGTTTCGGACCAAAGCCGATTGACCCGTTCCCGCCCCTTGACATCCCCCCATCGGCCCTGCCACGCTGGCTGATCGGCCGATTCCCACCGAAGGCGACGATAGGACTTCCCGCATGCCCTTGTCTGCACACAAAGAGAAGCCGGCGCACGACGACGCGGCGGCGGTGGCCGCTCTGGCCGAGAATTACCAGCGCCTCCGCTCCGAGATCGGCAAGGTCATCATCGGCCAGGATAGCGTCGTCGAGGAGCTCCTCATCGGACTGTTTGCGCGGGGGCACGTGCTGCTCGTGGGGGTGCCCGGCCTCGCGAAAACGCTCCTGGTGAGCACCGTTTCGCGCATCCTGAGTCTTTCCTTCCGGCGCATCCAGTTCACGCCCGACATGATGCCGTCGGACATCACCGGCACCGACATCCTCCAGGACGATCCCGAAACCGGCCGGCGACGGTTTACCTTTATCGCCGGGCCGATCTTCGCGAACATGATCCTCGCCGATGAGATCAACCGCACCCCCCCGAAGACGCAGGCGGCACTCCTCGAAGCGATGCAGGAACGCCACGTCACCGCGGGAGGCTCCACGTACGCTTTGCCCGACCCGTTCTTCGTGCTGGCGACCCAGAACCCGATCGAGCAAGAGGGGACCTATCCGCTCCCCGAAGCCCAGCTCGACCGCTTCATGCTCAACGTGATGGTCCCCTACCCTTCGGCTGACGAGGAGCTGGAAATCCTGCGGCGCACCACCGGCGACGAGACCCCCGCGCCGGCCGTGACGCTCTCGGCCGAGCAGATCCTGGCGCTCCAACATCTGGTGCGGCGAGTCCCCGTTCCTGAGCATGTGTTCCTTTACGCTCGTGACCTCGTGCGCGCCAGCCGGCCGAATGAGCCGGGGGCGGAAGGGCTCGTCAAAAAGTGCGTTTCCTGGGGCGCTGGGCCGCGGGCCGGGCAGTCGTTGATCCTGGCCGCCAAGGCACGGGCGGTGCTCCAAGGTCGCTTCCATGCGGGTGTCACCGATGTCCGGCAAGTCGCGAAGCCGGTGCTGCGGCACCGGATCGTCACCACGTTCCATGCTGAGGCCGAGGGGATCGGTCCGGACCAGGTGATCGATCATCTCCTGCAAGCGATCCCCGCCCCACCCGAACGGGCTGCGGCGAAGCTCGTCGGGGCGAACTGACCTACCGCCCTGATCCTCCTGCCCAGCACTCTCTGAGACCGCCCCGCATGCCGACGCACCCCACGCCCGCCGAGAGCCCGCTTGACCCCACAGCCCTTGCCCGCTTCGGCCGGCTCGAGTTGATTGCCCGCCTCGTGGTCGAAGGGGTCATGTCTGGCCTGCACAGGAGCCCGTTCAAGGGATTCTCGGTCGAGTTCGCCGAGCACCGGCAGTACGGACCGGGCGACGAGATCCGGCATATCGACTGGCGGGCGTTTGGTAAAACCGACCGCTACTTCGTGAAGGAGTACGAAGAGGAGACCAACCTCAAGGCATATCTCGTCGTCGATTCGTCGGGGAGTATGGGGTACGCTGGCCGGACGCATTCGAAGTTCGAGCACGCACGCCGGCTGGCGGCGTCGCTCGCTTACTTGATGATCAGCCAGCGCGATGCCGTCGGGCTGATCACGTTTGACGACGACGTGCGTGCGATGATCCCTCCGCGCACCGCCGCAGGGCACTTCTCGGTCCTCTGCAAGGCGCTCGAAGACACCAAGACCGGCGGTGAGACGCCCCTGTCAAAGATCCTGCACGCACTCGCGGAACGGATTCGACGGCGAGGGCTCGTGGTGATCCTGTCCGACGGGTTCGACCAGGTGGACGCCCTGACCGCATCACTGCGGCATTTGCGACACCGCCGGCACGAGGTCCTGTTCCTGCACACGATTGCCCCCGAGGAGGAAGAGTTCCCATTCCGCCGCGCTGCACGGTTTCGCAACCTCGAGCGGCTCGATCACCAGCTCCGCATCGATCCCCTGGCCCTCCGCGCCGCGTACCTGGAGCGGTTCGAGACCTTTTGCCGGACCGTAAAGGAGCAGGTGCAAGCGATGGGGGCCGACTACCATCGTGCCTCGACGGCCGAGCCGATTGAGACGACGCTGCTCAATTATTTGTCGACACGTGCCGGGCGAGGAGGCTGACGTTGCACTGGGGCGTGCTCAACACTGCGATGCTTGCCGGACTGCTCACCGCGGCCGTGCCAATCATCATCCACTTCCTGAACCGGCGGCGCGATCAGGTGGTGGATTGGGGGGCGATGCAGTTTCTCGAGCTCGGTCGGCGCTCTCGGCAGAAGATCCGGCTGACCGAGCTACTCTTGATGCTCGCGCGCATGGCGGTGCTCGCGGTCGTCGCGCTGGCCCTGGCGCGACCCTTCTGGACTCGAGCCGCCGCGGGCAAGACGAGTGGTGGTCCGAGCGCCGAATCGCCGGTCGCCGGTGGAGGGTGGGGAAACAATGCCCCACCGAAAGACGTTGTGCTTATCATCGACGGATCGGCAAGTATGGACCGCAAGCTCGGCGGGACGACCCCGCGAGCCCTTGCGTTACGGTGGGCCCGTCGGTTATTGGCGGGCCTGCGACCGGGCGATTCGATGGCCATCCTGGTCGCGGGCGACAGCGTCCGGGGAGTCGTCGAACCGCCGAGCTTCGACAAAAAGCGGCTCGATGCCGCACTCGCCGGGTTGGCCGGACAGAGGGGGCGAGGGTCGAGCGACCTGCCGACCGCATTGTCCGAGGCGTTTCGGATCCTCGAACGCACCCAGAACCCCGGGCGCGACGTGATCGTGCTCAGTGACGGTCAGCGCAATGCCTGGCGACCCGGCGAGACGGGGCGCTGGGGGCTCTTGCGCGACCTCAGGCGACGATTGCCCGTACCGCCCAGGCTGTGGGCCATCGCGTTTGGGAGCGGGCTGGCCCCCGATGCACCCAATGGCTCGGTAGGTCCGCTGACCGTCTCGCGTGCTCTGGTCACGCCAGGCTTGCCACTGACGGTTTCGGCGACCCTCACAAATGCCGGGCCGGGAACCCTGTCGAGGACGGCTGAATTACTCGTTGACGACCAGCCCGTCCCTGGCACGGCCCAGGTTGTTGGGCCGGTTCCCGAAGGGGGACACGCTCCGCTCGTCTTCCGCACGGCCTTGCCGAGTCCAGGCGCCCATCTGGTGGCGATCAAGCTCGTCGGCGGTGACGACGCGCTGCCCGCCGATGACGAGTCGGCCGTGCCTGTCGCCGTTGCCGACGCTTTGCCGGTCCTTTTGGTCGATGGCGAGCCGGGCCTGGAGCCTCTCTCGAGCGAGACGGACTTCCTCCGCGCGGCCCTCGCGCCAACGGGCGACGACACCCCGCAGGCGAAGACGACGACCGTTAGCCTCGAGCAGTTCACGGCCGATTCGCTCAAGGATGAAAAAGTACTCGTCCTGGCGAACGTCGAGAAACTGGATGCCGAACGAGTCGCGGCGGTCGGCCGGTTCCTGGACGCGGGAGGTGGCCTCCTGGTCGCGCCTGGGGACCGTGTGAATGCCGATCTGTTCAATAACCTGGGCATATTGCCCGCACGGCTCGGCGAGTGGAGGGGGGACTTCGCCGCCCGACAGGCGGTGGCGCATCCAGCTCCCCGATCCTTCGTCGGCTCGTTGATGACCCCGTTTGGCGAAGGCGAAGCCCCTCCTTTGGGCGAGGCTGATATCTTCGCCTACCGGCTGCTAGCCCCTGGACCGGACACCGCGGTGCTGGCACGGTTCGACACCGGCGACCCCTGGCTGGTCGAAGGGACGCGGGGGCGCGGCCGCGTCCTCCTTCTGTCCGCTCCGGTTGATGCTGAAGGAGGGACGCTGCCGGTCAATCCTGACTTCGTCCCCTTGGTGCACGAGTGGGTCTTCCATCTCGCTTCAGGAGCGGCGGCACCCCGCTCCGCCAGGGCTGGTGAGCCGCTCGTGCTCGACCTGCCGGTGACAGTCCCCGAGACGGTGAAGGACATGCCGGCTACCCGTCCCGATGGGGCGTCGGTGCGTGCGGTGGTTGTCCACGAGTCGGGAGTCGTTCGTGCCCGGATTGATGACACGAGCGAGTCCGGCATCTACCGCCTCGCGCTTCCTGATCCACCGGGCGGATTTGTCTACGGCCTGGTCGAAAGCGACGGCCGCGAGTCAGACCCCTCGGCGCTCGAAACGGCCGAGACCGCCAAGCTCGCCGAAGGATGGCCCTTCGTCTTCGAGACCGACCCGGACCGGCTCTCGTCACGCCTCGCCCAGAACGAGCGCGGAGGCCGGCATGAGGTCTGGCGCTTTCTGATCCTCGCCGCGCTCGTTGGTCTTTGCACGGAGATCTGGCTGACCCGGAGGCTCGTCCGCGGACAGGGGCTCGCCGGAGCTTGAGCGTTAGGACTCGGCGAGAAAGTCGTCCCAGCCTCGAAGGCTCAAATCCAGCGATCGATCGATGATCGCATGTAACCGATCGATGTCCTGAATCGCCTCCACGGCGTCCACTGTGGCTGCATTGGGTTCACCAAAGCGCTTGGTCCCTAGCCGAAGCACCGATTGCCGTGCGTCGAGAATTCGACCCTGTTCTCGGCCCTCCTGCCGGCCCTCCTGCCGGCCCTCTCTGAGGATTTTCTGGTATGTCACTGATTCCTGCATGTTGTGAACTCCTCCCAGCAGTTGGTCCACCAACTCCTCAGTATAACACAGGCCCATCAGCAAATACGTCGCCGTCCAGAGCTTCGCAGCTTGAAATGAAGGCTCCCGGTTGATCCGCTCGGCCATCCTGCGGACAACATAGAGCAGATCCTCTTCGGTCACATCCTTCAAGGGTGCGAGCGGAACGAGGCCAATCCCGCCGGTTAGGTAGGGTTCAACGTCCTCGCGCCAGAGGCGCACGACGCGATAATTATAGAGATTTGTGAGCCGTCCATCTGGTAGCAGACGCTCGTAGGCACCGGTAAACGCCGGCGAGTTGGCTGCCTTACGCAGGAGCACGAGCACCGTAAGCACCGGTTTCCCATGGCGGTAGTCGAGCGCGGTCTGCCGAAACCAGAGCGATCGGATCAAGTCGGACTCATGGCCAGACTGGAACTCAATGTGGACCAGAAACGGCTCGTCACCACCAATACTCAGCACCTTATCAGCGGCGGTCGTGAGCGTCGTGATGTCGGAGTCGATGACCTCCACCGCCCCATGAGGCTCGATCCCCAGCCGCTCGAGCCAGCCGATGGGGTCATCCCACACCAGCTCCTTCGTCGAGACGTCGAACCGGTTGAACTCCATGGGACGCACCTTCTACCGTCGAGCCGGTTCCAGCGGGGCGTTCGCGATACGCCCGGGCCAGCGGATGAGCTTGAGGCCGTTGGTGGGATAGACGCGGGGGATGGTGGCGAGGTCGTCGCCGACGATGGGAGGCATCACGTCCCGGCCGTCGGCCCAGTAGCCGATATGGCGAAACAACTCGCCATTTCCCGTGGCGTAGTCGAGCGTCATGCCACGGAACGAGGCTTCGAGTGTGATGTCGGCCATCCGCCAGAAACCAAAGCGATCGAGCGCGTTGATCTCCGCCTGGCCCGTCTGGAAACCTCGGAACACGCCATCGCCCGAGTCAAAGGCCTGCTCGTAACCGGTGGGGGCCAGGTGGTCGGCCAGCAGGCGAGGCGAGCCGTGCAGGTCGGATCGATACAATATGAACTTCTTACGCGATGGGGGAATCGTACTTGCATCGATGAACATCTGCCGCGCACGCAGGTCGCCCACCACGATGTCGTCACCCGCGACCGCGACAACCAGCAAGGTGTCTGATGGAATGCGTGCCAGGTTCGGCTCCGCGAGCGGGGTCACCTCGCCCGGCATGAGCGCAATGACGGCCCGGGGGTGTGGCAGGCCGTGCTCTTCGGAAATCGCCGCGAGCTGCGCCGACAGGGTGCCGCCATACGAGTGCCCGATCAGCGCAAACCGATTCCGATCCGGCCGCACGTGTTTCGGCGACGTTTCGAGCACGACGAACGCATCGCGCACCGCGGCCAGGGTGTTGGCGAGGAACTGGATCGGCTTGGTCGTCACGTCGTTTTGATAACGTGGAAAAATGACGATCCGTCCGCTCCGTACGAGGTGCTCGATCCACGCGCCGTAGATGCCGGGATTGACGGCGAACCAACCGTGATGAAACACCACCACCGCGGCCCGGTCCGGCTTGGGATCAGCGGGCTCAAAGAGCCAGTACGATTGCTCACCTGAGCCAAACTCGGCGCGCTGCACCGTCCGATGGGGATAGATGTAATCGCTCGCCGGCTTGCTCGCGGGCGCAGGTGGGTCTGCGGCGTGCGCAGGCACATCAGCAAGCGCAGCAATTAAGAAAATGCCCAGCCCAATGGGGCTAATGCCGATCCTTGGCAAGCGTGACATGGTAGGCGGGACTCTCAGATGAGACCAAAGAGCGATCTCTCCCCGCGCTTCCTTGTTGGTGGGAAGAGGGTCACAGTCTGACCAAGTCACGCAAATTGTCAAGGGCAGGACCGCCGGGGGCGGGTGCGTTTTTGATGCTACCAGCCCGAATCGGTTCCTACCAGCGCCGTTCAAGAAGGCCGATTCTCGCGCCGGACCGCGGTTTTCTGACCGGTGGAGGCTGAACCCGCACTGTCCGACCCCGCCCGCGGCTTGCTCCGAGCCACGGGTGCCGGCGGGGCCGAAAGATACACCGTTTGCAACTGCGGACACGACCAGATCCCGTGCCGCTCATTCCCAGGGAAATACACCTGCTGGTCGAGCGTCAGATCGGACAGTTGCATGAACACAAAGACACATACCGGAAACTCTGCCACCCGCTCCATGTCGCCCAGCCGGATCGGGTCGGAAAGCTTCAGACCTGCCGATCGATAGGCCTTTTCGGTCATCTCGACGCAGTACAGCGAGCGGTCGTCGAGCCCGAGCTCGTAATCGAATGGAACCTGCTTTTGATACACATCCCGGCAGAACTGCACGGCCTTCGTGGCATATTCCTGATAGTCGCGGCGGACTCGCTTCACTCCGAACGCCCCCACATTGTCGAGCATCCACACCGCGAACGGCTGCCTGCGCACGCCCGCCTTGGTCGTGTCGTAGACGACCGGCTCCCCCTTCTCGATCGCGACAATCCCCGTGTGTGAAAACAGGCTGTTGCTCGCGTTGGCGACGAACCGGCTAAATGGAAACCGCCCGAAAAGCACCTTCGCATCGGCGCGGCGGAACACGATGTCGCCGTCGCGCAACGCGGCCTTGCCCCAGGTCGTCCACTGCTTCATGCTGGGGGTGAAGGGGATCTGCGGCAATTGCCCATTCTCCCGAGCCTGGGTGGCTTGCGGTCCCCAGGGGTTCCCTTGCCAGCCGGGCGGGACCAGCCGATCGGTCGGCTCCTTGCCATCGTGCTTGGCGAAGAGCACCGTCGTGAGCCAAACCAAAGTCCACATTTTGGATACCCTTATGGCGAAGTCGGAAACTGTCGGGTGAGACGCAGCCAGGACGAAGACAGCGCGTTCATCGCAGGCGCGTCGCTGATGTGTCGGCTCGGGGGGAATCAACCCGTCCCGCAAGCCAGCGTGCGATCGAATCAGCGCACGCCCCAGCTTGCCGTGTTGGGGTCGAATGAGGCTTGTCAGGATGCATTGACTGTAAGAGACAAGAGGTTGACTACCCGCATGCCGTCCCTGGCGTTCCCACGGCGCGCGGGAATTCGTGGTTGGAAGGATCGCTATCGGTAACTTTCCCGAGTCGTGTAATGGGCACGCACCCTGTTTCGGTCCTGAGACGGCCCTACCAAGCTTATCGGCAACTTCGGAGCCTTTCACCCCCACCTTGTTCGCTTCGCCGTGCGATTTAACGATCGAGAGGACCGCACTGAATCGGGAGATTTTAACCAATCTGACGAATCGAAGGGAATTCCTTTTAGAAATCCCACCGGACGCGCCGATATTCCTCCAGAGAACCACTTCTGTCTCCATTTCCACAGGACTTCGTCGACCGCGCAGGCAAGGAAGCCAACGCGGTTCATGAACAAGCCGGCAAGGGGCGTGATTCGAGGCATGCGCAAAGGACAGCGCAAGCTCTTGGTGTTTTTGGGGTTGTCCCTCCTTGGGACGCTCGCGCTCGCCGCGCCCCCCGAGGGGCCCGCTCCCCTCGGTGAAACGCCTGTCCACATGACAGTCGAGATTACCTGGAGCTTCGCTGGCGAACCCGTTTCGTCGGCCGATGCGCTCGCGGTCGAGCTTGGGATGTCTGAAGGGAAAGTCGCCGAGGCCGTCGCCTGGCCGCCAGCTCAGCGCAGCCGGGGTGCCTGGGAGCCCTCGCGAAAGGCGGACGGGCTGTGGCGGCTCGGCAGCGATTCGGTGGGTCGCGTTCGGGCACGCATCGAAGCTCCGTTGGGGGCCGTGTTTCTGTTCCGTGCCGGAGGCCAGGAACTGCGGTTCCCCTTGACCGCCGTGCTGGAAGGCCGGCAGCACACACCGCCGCAAACCCCTGTCGAAATCGCCATCGAACGTGTGCCCTGGGATTCGCTCACGCTCCAGACCACCCCCACGCCGGGCGAGGAGCTGATCGACGGCACCTGCGCTCCGGGGGCTCGACTCAACGTGGCGACCGGCGTCAACGTGCTGACCCCCGAACCCTCGGAGATGAACGTCCACTGCACGGCCGACCTGCGTCCCTTGCGCGGCGGCGACACTGTCTGGCACAGCGACCGCTCGGAGATCGTTCCGACCAATCGCCTGGAGATCCCCGCCCGCGCCTGGAACCTGAACATGCCGCGCACCGAGGGGACGTACGTCCTCGAGGTCCGGGCCACCTGGGAGCCTGTGATCCCGTCGCGCGAAGGGACCGTGTTCAGCCGCGTCTTCCGCAGGCGGCGAAGCAGCCCCGCAGCGGGCGGCTCGGCGACCCGGCGGATGACCCTGGTGGTCCTGAAGCCCGAAGCCAAGCGCGAACATGCCACCGACCGTCCCAAAGCTGGACAAGAGGTCGACACGATCGACCTCACCCGCCCCGGCGCTCGACGGCTCGTCGCCTCCGGTCGCGCTCCCTTGGCCGCGCAGGGGCGGAGTGGCTGGGACGTCCCCGACGCCGCCCTCGTCGAGCCGAACCGAGGCCCGCTGAACACCACGCGCAGCGTCGTCCGAGGTCTGATCGCCGGCTCCCCCACGGAAATCGCAAACCTTGGCGCCCCCGACAATTCCGGCCTCGCGTGGACCGCACTCGGTCTCAAGGTTCCCCGCCCAGGACGCCCCCACCGGCTCACCGTGAAGGTCACCGCCGGACACCCCGAAGCGCTCGGCGTCGCCCTCCTCGAGCCGAACGGACCCGGCAAGCCCGCCCGCGTCGCGCTCGACGTCTGTGCCTCCGGTCTGCCGATCCTCCCCGACGGGAAACCCGAAACCTTCTCCTGGCTGGTCTGGCCCGACGTCTCCGAACCGGTGGTTGTCCTGGTGAACCGATGCGCGAACGCCTCCGTTCAGCTCGGCAGCGTTACCCTCACGGAACTCGGCGAGACGCTCCCCGCCGCCGCGGTCAGCGAACCCGAGGCTCGCCCCCGTTCGCTCGGCCTGTTCCTCCCCGGCCCCAGCGCCCTCGAACGCTTCGGCCCCCTCGGCGATGAGACGACGCCAGGCGACCCGCTGGGAATGGCCCAGCACCTCGCATCGTACCTGACCTATTGCGGTGCCTCGTCCGTTGTCGTCCCCGAGGAGCTCTCCGACCGCCCTCAGCGCCAGGGGCTGCACGGTCAGGCCGCGGAGGATGCCCTCGGCCCCGACCGCCTCGACCTGCTGCTCCGCCTTCTCGGCCGCCTGAACGTGAATGCCTGGCTGGAGTTGAGCCTCAACGGCCCCCTGCCCGGCTTGCCCAATCCCGGCTCCGCCGAAGCCCTCAACCGCGGGCTCGTCCGGATCGATGGCCGAGGGCAAGCCGATGGCACCGACTACCACCTGCTCCACCCCGACGTCCGCGAGGCTGTGAAGCAACGGGTGGTCGACGTGCTCAAGCCCCGCCGCGGCCAGAAGAACATCAGCGGCGCCCTGATCCGCCTCGGCCCCGGCTCGACGCTCCTGGGCAACCCCGGCACCGGACTCGATGACTCGACCTACGAGCGCTTCGTCCGTGAGATGTTCGACGCAATGACCGCCCGAACCGCCCCCGGGCTGAACGACCAGGACCCCAACCGCTTCGCCCAGCGCGCCTCGTTCGTGATGGCCTCGGCGCGGATGCCCTGGATGTCTTGGCGGGCCCGAGGGGTCGCTGCCCTTTACAACGAGCTGGCCGAAGCCGTCCGCGACGTGTCGCCCTCCCTGTCGCTGGCCGTCGCGACCCCCGGCCTCGACCATGGCCCCGCCGGCGATGAAGCCCGGCGCGTCGACCTGGCCGGCCTCGCGCCGAGCGAAGCCTGGCGTGCCGTCGGGCTCGACCTCGACGCCTGGTCCACCGGTACCAACGCCCCGCTCGTCCTCCGCGGCCTGACCCTCTCGGCCGACGACCTTTCGCACGACCTGGCCACCAGCCCCGAGCTCGATGCCAAGGTCGCCTCTCGTTCGGACCGCGGCCTCTTCCTCGCCCTCGCCGACGACGAAGCCGACCCTCGCGCCGCCAACGACCGGCCGGCCGCCAGTCCCCGCCTGCTGGCCTCGCCGCTCTCCGACGGGCAGGTGGGAACCGAACCCCTGGGCCACGCCCTGTCCGCCCTCGACGCCCGCTGCGTGTTCCTCTCTCTGGCTGCCGTCGCCGGCCGCGAGGAGCCCCTGCGCCGGTTCGCCGAGGTCTTCCGCGCCCTGCCCGCCGCCCCGCCCGGCACACCGTTGTCCGACCGCCACTCGTCGGGCGTCGCTGTCCGCTCCACCCGAGCCGGCCAGAGCACGTACCTCGCACTCTCCAATGACACCCCCTACCCCATCCTGCTCGAAACCGTCTTGACCGGCAACGGCTCCGCCCCCGTCGACGACCTGGGGCGGAACCTCCGCCTGACCCCCAAAACCGAGCGCGGGGAGAGCCACGTCGTACTGGAGATGCCCCCCTTCGGCGTCGCCGCGATCCGGATCGGAGCGACTGAAGTGCGCGTCACCAATATCGCCTCATACCCCTCCGAGGTCGTCAAGGCCAGCATGCTCGCTCAATACAATGTCCTCTCCAACCTGCTGAACCGTCTGAATGAATCCTCCGAAGGTACCGCCGGCCCCACCAACTCCGGCTTCGAGCCGGGCGGCGGGAACGCCCGCGTCGTCCCCTCGAGCCTGAAGTCCGCCCCGATCACGCCGGTCGGCTGGCAGCTCGCGGAAGCGATGGGAATGCCCGGCGCCAACGCGATCGAGATCGACCCCAGCCAGGTCCACTCCGGCCAGGGGAGCCTTCGGTTCACCGCCACCGTCCCCCCCGCGTCGGTCGTGAGCGAGCCCTTCGCACCCCGCGCCCAGTCGAGCCTGACCGTCACCGCTTGGTTCCGCTCGAACCAGCCCGACGCCAAGCTGCGGCTCTGGATCGAAGGAGAAGCGGCAGGCCAGCCCTTCGTGAGGCGCTCCGACCTCACACTCCAGCCCGAATGGCGGGCGCAGGCTGTGCGGGCATCGAACCTCCCCGCCGGGGGCCTCGACACCCTGCGCTTGCGGTTCGAGACGCTGGTCGCCGGCCAGCTCTGGATCGACGAGCTGAGCGTCACGGGCGAATCCCTCTCCGACGCGGAGCGTCAAAACGCCCGGCGTGCCCTGCTGGCCGCGATGGTCGCCCACCGTGAAAACCGCTACGGCGACTTCGCCCGGCTGGCGAGCTCCCACTGGGCGAAGCGTCCGGCCCTGCTCTGGGGCGACCCCGCCGCCCTGGCCCGATCGGGCGGGCCGACTGCCCTACCCAGCGATCGCCGCCTGCGGTAAGATCTGCTCCCAGGGCTCGCGCCGCGTTGCGCTGAGACCCCGAACCAAAGGATGTTGCCACGTTCCGCCAGGGGCGCGACTGTTGAGACCCCGGGCCGGTCGGTCGCAGGGATGCCCCCCAGGGAGGGTAGAGGAGGGGTTGGTGTTCGTCGCCTGCAATACGTTTTGCTTCGTGCGCGAGCCGTTTGAGGCTGCGCTCCGCCACATTGCCGAGCTGGAATTCGACAAGATCGAGCTGGCGCTTTTCGAAGGGTCGTCGCACCTTACGCCCTCCGAAGCGGCCGAGAATCCCGATCTCGCCGTGCAAAAACTGCGCAACGGTCCGAGCCTGACCCCGACCTCCCTCGGTCTGGACTTCGGCGACCTCGACCTGACGACCCCCCTCGGCCGCAAGCGGTTCGACACGATGTGCCGGCTGGCCAAGCTGATGATGGTCGCCGTGCTGACGATCCCCGCCGCCCCGCTCGGCAGCTCGTTCGACGACGAGGTCAAGCGCCTCTCCGGCCTGGCCAGCTTCGCAATGCGTGAAGGCTTGGTTTTGACCGTCAGCACCCACGCCCAGGCCTTGACCGCCGACCCCGCCGCCGCCGTCGCCCTCTGCCAGGCCGTCCCCGGCCTGGGCCTGACGCTCGACCCCAGCCACTACATCCAGGGGCCGAACAAAGGTGCCGACTACGACGACGTCTTCCCCTACGTCCAGAACATCCACCTCCGCGACACCGGCAAAGGCCCCGGCGAGTTTCAGGTCCGCGTCGGCCAGGGTGAAATCGAGTACGGCCGCATCATCAACCTCCTCGAACGCAACGGCTACGACCGCGCCCTGACCATCTCCATCCTCGACCTCCCCGAGAACACCTTTGAGGTCGAAGTCGAGGTGCGGAAACTGAAGCTGCTGCTCGAAAGCCTGATCTAAGCCGCTTCGCGAACGCGCTGCACAGGCCGGACACCCGATCTCCGCCCCAGCCGCCCAAACTGGGGAAATCATAACTCCCCCCCTTGGGAAGGGGGGGCTTACGCGTTAACTTAACGCTATGGCCACCCCCGTCGCAACGGCGAATCATATAACTCCCCCCCTTGGGAAGGGGGGGTAGGGGGGGGGTGGGTAGTGGCCTTCGCTCTCGGTTCTTCGCTTCGTCATCGCAAGCGGATCATTTGTTCGGAAATGGCGTAGCTCTATGCGTACGCTCGAATTGAGGATGATGAACGTTTCCGTCATGATGTCTGTCTGCCGCGACGTTTCGCCGTAAAGTGTGGCTTCGTCTTTACCGGTTGTAGGAGGGTGCCTGGAGCGGAACGGGGCGCCGGTGGCGGAGGCCAACCCCGCTCCCCGTGGGCATTAACCGCATGCGGTTCGTGGCGGAGTTGCACTCGTCGGACGGCCACTGCCCACCCCCCCTACCCCCCCTTCCCAAGGGGGGGAGTTAATATGTTCGCGTCTCGGAAGAGATTGACCATAGCGTTAAGTTAACGCGTAAGGGGTTGGGGTGGGGAAGAAGCCCGCCGATTAGGCAGTGTTCCCGCCGCACAGCCACCAAGCCATACATCCTTCCGAGATCCAAGTTCCCCCACCACCGCTCGGAACCGGGTCCCGGAAATGCATAACCCCTTTGTCCGCAACACCCTTCCCATTTCTGACTGATTCGACCGTGTGCGACTCTCGTCCCTCGCCGTCGCCCACCCGAGCACCACTCGCCCCCCCCACGGCAACCATTCGGGGTCGGGATTGGTCGCACATAGCTCCGTCCCTTTTTCCGAATAAGCCCCACTCGGAATACGAAACCCTTTGGTAGCGAGGGGCTCCGAGTAGCCGAATAAACCCGCTCGCACACCAATCCCCATTTCCCACCTTCCACCTCAGGGCGAGAACGTCCGGAGGCGGGAATACACCTCGGATGATGTGACGGCGAGCCTTCGCAGCCGAAGGCCCACGCCCCGACCGTTCTCTGAGCGCATTCCGGCCAGCTCGGCCGACGTCCGAACCCATGAGAGCCGCTCCCCCCACGCGCGCTGCTGACCCGCTTAACGCCCCAATCCACCCCACTCGTTGGGAAAATCTACCCGGTATGTTTGTAGCCTTGTAATTCGTCATGGGCGGCGGGCGCACCCCTCCGGGCCGGCGGAATTGATCTTCTGTTCAGTACAGAACCGTCCATTTTCCCGGAAGGCAAGCCCCTTTTTCTCATTCTTTTTGACGGTCGTGCCGATTCTAGGGAGAAGGCTGACGATGTCGCAGCCGATGGGGAGTCGAGCCGCCGTTTCCCAGGTCAAAACGCGTGGCCTGCCTGACTGTGAATGACGTCTGCGCACGAGATTCGGCCTGCTCAAATATTCCGTTTCCTGACTGCTGTGAGCCGACCACGGATGGCCGGATTCATATCGCTTCGCGCCCGGCCTGAGGGTGCTTTCTCCAAGGATGGAGAGACCGATGTCAACTTGCCGTAACCTTCCCGGTTCGACCGGGTCGCCCGACCCGACGAGGACGGCGGGAATCGGGGCGTGGATTCGCAGCCACCCATACACCGTCGCCTTCCTGCTATTCGCTGTGATCATGTTCTGGCGCGTGAAACGGCCGCCGCTCACGGAGTTCGAGTGGGTCTTTGTTAACTCCGCCCGGAATCTCGTCGAGGGGCGCGGGCTCTACCTGCTCAAGGTCCCGCCCTTCCGCGCGTACACCTACCCGCCGTGGATGGCCGTGATGGCCCTCCCGTTCGCATACATCCCGCGCGCATCGGAGAGAGTTGTATGGTTCCTCATCCAGATCGCGTGCCTGACCGTGCTTTGGCGCGGGTCGTGGCGGCTGTCGGGAGGCGGAGCGCTCGAGGGACGGGGCGTCCGCGTTCCGCGGAGCGAACACCTGATCGCTTGCCTGGGTCTCGCCTGCGCGTTGCACTACGTCGAGAGTGACCTTCGTCAGCCGCAAACTGATCTAGTCATCGCCGCGCTCCTGACGGGCGGTTGTCTCGCCTTGTCCCGGTCGAGGACGCTGGTGGGCGCGATCCTGTTCGGACTGGCAGCCGCGATGAAATGCACTCCGCTGCTGTTCGCCCCGTACCTGGCGTTGCGAGGGCACTGGCGCGCCGCCGTTCTGGTCGTGGCCGTCGCGGTGGGCATGAACCTCGTGCCGGACCTGGTTCATCCCCCCGCTGAGGGAGGTTCGTGGCTCATCGCTTGGATCCACCAGTTCCTCCAACCCATGGCACAGCCGGGCTATCTGCCGGGCCGCTGGTACTCCCGGATCCTCGACAACCAATCCATCGCCGGTGCCTTCACGCGCTGGGCGTCCACGCGCCTGGCCTGGCAAAACGGGGAAATCGTCGCCGTAAACCGATCTTCTACACCCGACGCACATCTGCTACGGATCATGACCTACTCTTGCGAGCTAACCCTCCTGGCGCTGGCAGCGTACACGATGCGCCGACGTTGGCGCGCGGCCCCGTCCAACGCGAACGTGTCGCGTGCGCCTGAGGACATGGCGGCGGAGTGGGGCGCCGTGATGGCGCTGATGCTCTTGTTGTCGCCGATGACGAGCCGGACGCACTTCGTCGTCCTCCTTCTGCCCGCGCTCTGCGTGGCGCGGCGGGCGTTCGAGCACGGCGATCGCGTCGCAAGATGGCTGATCTACCTAACGCTCGCCACGGCCGTGCTCGAACCGCCCGTCTGGGGCCACACGTCCGTCCACATCGCCATGTGGTGCGGCCTGTCGAGTTGGGGTACCGCCTTCCTGCTCGCCGGCTGTCTCTGGATTCTTTGGAACCGCTCACCCGTCGCGGACGGCGCGCAGCGCAGCGTCGCGGGGTGGTTGCAGGCTCCGCACATCCTTCAACGCCGTACCCAAGCGGCCAAAGCTCATCGCGAAACGAGCCGCGAGCCATAATCCGTGGGGTGCGACGGCACCGTCCAGCGCGGTCTACGATCGCGTTGCGGGGCAAAAAGGGGACGGGCGGGATTATTGACAGACCGCTGAGACGCGGGTTACGCTCCACCCATGCCACGCACAGCACGCGCCGCCGTAGGCGGCATGATTTACCACGTTCTGAACCGCGGGAACCGACAGTCGGAGGTCTTCCACAAGCCGGACGACTACCTCGCTTTTGTCGACGCGATGGCCCAGGCGTGCGAGCGGTTACCACTCGATATCTTCGGCTACTGCCTGATGCCCGACCACTTCCACCTGGTCATTCGACCCGTGGAGGACGGCGACCTCGGGCACTGGATGCGCCGGGTGCTCACAATGCACGCCCAGCGCTATCACCGGGTCTACGAGACTTCGGGGCACGTATGGCAGGGACGCTACAAGGCCTTTCCGGTCCAGGACGGCGCCCACGTTACGACGATACTGCGCTACGTCGAGCGCAACCCCGTGCGCGCCAAGCTTGTGAAAAGCCCCGAGCGCTGGAAGTGGTCCAGCCTGCCCGGTTGGCTTGCGCGCGACCCTCTGCTCTGGAGGGGTACCCCTTCGCCCCGCGGTCGGAGCTGGTTGAAGCGCGTCAACACGGCGCTCTCGGCGGACGATCTCCAGCGCGTGCGCATTTCTGTCGCACGCGAACGGCCATTCGGCGACCCCGACTGGACGCTTCAGACAGCTCAGGAACTGGGGCTCGAGTGGACCCTGCGGAACCGAGGGCGACCCAGGAAGGAGTGAATGGGTTTCCCGTGGATCAAATTGGCCGCACACCGTCGCCAATTACCCACCTGAAATCCGGGAGTCGTGGCTGTCCGGCATACCGCGGTACGTCATGAATCTTCATCACGACTGCCCCGCATCCGAGAGAACCGAAAACGCCGCGAAGTGCATTGTTTAGCCGATCTCGCAAGCGATTACTGTCCTTGATTCGCCCCCGCGATCATGCTTTGATCGGCGGTCAAAAAGTGCCAAAAACGCTCCCGTATTTACATTAAATCCATTATATGCTTCCCCAAGCACGGGGAAGTGGCCTATTTGGTCATTGCAAAACAGCATGGTGTAACTCTTAATTTAACGCAAAGGCTTCGCCAGAGAACCATCGCCGTGTCCTAACTCCTTGTGTTGCTTGACGCATCGAGTCGCCGCACCAGTTCCCCCGTTTGGAATCGCAACCCATTGCCCGCCTGGGGCACCGAAGCGTCGAATACCACACTGAGCCGGCGCGCGCTTGTTCCAGTTCGTCGACAGTGGCGATGCCGTAGGTGCGCGGAGAACTTCGCGGGTTAAGAATGGATTGACAGTCTTCAGAATCCGGACGATGGCACTCCCGAGCGCGGTGAACGTTCGGGATCCACGATGCCGAAAGGGATGAGGGACGAAGAGAACTCTCGCCCGGGCAGAGAGGGACATGGGGGTTTGAGCGTGGAATGAGAGATGGGTCGCGGTGGCGCCAGTCGTCATCCCTCATCCCTTTCGAGTGGTCACCACGGTCGCTATTGGCTTTCTCCTGGCCGAAACGTCCGCATTTGCGCGGTCCTCCCCGGCAAGGGGGTCAGACTTAATTGTTCGTTTTCCAGGCGTGCCTGGAAAACGAACAATTAAGTCCTCTATGAGTCGCCGGGTCAAGCCCCGTGAACGCGATTTCTTGGCTCTCTCTTTCTACTCCTTCCTCGGCGCAGACGCCGATCGTTTCGAGGAAATCCTGGGCTTACCGCCTCACCACCCGGGGAACCGGTGCGCCCGGGATCTCACTCTTTTCACATAAAATATTATCAATATTGTTCATCGATAAGGCCATCGGCTCGAAGCCTTTTCCTCCTGCGACCCATCGACAACTGTACTTCGTTCACCTCCCTCTCTCGTACAGCACACTCTCAAGCGACAAAGGCTGGCGGCTTCACGATCAGTCCGGCCCTTCGGGCCGGCACCGTCTTCTATCCGTGTTGATCACATCTAAGGATCAATCACCAGTTACTCATACGTCTCCCGACGCCTCGAAGCCAGAACTGGGGGAGCAAACCCATCTGACCCACGGTTCCCTTGCGGGAAACCCGACTAATTTCTCGGCCGCCCCCTCCAGCCCTGTCTGCTTGTGATCGCTTCCCGAGAGCCCAAGACCTCTTTCTTGTCCCGCCCCTTTCAAGGGGCTACGGTGACTGCCGAACTCACGACACTTTCTTCACAGGCACGTCCTCCTCCGCAGCTCTCACCTCCGCACCCGCAGGCACCACGCCGGTCTCCAGGTACTTCCAAAGCGCCACCAACAGCTTTCGCGCCACCGCCACGATCCCCGATTTCCGCAATCGACTGTTTCCCTGGCCAAACCGCTCGCGGAACCAGCCGCTCAACTCGCTCTCCGGCTGGTACCGCAGCCAGAGCCAGGCCAGCTCGATCATCATCCACCGCACACGCCGATTCCCCGCCTTGCTGATCCCCTGCTCGCGACGGCTCTCCCCGCTGTCATACGGTGAAGGTGTCAGCCCCGCCAAGCTGGCCAGCTCGCGCCGGTTCTTGATCTGCCGCCAACCGAAGAACTCGCGCACCAACAGCCACGCCGTGTTGGGGCCGATCCCCCGCAGTCGCAACAATTGGCGTACCTGTTCCATCTGGGGATCATTCGGGTCGCCGATGTGCTTCTTCCGCTCCAACTCCAACGCGCCGATCTGACGCGCGACCAGTTGCCTCCGCTCGAACTCCCGCGTCAGTCTCTGTCGCAGTCCAGACGGTACCTCCGAGCCGTCCCACTGGCGAAGTTGCTCGAGTTGCTCGGCGAAGCCAGAGTTGATCGTCACCATCAGGCCCAGCCCGGCCAACAGTCCCTTGATCCGATTGTCGTGCCCAGTCCGCTCCCCTTTCAGACGGATCAAATCGCGGTGGAGTTGCCGCCGGTCCTCGTCAGCCACCGTGGGAATGCGGACCACCGCCCACACGTGCTCTTCGCCCTGGTGCGAGCGGATGAGCATCGAGACCAGCTTGGTCGCGTCCAGCCGGTCGGATTTGGCGCGACGCTTGCGGCGATTGACTTCGATCGATGCCGAGTCGACGACTCGGTTATCGATCCCCTCATGGATCAGAAAGCGATGGAGCCAGAAGCCGTCCCGGCCGGCCTCGTAGCAGGAGATCACCTTGGCGTCCGGCGGCAGGCCGAACCGCTCCTTGGCCTTCTTGATCTCAAGGAGGAGTTCGACGTAGTTACCGGCGGCCAGCGAGCGGAGCCGGGGTTTTTGGGCGGCTCCTGTGGTGAAGGCCAGCTTCCAGGAGTTCCGGCCCAGCTCCAAGGCCAGGTAGAGTACCAGTCTGGTCGCTGTGGTAGAATGGTCGTCGTGAGTCGCTGACATGGGAATGTCCCTCCAAAAGGGATGCTGATAGCCACATATTCAGCTTACCTTCAGCGACTCACTCTCTGCCATCCTCCTACATGGTATCTGACCCTGGCGTCCCATGAGCCCCGACGGTCGCTTGCTCGTCACTGGTGGCGCTGACCGTCAGGTGGTGCTGCGTGACGCAGCGACGCTCGAAAAGCTGCTGAGTTTTCCCTTGTGGACCGGGAACCTGAGGAGCTTGGCATTCGACTTTACCGCCCGCCGTCTGGCGATCGTGGGCACCGGTTGCGACGTCGAGCTGTGGGATCTCGCCGCCTTGAA
The DNA here is from genome assembly GCA_027451445.1 of Singulisphaera sp. Taxonomy (GTDB): domain Bacteria; phylum Planctomycetota; class Planctomycetia; order Isosphaerales; family Isosphaeraceae; genus DAIDJG01. The sequence continues at coordinate 32,032 of DAIDJG010000360.1, forward strand.
CGAGGGTCTGACGCCTCTGGGTCTCGCATGGGACCGGCCCGCGGGGGTTTCAGCCCCTGTGAACGAGCCGATCGCTCCCGGTGTCCCAATTATCCGTCGGCCATGATTCAAGACAAATTTGATCACTTGTGCACGCTAAGATCTGCTGGCTCAAATATATGTTCGATAATATGTCCATGCTCCGATACCGATGGATCCCAGTCAGGAATCGGCAAGAGATTGCCGCCGCCGAGGGCTTGATAGGCGTTCACGACGGCAGACAGTTGCTGCCTCTTGATCTCGATCAAGTCCCTTCACGCATCAAAGAGGTCGCGCTGGGCGAAGAGCACATCGATGTATTCGGCCTGGGCATTGAGAAAGAGCCTCGTGGCGTTGTCGACGGACGCCTCGAGCGATTTCACTTGCTGTTTCTTGATCTCGATGCTCGTGCGGTAATTCTCCACCATGGACACGCGGTTGACGACCTCGGTGAAGGCGTTGATGACGGTGCGCTGGTAGTGATAGAGGGCCTGCAATTGTGCGGCGTTCGCCGACATGTAGTCGGCTTTGATTGCTTTGAAGTCGATGAGTGGCCCGACGGCGCCGGCAGCGATATTGGCAATCAGCGCCTCGGGAGTCAGGAGCAGATAGTTTGGGTTGAAGGCCGAGAAACCGACGCCGCCGTTGATGACCACCGCAGGATAAAAGCGGGCCCGGGCGACCTTGATGTCGAGGCCGGCAGCCCCCACGTTGCGCTCAGCCTCGCGGATATCAGGGCGGTACCGAAGGAGCTGCGAGGGCACGCCAACGCTCAGCGCATGCAGGTTGAACTCGATGAAATCCGGCGAGATGCGCGCGACGGGCTGCGGGAAACGACCAACGAGGTAATTGATTCGGTTCTCGACCTGGATCATGTCCTGGCGAACGATCAGTTTTCCGGCCTGGTTCTTGCGGACCAGCTCCACCCCGCGCTCGTGCTCCGTGGGCACGACTCGGCCGGACCGAATCCCTCTATCCATCGCTTGGCGCGATAGAATAGGATGGCCGGTAAGGTTTTCGGGACAGAGGCGTTGCTAACGTGCGGGCTGATCCCGGTATTCTGTTGGTCTTTGGTCGACTCGCTTGCGTGAGTCTCATGCATGGCCACCCCCCCCTAACGCGGCGCAAAGCCGCATCCTCCCGGTTAGGCCTTTGACGAACGAAGCGATTGCTCGCCGGGCGCAACGACCAACACGTTGCCGTGGGAAACACCCGACCAAGCAGAAGCCGAAAGCGGCCAGCGGTCATGCATCGGAGAGCACGAGAGTCCGCTCTCTCTCTCTTCATGCGAGCCTCTTCGTTCGCGGCCTCAAGGTCGGCGTCTGAGGGGAGTCAGCGAGCTTGGTAGACAGAATGCTTGTCGTATATTTCTTATCGCGAATTTCGCGTAGGGTCGAGTCATGGATTTGAAAGCGTCAGACAGTGGTCGCCCGGGCTGGACATTCCTCAGCAATCACGGAAATGTCTTGTTGGCCATTGCGCGCAACCCTGACTCGACGCTGCGCGAGGTCGCTACACGGGTTGGGATCACCGAGCGCGCGGTCCAGCGCATTGTCGCAGACCTCGAGGCCGGGGACTATCTGGAACGCGTCCGCACCGGCCGGCGAAATCGTTATAAAATCCATCACGAGTTGCCGATGCGGCATCCTCTGGCCGCACACCGAGATATCGGATCGTTGATCGATTTGGTGACCGGTCCCCGCGCCCGCAACGGCGACCCGGCTACCCTCGCGGCCATCGCTACCGCGCCAACGGAGCACTCGAGTTCCCTCCCGGCTGAACCCGGCCAGCCGTCTCATGATCCAAATTTGGAGACGGGATTACACGACAAATCCTGAAGCAAGCGTTCCGAAGGAATACCTCGAACACATCGCGTTTGGGTTTTTGTACACGAGGCGGTTCCACGCGCTGCACTCGGGTCAAGATTCGAGGGCGTGAAACCCGAGGTCCCCGGAAGCGGGGAGAGGCTACGATCTTCAGGCAGGAAGTAGCGAATGAGGTATCGGCCAGTTGCTTCCGTGCCTCGTCGAGGCACTTCTGGCGGATCTGGGCCTCGCCCATTTCGCTGCGCCGCGTGATGATCAGGACGGACGGGTTGGCTTCGGACTGGTAGGTCCACACCGCCATACCGGCCCCGTTCGTGAGGCGGACATTGCCGAGCCCATGGTTTCCATGATTCGTGAGCGACATCGAGCCGTAGAGCATGGAAAGGAGATCCGATCTCGCTTCACGCGGTGGCCACTGCGATACTTGATGCGATGGTTTTTCGCGCACGAATTCCGGAGAGTACGATGCGCAGGCCAAAGCAACCCGCGTCGATCGGCCTACTCGGCGGCTTCCTCGTCCTGGCGACGCTGGCGGGCGCCGCATGGGCCGGCGTCACGGCGTGCCGGTGGGGCCTCGCCTACCGCTGGCCGGCGGTGCCGTGCGAAATCGTCGCCAGCGGACTTCGGGCCGGCGGCGAGCGGCACCCGTACGCGTTCGACGTATCTTACCGCTATGCCTGGCGGGGCCAGGAGTTCACCGGGACGACCTACAGCGAGGAATACCGTGGTTCGACGGACGTCGCCGAGGCCGAGCGTCTGGCGCGGTCGTTCCCGGAGGGGTCGCGCCGGCTGTGCTACGTCAATCCGGCCGATCCGGCCACGGCGGTCCTGAAGCACGACAATCCGCTCGTTCCGGCAATTCTGACCGTCGCGCTGCTGTGCTGTGCAGTGGGTCTTGTCGGCGTCTTTTTGCGCCGTTCGAATGGCTTCCTGTTGGGCGGTCCCTTCCTGATCTTCGTCGGGCTCGCCGGCCACCTCATGTTCTTCACCATGCCGCTCTGGAATGGCCTGCGATCGCTCCGCTGGCCGGCGGTCCCATGTATCATCGAGGATGGAAATGTACGCTCGGCGCGGAATAGCGGCATTATTTCGTTTAACGTGTACTGGCCCGATATCGTGTACCGATACCAGGTCGGCGATCGGACGTACCGAGCCAACACCAACAACGCCTCGTTCGTGGGCTCGCCCTGGTACTACGGTGCGCGACGGGTCGTCCGCGAGCACCCGCCGTTGCGATCGGCGACGTGCTACGTCAACCCGGCCAACCCCTCCGAGGCAGTCCTCGTGCGCGGGGCGAGCGAAACCCAGTGGTACGGGCTCTGGCCGCTCTTCATGGCCGCGCTCGGCCTCGACACGGTCGTCAGGTCGCTCATAGGCCGCGGACTGCCGCGCGTCGGCTCGCCTCGCGCCTGGGGAACGGCGGCCGTCTGGGCCGGCGGGGGCTTCGCCTTCACCATCCTCCTGACAACGGCCGGCGACCTCTACAGCGATGCGCACGCGGGCGTCGCGGAATGGCCGGAATTCGTCGCCACGGGCGTCGCCGGCCTACTGGCGTTCGGGCTTGTCCCGTGCTGCGTGGCGACGCTGCTACCGCGGAAGGCAACGGACGCCAGCGCTCATGCGATCAAACGGGGGCAATGCCGGCCGAAGGTCTGGGACCGTGAGATTGACGGGTGACAGGACCAGACGACAGGCAATAACGCCGTTCGCGGAGCCGAAATCGGGAGCAATTCCGCCCTTGATCTGCCACGAGAGCGTGTCCAGGAGAGGAAGCGGTGGCAGGGCCGCGGCCACGCGAGATCGAGCGATCGAGGCAGCGAAGGCCGCTCACGCAAGACCGCTTATTCGACGTCCCTCACCACCCCGAACATTCACGCACGCATCCTATTGCCGGCCACCCTCGACCGGTGTATCCTGCTCGAAAGACCATCATCTGTCAGATCGGCCAACTCTGTTCCAGTCGCTTCCGTGCCCCCTCCGGGCGAGAGGAGAGCGTCTCATGTGGACCGCCGTGTTGCTGGGTCTCGGTCTGGTCTCCGCGGAACCCCCAGGTGCGAAACCGCCCGAGCCAAAGCCTGCGCCCGCCTCCAAGCTCAGCCCGGACGAGGCGCTCGCCCGGTACAACGAGAAGAGACCCCAGACGGCCAACACCCCCGCGGCGCAGTGGAAGCTGGCGGAATGGTGCGAGCAGAACGGGCTTCGGGCCGAGGCGATTGCCCACTACTCCGTCGTGGTCGAGCTCGACCCGAACCGGACGGCGGCCTGGCGCAAGCTCGGGTACAAAAAGGTTCAGGGGCGCTGGATGAACGACGCCCAGATCGCCGAAGAAACGGAGCAGGCCAAGGCCAATAAGGAATGGAGCCTCCGGCTCAAGAAGATCCACAAGGATATCCACCGCGGCCCGAAGGAAGATGGACGAGGCCCGAATCGAGGCTGAGGCGATCAGCAACCCTCGCGCCGTCCAGGCCATCTACAGTGAGTTCGGCGTACGAAGTCCCAAGGACCAGGTCATCGCCATCCAGCTCCTGGGCCAGATCGATACGCCCCTCTCCTCCAAGGTCCTCGCGCTCATGGCCGTCTACGGCAAGACCCCCGACGTCCGCCGACGCGCCACGGAGACCCTTCGCCGACGCGACGCCGACGACTACCTCCCGGTTCTCGTCGCGCTCCTTCAGGACCCCTTGAAATATGAGGTCCGGCCGGTTGGCGGACCCGGCTCGCCGGGGGTGCTGTTCATCGAAGGCGAACGGGCCAATGTCCGGCGCGTCTATGCACCACCCGTCCCCTCGGTGAGCTTCCGGCCTGGCGACATCATCGGATACGACGCCAGCGGCATGCCGACGCTGATCCGTCCGCTGGGCGAGGTTTCGTCGGCGATGACCGGCATCACCCACCTGGGAAAGAGCGGCACACTCTACACGTTCACGGACGTCTCAGCGACCGCAAGCGTTTCGTTGCGCGACATCGCGATCGAAGCCCAGCGCAGCGCGATCGCGGCGCAGCAGCAACTCGCTGCCGATGTCCGGGCCATCGAGGCGGAGAACAACGCAAAGACCACGTTCAATAACCTCGTGCTCACCGTCGCGCGTGACGCGTCGGGTCAGGATCTGGGCAACGAACCGAAGGATTGGCGCAAGGTTCTCGAAAAAGCCGGGCGCTATCCCAAGAAGCCCGAGGTGAAGCCGACCGTCGATCTACTCATCGCGATGGCCTATCAGCCCGTGCTGGGCGAGCTGACCTTCACAAGGTCGCAGCACACGTCCAAGGACCCGTGACCCGAGAACAATTGACTTCCGGTCCGGAAGTCCCGCCCCCTCGATTGCCGCGAAACGGCCGAGGACTCCGCAAGGTCGCGAACCCCGAGTTGCCGAGGAGCCCGCGGGCTCGGCGATTGGGTTTTGGAACGCCTGTTCTCGCATCTGTGATTTGGTGTGGCGCGTTCCGTTTGCACGGACGCTTAATTTACCACATGCGGTTATCCTATCTATTTTAAAGACGTGATTTCGCGGAGCAAAAGGCGACTATCGATCCCGTGTTCCGTCAATCGGACGGTACGTGCGCCACGCGCAACGCCAGGCCAGAGCCAGGAAACGGATGCCGTTCAGGCGTGTTTGTCGGGAGCGCCATCCGTCATCACTGGTTCAAATAATCTTCGGGCCTTCGCCCCACGTCGTCCTTGAGGGTGGGATCGGCGCCGTGCTTTTCGAGCAGCGCGACGAGGGGAGCGCCGACCTCATTGTAGTCTTCCTCGGACATCGTGATGCCTCGATACACGGCGTGGAGGCTCGTGCCCTGGTACTTCTCGCGCGCATTGGGATCGGCGCCGTGCTGGAGCAGCAACTCAACCGCTTCGAACGCAAGGCACTCGGCGGCATGGATCAACGGAGTGGTGCCCAAGTTGTCGCGGCTCTCGACGGATAACCCGCAAGCGAGGAGCAATTTGAGCGCCTCCACATTTCCGGTGTCGATGGCAAGGTGCAGTGCCGTGTCGCCCTGTGTGGTCGAGGCGTCGGCACGCGCGCCGGCCTCGAGGAGATACCGCCACACCTCGTCGTGGCCTTCGCCGAGCGCGAGCAGAAAGGGTGTGTAGCCGTCGTTGTGTGACGCGGCGTTAATGTCGGCGCCCTGTTCGAGCAACGCGCGAACCTTCTTGAGATCGCCCTCTTGCGCGGCATCACGTAATTGCCGGTTGATGTTGGGGGGCATGGGTTCATCGTCTCCCTGGGTCAGGGATCCGCGTTCTGTTCTGGCTCCGAATTGGCGCGCGTTGCAGCCTCCGGTCAGGTGTCGTTCTCGACGAACATCCCAGCGTTCCGTTGCTTCACACCTTCGATGCAATGCGTGTAATCCGCAAGCAGTTCGTGCAGTTCGGCGCATTCGATCGACTCGCAGGACTGCACGAGCGTGGCCAGCTCGTGGGAGAGCGTATTCACCTGCTCCGGACTGTGAATGCTGTAGTCTGACGCCTGCCGCCGGGTGTAACGGTAGGGACGCCGACCGAACCACCAGAATTCGTTGCCGTTGTGCTCAGCATTCGGCAGCAATCGGTAATAGGCCCCCTTGCCACGTTTCATCCGCTCCAGGTCTAATGCCATCCGCCCGGCGAGCACCGACGCAATATCGAACGAACAGCATTCGTAAAACGGGCGCCAGGCCGGGGTGACCGAGATCCCGAGCGGCTCGAATGCCTCGTCGAAGAACAGGCCCATGAGCAATCGGTTCCGCAATTTGACGTCGGCCTTCGGCTGACCTGCAAACCACTCGGGCTGCAGAAACAGGTCGCGGATTGTTGTGGTCAGCTCCTCGTGTTCGGTCGGCAGCGTGGTCGGGAGATCGAGTCGCTCACGAGTTCCTGGGTCCGCCAGCACCCCGGCGAGCGAGGCGGGACGCTCGCTCTGCGGATTCGACGTCAGGTCGGTAAACGCCTCCCAGCAGAAGGAATAGATTCGATGTCCTGCCGCCATGATGCGTTCTCGCTTGCTTTGGACGGGTTTGGGCGTCAGTGAGGTGACGCCTCCATCTTCAGGGACGCCGGAGGGTAACGCAAGGATTCGATTCCATCCGCGCACGGCCGTTTCCTTCTTGGACTCTCAGCGTTGGCGGCGTCCGCAGGGTTTGGAGTGCAGCGGAAGGCCGCCATACTCCAAGGAGCCCGATCGGTAATGCGACCCGTCATCGATCGCCGGCCGCTCTGGTTGCTATCCACCTCCTAATCCTTTAGAGTTGAAAACCGCGTCTTCGATCCAGGCGTTCTGCCCATTCCTTTGGGAGCGATTCCATGCCGCAATCGGTAGACTCACCGCCGCAAGAGCGACTGAGCGAGGATGATGTTCAGGCGATCGACCGCTTGCGGGAGGTCTACGCGCGGCTGCGCAAGGAGTTGGGGCGGGTGATCGTCGGGCAGCACGACGTGGTCGAACGGATGTCGATCTGCCTGTTTGCTCGGGGGCATGCGCTCTTGATGGGCGTGCCGGGGCTCGCGAAGACGCTCATGGTCAGCAAGCTCGCGGAGACGATGTCGCTGAAGTTCAGCCGCATTCAGTTCACGCCCGACCTGATGCCGATGGACATCACCGGCACCGACATTCTCCAGGATGGCATGAACGGCCGGCGTGAGTTTCAGTTCGTGCACGGGCCGGTGTTTGCCAACATCGTGCTCGCCGACGAGATCAACCGTGCCCCACCGAAGAC
>DAIDJG010000361.1 GCA_027451445.1 Singulisphaera sp.
GATGGCCGCGTACTTGCAGGTTACGACGCCGTGGTGGCCATGGGTCGATACTGCCCCCTCTTTTTCCCGGTCGCTCTCGTGGGATCGCTTCCGGGTGTCACATGGTTAGGCCGGCGAGCCTACAATATCGTGGCGGCCTCGCGACCGCGCGACGTGCCTTGCACGGACGAAGTTTGCGGGATCCATCCCCCTGTAAGCTCCGTCGGGGTCAAATCTCATACAGCGGATTCCGAAAGAGCGCGCCCATGACCGACACCGGCTCTGAATCGAGTGTTCCGGCAAGAGGCCAGCGTCTTTACCTGCACGAGCCGGGGTGGCAGATCGCGCAGAAGCACGGCAGCGTGCGCGAGTTCTGCTACATGATGGCCCCAGGCCAGGATTACTATCACCGACTGCTGGATGGCGAGATCTACCTCTTCAGTAACGAAGAGCGCCTCTGCGTTGCCTGCGCCGAGCGCCGAGGACTGATTTCATACGAACCGAAGGGACTGCAAGAGGGGCTCCGCACCGTGGACCGCGCCGCGCCCGAGGGTGCTTCCGAGTTTGAAGTGCGGAGCAATTCCCCAGAGTTCTGATGGTGCCACTTCCGCTCGCGGCTTGGCCGAGAACTCGTGTGTGGGCGACCTCGTCCGCACCGAAATAGGGCCTAGCGCCCACTCAACTCTGACCAGCGCGACAAAAAATGCGCCGCTCCACTTCTATTCTCTGGAAATCTGAATAGTAGTCGCTTACATTCGACCCGACGTAAGAAATGGCGGGTTCTTGCGACTACATGAAAGGGTCTCGTCCGATGGGTATGCGTTCTCAGTCAGCAACGGCGATTTTGAGCGGCGCGGTGGTCGTGGTCTTGCTCGGAGCGTTCTCACTGGTGGCGCAGGAGACCACCAAGGCACAGGAAACACCCAAGGAAACGAAGGCATCCAAGGGCAAGAAGAAAGCGGAGCCCAAAGGTCAGGTCCCGCCGTACTTCGGGGACGTGGGATTGACGCAGGATCAGAAAGAGACGATCTACAAAATCCGCGAAAAGCATAAGGTTCATATCAACGACCTGGAGAAACAACTCAAGTCAGCCCGAGCCGATGAGCTCACCGAGTGCGAGTCCGTACTGACTGAAACGCAAAAGGAACTTCTCGCGCAACGTCGACGTGCCGCGGACGAGGCCAAGGCTGCCGCGAAGAAGAAATCCGCGGAGGAGAAGGCCGCGAAGAAACTCGAGTCTGCGAAGGCAGAAGCCGCAAAGCCCGACGCTTCCAAGTAAGACCGGCCGGTTCTTCGGAACCCGTTCTTGAGCCGTCTCGTGCCCGCGCCCTGAGGGGCGGGCACGCTCTTTTGCGCGGGGAGTTCGACCATCGCAGCCCTCGCTCGCTCGCTCACGAGCCGGCCGCTTCGCGATCGCGACGGTACCAACTCCATAGCAGGCGATGGGTCGTGTATTCGAGCAGAGCTTGCGAGCTTTCGAAGAGGATCTCGGCCTCGTTGCTGTGGGCGAGAAGCGCTCGGGTCGGTGCGGTCAGCGTTGCGTCGTCCGCCCGAGCGCAGAGGTCGGCGAGGAAGAGAGGGAAGTTCTCGGACGCCAGCGCGCTGAGGCGGTCGCCGAGGTACGCGTAGTTCATCTGATTCTCAATCACGCGGTAGGCCCGGCGGGGGTCTCGGCGGACAATAATGATCTCGCCCAACGGGTCGTGCGGGATGCGCTGGGCCTGCGCGCGGCGGTCGAACGGCTCCGGCCGGCGTAACGTCAAGGCGCGCAGGCCGGTCACGATGGTCGAGGGCCAGCTTCGGGAATGGCCACTTCGATACTCATCGTCGACCGCGATCCGCCCGGCACTGATCATCTCGATCTTCGGCCAGGGGGCCCAGTGCGTCGGCTCACCGTGCAAGCCCTCGACGCGAAAGCCTTCGGGCAGACACGCGGCTCTGTGTATCGTGCGCGCGGGGCTTAGCTCCGGGAACTGGTCCGTCCGCCACGCTTCGGCGGGCACACCCAGCTCGTACAGCCCGTCGAGAAGTGAGCGAGTTTCCTTCTCGGGGAGCGGAAGGTGCCAGACCCCGGGCACCCGCGCGATCCATTGCATGGCATCGGTCGGATGAGCCCCGGTGACCTTCACGAACAAGTCGCGCACGGCGGCCGGGTCGTCGATCTCCTCGAACACGACCAGGCGATACGTCGGGGCCTTTGCGGACATCGGGCGTCCTCGAATGCGTCCCACGCTCAGGGTGTTTCCCTTGTTCTTCCCCCTATGTTACCGTGGGGGAACCAGGAGGTGGGCATGGTACGCGAGATTGTAGCGATCGTGATGATGGCCCTGGCGGCGGGCCCGGAATCGAAGGAACTCGACAAAGCGCGTCAGCTCTGGCAGGCCGGCCGCTATGCGGAGTCCCAGGAGATCTACGAACAGTTCGCCAAACGGGCGAAGGACGACCTCGCGGCGCCCTTGCGCGCGCGACTTGTCCTGGGCCAGTCCGAATGCCTCGCCAGCCAGGGGGAGTATGACAAGGCGATGGCCTTGTTGAAAGACCTGGCCGAGGCCCAGCCCAAGAATCCCGACCTCTGGGCCCGGCTTGCCGACCTCAAGTTCATGCGAGGCGACTGGGAGGGAGCCTCAGAGTCGAGCCAGAAGGCGCTCGCAGCGGATCCCGATCACCTCCTTGGCCGCTGGGTCGCCTCGCGACTGCTCGAAGCCCAGGGGAAGCTCGACGAAGCGGTCACCGCCTGGAAGTGGTTCGTTGATCGCTACAACGATCGCCACGCCGAGTTCTCGCGAAACGCCGACTCGATGCTGATCGTCGGCCAGGCTGCCGAACGCTACTACCGGGCCGTGGCCCGAGGCGACGAACTGGCCGAACAGCTCAACGACGTGCTGAGTGAGATCTACGAAGGTGCTCTTCGCGCCGATCCGCGCTGCTGGCAGGCGCCCTGGCTGGAAGGACGGTTGTTCCTTTCCGGTTATAACGAGTCCGCCGCAAAACGGGAACTCGCCCGAGCGCAGCAGCTTAATCCCGATTCGGCTGAAGTCCTCGTCACACTCGGCCAATCCGATCTGCAATCGTACAAGCTAGCCCCGGGCCGATCGAAAGCGGAACAGGCCCTCGAAATCAACCCTCACTACGCCCCCGCCCAGGTCTTGCTTGCCGACCTGAATATCTCGGACGAGCGATTCACCGACGCCAAGACGGCCGCACAGAAGGCCGTTGCGGAGAACCCACGCGACGAGGAGGCACTTGCCCGGCTGGCCGCCTCGTGCCGGTTGCTTGTCGACCCGATCGGAGCCGCCGCCGCCGAAGCTGCGGCACTGGCCCGGAACCCGCGCCCCGCGACCTTTTATGCGGCCCTGGGCGAACGGCTCGCCGACCGCCGCAAGTATCAAGGCGCTGAGCGCGCCTTTTTGCTCGCGGCAGCCGCCGATCCTCATCGCGCGGATGCCCCTATCGGCCTCGGCATGCTCTACATGCAGATCGGACGTGAGAACGAGGCATTCGAGCTGTTCCGCATGAGCTTCGACGCCGACCCCTTTAACGTCCGCGCCAATAATCAGATGGAAGTGCTCAAGCACATGGCCACCTACGCACCGGTCATGTCCGAGCACTTCAGCGTCATGATCGACCCCACCCAGGACAAGCTCCTGGCCAAGTACATGTCGCGGTACCTCGAGTCCGTCTACGGCGAGCTCACTCAGCGCTTCGGCTACACGCCACCCGAGCGAACGCAGATCGAGATCATGAAGACCCACCGCTGGTTCAGCGCGCGCACGATCGGCCTGCCGTTCATCCCAACCGTCGGCGCCTGCACCGGCAAGGTCGTGGCGCTGGCCAGCCCCAAGGCGACTCGCAAGCCGTTCAACTGGGCGCGCGTGCTCAAGCACGAGGTCGTTCACGTCATCACGTTGCAGCAGACCGAGTTCAACATCCCTCACTGGTACACCGAAGCCCTGGCCGTCGAGAGCGAAGGCTACCCGCGCCCGCAGGAGTGGAACAAAATGCTCCTTGAGCGCGTGCCCAACCGCAAAGGCGTTCTGAACCTCGACACGATCAATCTGGGCTTCATCCGCCCCAAAGAGCCCGAAGATCGCCAGATGGCCTACTGCCAGGCCCAGCTCTACGCCCGCTACATGCTCCAGCGCTTCGGTCCGGACGCCCTTAGCAAGTTGCTGGATGCCTACCGCCGAGGTCTCACGACCGACCGAGCCATCCAGTCGTGCTTCAACGTCGACAAGGCTGACTTCGAGGCCCAGTTCCTGACCTACCTCGACGAGGTCGTCAAGACGATCCGCACGCGCGTCAGCGAAGAGAAGCCCGTCAAGTTTTCCCAGCTCGAACGGATGCTCAAGGAAAAGCCCGACGATCCCGACCTGAACGCCCAGATGGCCTATGAGTACTTCGCCAGACGCTCGTTCAAGGAAGCCCGTCCCTTCGCGCGCAAGGCGCTGAAGCTCAAGCCACATCATCCGCTCGCGAGCTACGTCGAAGCACGCTTGTTGCTTTCGATCGACGACGACGAGGCCGCACTGTCCGTCTTGGAGCCGGCGCTCGATCCCGACCGCCCGAACGAACGCGTGATCGACCTCCTTGCGGAGTTGCAGATGAAAGCCGGTAAGCTCGACGAGGCCGAGAGGCTCTACGAACTGGCGCGCAAGGACGATCCCGTTCACACCAAGTGGATCGCTGGCCTCGCACGTGTTCATCTGAGGCAGAAGAACACCGAAAGGTTTCTGAACGACCTCGCGATGATCGCCGACAACGACGCCGACGACATCGACGTGCGCAAGGTCCTGGCCGAGCGGCACCTCGAAGCCGGCCACGGCGAACAGGCTGAAAAGTGGGCCAACGAGTGCCTGTACATCACGGTCGACGACCCAACCTATCACACTGTACTGGCCGACGCCTTGGCCCTTCAGAAGAAATTCGCCCCGGCGATCGACGAGTATGAGACCGCGATTGCGCTGAAGCCCAAAAAAGTGAACGACATCAAAGTGAAGTTGGCGCGGGCGCAGTTCGACTCGGGCAAGCGTGAGGAGGCCAAAGCCACCCTCGATGCCGTTCTGAAGGAAGACCCCGATCATCCTGAGGGGAAAGCGCTCCGCGAAACAATGGGAGAGTCCAAGTAAACCGCCGCCCAATCACGTTGGCCAAAACCACCAAACTGGAACGTTTGCTAACTTGCCTGAGAACTTTGTAAGATTTAGGAGCAATGAACGAAATACCCGCTGGCGGCTTGACTCTCCGTGCACTTCAGGCGATGATCCGACAAATGTACGGGCAGAAGGACGAGGCTCGCGGAGACGCGGCGACGTTCCTCTGGCTCACCGAGGAGTTCGGGGAGCTCGCAACCGCTTTGCGCGCGGGGTCCCAGGAAGAACTCGCCCTCGAAATGGCGGACGTGCTCGCCTGGCTCGCGACACTGGCGAATATTCGGGGCGTTGACCTCGAAGCGGCGGTCTGGAAGAAATACGGCGTCGCCTGTCCGGGTTGTGGAAAAGTGCCTTGTGTCTGTGACCCGGCGGAGAAGCCGTGAGACGTGGTCGAACCCGGTTGACGGTGGTTACAGGCTTTGCGTGTTGGCAGTCGCTCTTGAATCCAGGGAAACTGTGTTATGCGACCTCGTCTCGAACGCGGACTTCTCGCACTGGTCATCGCCTGCTTGGGAACCGCCAACGCCGGCGCCGCGCCGCCTGTGGACGTGCAGACCGTGCGGGTGGGATTCTCGAACAATGAGAAGACCAACCTGTTCAAGGTGGGCGCGTGGACGCCGGTCTGGGTGCAGCTCGGCGCGGGGGCGAACGGGTTCGAAGGGATCCTGGAAGTCGTGGCCCCGGACGATGGCGGAACACCCGTTGCGTTCCACGAGCGCGTCCAGATCCTGCCCAAGGAATCGAAACGAATTGTCACCTATGCTCGGCCGGGCGATCGGAATCCGGAGTTCACCGTTCGCGTGCTCGACAATGGAGGCCGGCGCGCGGCGAACGACTATAACACGAGCTCAACGGGCGCCGTGCTGAACGCGGTGCAGCCCGACGGCACGATGCTGATCACGCTCGGCAAGACGGCCGGTGTCGAATTGCTCCCCGGTCTTTCGGCCTTCAACGTCGACAAGACGCAAGGCGCAAGCGAGCTCGTCGTCGCCTCGATCGACTCGATGACCGGTACTCTACCGGGTCGTTGGTATGGTTACGACGCTGCGACGGCGGTCGTCCTGGACACCAGCGACCGGGATGTGATGTCCGCATTGGGTGCGTTTCGTGGACCCGCGCTCGCGGACTGGGTGCGCCGGGGCGGGCATCTCGTTGTGGCCGTCGGTCGCGACTGGCAGGCTGTTCGCGACAGCTTCCTCGGCGCGATGCTCCCCGCCTGGCCGACGGATCAGGTGAAGGTGTCGTCGCTCGAGGCGCTGGACGTCTACGCGGGCACCGGTGCCAACAAGCAGACCAAACAGATCACACCGCCGGGGTCGCCACCGGTGATGATCACGAAGCTCGAAGACGTCGAGAAGCGCGGAGGCAAAGTGTTAGCCGCGACGGGTGACCTTCCGCTCGTCGTTCGAGGCTCCTTTGGATTCGGACAGGTCACCATGGTCGGCCTCGACGTCGACCAAAAGCCGTTCGCCACGTGGGAAGACCGCCCCATGTTCTGGGTGCGTACGATCGACCTGCGTCGACGCTCGGGTGAGAACGCCAACGCGAATATGCCGGGCATGGGTGGCGGCCGGATGTACCAGGCCAACGAGTCCGACCTTGCAGGCACGCTCCGCAGGGCACTCGAGCAGTTTCCGGGCGTTCAGCTTGTGCCTTTCGGCTGGGTTGCGTTCTTCATTTTCGTGTACATCCTGTTGATCGGGCCGGGAGACTACCTGTTCCTCAAGAAGGTCGTCAAACGGATGGAGCTCACGTGGATTACGTTTCCCGTGATCGTCGTAACGGTCAGTTTGCTCGCCTACTACGCCGCCTACGTCGTGAAAGGGAGCGAGCTCCGGGTCAACAAGGTGGACGTCGTGGATGTCGACGAGGCGGCGGGTATCCTGCGCGGGAGTTCCTGGATCAACATCTTCAGCCCGCAGAACCGCGACTACGACGTGGCGGTGATTCCCAGATCCCTCGATGTCCACGACCCCAATGACGACCCGAAGGCAGCCCCGCGGCCGCCGGTCGGGACGGAAGTCGTGGTGAGCTGGTTCAATGCACCGGAGCCCGGGTTCGGCGGTATGGGTGGACAGAGCCGTTTGAGCTTCTCCAACAACGGGTATTCCTACAGCCCAGTCGGCGCGGCCGAGAGCTTGGAGAGCGTTCGTGTCCCGATCTGGAGCACCAAGTGCCTCACGGCCCGCTGGTTCGGCCAGACGAACTCGCTCGTCGAGTCAAAGCTCCGACCCGTCGGACTCAATCAGATCGAGGGGACGATCACGAACCACACGCCGTTCCCGCTGGACGATGCGGTGCTCGTGTTCGGCCGGCAGATTTACACCCTCAAGTCGATCGCTCCGGGCGCGACGGTCCGGATCAACGCGGGCGAAACCCGTTTCCTTTCGGGTCGCCTCAAGGAGGATCAGGCGAGCTACTCCACAGGGAATCGCTACGATACGTCCAGCAATGTCAATCGGTCGAATTTGCTGTTTGCGATGATGTTCCACGATAGTCTGGGTAGCGCAGCTTCGGGCGAGTCGCTTCTGACGAATATGCCCCTGCACTATCTGGACCTGAGCGGTCAGGTCACGCTCGGGCGCCCGATGCTCGTCGCGAAGATGAAGCGGTCCGGGGCACGGCTGGTGCTGGCCCATGCACCGAGTCCGCCCAAGATCGACGAGACAACGCTGCTTCGCGTCATACTTCCATTGGAGGCTGCCGCCGCCCCTCCCGCAAAGCCCGCCAAGGACAAAGCGGACGAGAAGGAAGGACGGTGATCGATGGTTGCGTTCATCATTCGACGGGTTGACCAGAACACCAAGCAGAAAGACTCCCAAGGCGGGAAACGCGGCCGCTGAGCCGGGCCGTACCCACAACCTCAGAGAAGGCGCCAGCGATGATCGAGACTTGCGACCTGACCAAGATGTACGGCGATCTCTACGCCCTCAACCGTTTGAACCTGACGTTGCACCAGGGCGACGTCTACGGCTTCATCGGCCCAAATGGCGCCGGCAAGACGACCACGATGCGCATCCTGGCCACGCTCCTGAATCCGACCTGGGGCGAGGCCAGCGTCTGCGGCTACTCGATCTACAACGGCGCCAAGGAAATCCGCCGTGCCATCGGCTACATGCCCGACTTCTTCGGCGTGTACGACGACATGAAGGTCATCGAATATCTCGAATTCTTCGCCGCCGCCTATCGCATCAAAGGCCCATCGCGTAAGAAGATCTGCGAGGAAGTGCTCGAGCTCGTCGACCTCACCTACAAGCGCGACGCCCTGGTTACCAGCCTCTCGCGCGGTATGACCCAGCGCCTCGGCCTGGCCCGCGTGCTCCTTCACGACCCCCAGGTGCTCCTGCTCGACGAACCCGCGTCAGGCCTCGACCCTCGCGCCCGCATCGAGATCCGCGCCCTTCTCAAAGAACTGCGCGCGATGGGCAAGACCATCCTCGTGTCGAGCCACATCCTTCCTGAGTTGGCCGATATCTGCAACAAAATCGGCATCATCGAACAGGGCGTCCTGCTCGTGAACGGCGCCGTTGTCGACGTCATGAAGCAAGTGCGTAGCGACATCGTTCTGAACATCGCCGTCGCGGAACGTCTGACCGATGCCGCTAATCTTCTTGAGGGCCAGCCCGAGGTCGAGAGCGTTCAGGACAAGAACGGCGTCCTGGTCGTCAAGATGAACGAGGGCGTCACACAGTATGGCTACCTGGCCAACCGCCTCATTGAGCAGGGGTACGAGCTGACACTGTTCAAGGAAGACGAAATTAACCTCGAAACGGCGTTCATGCACCTGACGAAGGGCATTACGAGCTGACGGGACCGACGAATGACCGATGGCAGATGACAGATCACCGTATCTGCCATCTGCCATCTAGCATCTGCCATCGCCCGAGGACGAGCGCTCAGGACGTGGTTCCCACGACGACGATGTTCGCGCCGCCGAGTTGGGTGTACGACTTGGAGACGCCGGTTACGTTGGGAATGCCAAAGTTCGCAGCGCCCGTCAAGTCGCCGCCGATGAATAGCACCGTGTTGGGACCGATCCCATTACCGATCGTAAATGTGCTCGGCGCGACCACGGTCATGCTCCCCTGGATATAGGCAGCGACGTTGGGGAACGCGGTGCTCGCTAGCCCTCCACTAAGTAACGACTGATTGAGCGTGAGCACGTTCGAACCCGTCCCGGTCCCCTTCGGCGACTGCGGCAGCAGTCCCAGGGTCTCACCGACGTGGATGAACGAACCACCCGAGAGGTCAAGGTTCTGGCCCACGTTGAGCAAGTTGAGGTTGCCGCCAATGTTGATGTTTGACGAACTGCCCCCGTTGAGGTTGATACCATTGTAAACGTCGAGCGTGTTGATCGTGCCAGGCGTGAAGATCGAAGCGCCGGGCAGGATGGAATCGAACGCAATCCGATCGGTCGTACCGGTGCCGTTGATCGTGAGGGGACCGGACAGATCGGCCGTGTGGAAACCCTCGATCGCGCCGATGTGTCCGCTCACGACGTCGATCGCGCCGATGTTCAAGATGCGCGGACGGGCCGCGTAGGCGTAGGCGAAGCTTTGGTTGTAGCCGACTCGCGTGGGGAACCCGACGAGGTTGATCGTCAGGTCACTCAATTCGGTCGTGCCGTTGACGATGATCCCCCACTGGTTGTTGCCGAGGTAGTAAGCGCGGACGGTCCCTGGCGCTTGCACGTGTGTTGTCGACGCCTGGGCCGAGGTCGACGCCGCCTGCGAAGCGGTACCGCCTGGTGAAATGGCAGGCACGTAGGGACTCAACGTGACGTCCCACACGCCGCCGTTCCAGTAAATACGGACTTTCTGTCCGTTCATGTAGGTCCGCGTCGCCGCGTGCGGCGCCAGCGGGTGGCCCTTGGGATAGGGAGGAGCCTGACCGGCTTCTCGTGGGGGGTTATTGTTGATGTAGGCGAATTGCAGACTCGGATTCGCCAGATACACCGAACCCGGGATGTGGGAATGCGAAAGCAAGAGACGCGACTCGAGCCCGCCGCCCAGCGCAGGCTGAAATGCTCGTTGCACCCGGCGGCCCGCCGTGCCCTTGACCGACATGGGATCCCTCCCTCAATCGCGGCATCCCGGCCCCTGGGGAGTTAGGGTCGCATGCCTTTGAATTCCCGTACCGCTGGGGAATGAATCCTTCCCCCACAACGAACGATCGCTCTCTCTATCGTCCCCAGGACCGGCGTTTCGTGGACGAATCGCTCGCCGGGTTCTGGCCCCCGGTTCTAACTTGCACGTCGCGACGGTTGGTCGGGACGAACCAGCCGGACGGATTGGAGCGGTTGTAATAGTCTTCGCCCGGTCCCTGGGTCCCACCTGTACCGTTGCGAATCCAGCGGGTCTTCCACAACAATAAGACCGTGTCGTCTCGCTCTACGCTCCCGACCACGGCCCGCCCGCCGCTGCCCTTGAGGCTCCGCCCTGATGCTCCCTCCCCTGCTCTCGCACAAGTCGTCGCGGTTCACCGAGAGCGTGATCCGCGGCATGTCGGTCGAGGCCCACAAGTACGGCGCAGTGAACCTGGCCCAGGGAATGCCCGACTTCCCCGCACCTGCCGAATTGAAGGCGGCCGCCTGCCGCGCGATCGAGGCCGACGTCAATCAATATGCCGTGACCTGGGGCGCCCAAAAACTCCGCGAAGCCATCGCCGAACACGCTCAGTGGCATCTCGGGCTGAGCGTCGATCCTGACACGGAAATCACTGTGACCTGCGGAAGCACCGAAGCCATGCTCGTCGCACTTCTCGCGACGATCAACCCGGGCGACGAAGTCATCCTCACGCAGCCTTTCTACGAAAACTACTGGCCCGACTGCGTCCTCGCCGGAGCCACGCCGCGATTCGTCCCCTTGCACCCGCCAGGCTGGAGCTTCGACCTCGATGAGCTGGCCAAGGTCTTCAACGACCACACCAAGGCGATCATCCTGTGCAACCCGAACAACCCCACCGGGACCGTGTTTTCACGAACCGAGCTGGAAACGATCGCTGCGCTCTGCCAGAAGTGGGACGCGATCGCCATCACCGACGAGATCTACGAGCACATCGTCTACGACGGGCGCCCGCACCTGGCTCTGGCGGCCATCGACGGCATGCGCGAACGGTCGGTGACGATCAGCGGGATGTCCAAGACCTACGCCGTGACCGGCTGGCGGATCGGGACCATGATCGCTCCCAGCCGGTTGACGCACGCGTTCCGCCAGGTTCACGACTACGTATCCATCGGCGCAGCCGCACCGCTGCAAGAGGCTGGGGCGTTCGCCTACCGCATGCCTCGCGACTACTACACCCAGCTCGCCGCCGACTATCAGGCCCGTCGCGATCGCCTTTGTTCGGCCCTGCTTCAGGTTGGATTCGACCTCGAACTGCCGCACGGTGCCTATTACGTGATGGCCAATATCGAAGCGTTCGGCGCCGCCGACGACGTCTCATTTGCGCGCCATCTCGTTCGCGAACTTGGCGTCGCGACGGTTCCCGGATCGAGCTTCTTCCAGGACAAGGCGCTCGGGCGGCAGTACATTCGCTTCTGCTTCTGCAAGCGGGACGAGACGCTCGACGAAGCGATTCGCCGCTTGAAGCCGCTTCGGGTCATCGTGTGAGCGCGTGCCGTGAGCGAGCGCAACGAGAACGTCAGACCTCGTACGTCGCGAGCCGATCCGGGATCTGAATGGGGTTCACGACCTGCTTCTGAAGGACGGGCGCGAGCGCCTCCAGTCCTTCCGGTTCGCCGTGGACGAGGAACCCGTACTCGATTCCGCCGCCGGTCTGCTCGTACCACCACGCGAGATCGTTGCGGTCGCCGTGGCCCGAGAAACCGTCGAGCACGTAGACGGCAGCGTTCAGGTCGTGCCACTGGTCGAGGATCTGCACGCGCTCGACCCCTTCGGCGATCTTGCGCCCAAGCGTTCCCTCCGCCTGATAGCTGACGATGACAATCGCGTTGTCGGGATCCTCCACGACATGCCGCAAGTGATGCCGGATGCGTCCGGCTTCGCACATGCCCGACGAGGCAATGATCACCATCGGCCCAGGGAGGAAGTTGAGCCGCCGCGAGTCGTCCCACGTCGCGCAAAACTCGACGTATTTCGAACCGAAATACATCGGGTCCTGGTCCATCAGGCGCTGGGCCGTCTCGGTGTACGCTTCGGGATAGTCGCGATGGATATCCGTCAGTCGCGACGCTAGCGGACTGTCGACGAAAACCGGGATCGGCCGCACCTTGTGCAGAGTGAACAACTCCTGAAGACAGTACACCATCCGCTGGGTTCGGCCGAGGCTGAACGCGGGGATCACGACCTTACTCTGAAGCCGCGTGGCCCTGGCGACGATTGCGTGCAACTGCTTGATCAGTTTGTCGTAAGGGTCGAGCTCGCGATTGCCGTAGGTGCTCTCACTAACCAGGATATCAATGTCTTTCACCACCGTCGGGTCGGGCAATAGGCCCATATTTCGCCGGCCGAGATCGCCGGTGAACACAAACCTGCGCCGGCGCCCATTTTCTTCAAAATCGATCTGTATGAGCGCGGACCCAAGAATATGGCCAGCATCATGCAATGTTAGGAAGACGCCGGGCAGGATCTCATGCGTCTCTGAGTAGCGGAACCGCACGAGCTTCTCGACCACCCACTCCACATCGCCGAGGTCGAAAAGCGGCTCGATCGGCTCGACGCCGGGTGTGCGCAGGTGCGCGTTGCGCACGTCTTCGCGCTGGATCCGCGCGCTGTCGCGCAGCATTACGCTGGTGATGTCCGCCGTGGCTCGCGTGGTGTACATCGGCCCGTCATAACCCGCGCGGATCAGGCAAGGCAGGCGCCCGATGTGGTCGTTGTGCGCGTGCGAGACGATGACCGCGTCCAGGTGTCGCGGATCGAACGAGAACTGGCGGTTCGGGCTCTCCGGATCAAGTCGATCGGAATCAAAGAGCCCACAGTCGAGCAGTATTCGGTAGCGGCCAATTTCGAGCAGGTGAGCACTGCCGGTCACCTGCTTCGCCGCGCCGTGAAACGTGATGCGCAAACGACCATCCTCCCGACATTACCGTGGATCGCGACAACCCCTTCGCGTCTGCTACCGGTGGATGGCGAACGAGAACGATTGACGGCCCCAATGCACACAACGTTCCGAACGCTGTGATTCAGAGCAAACGAGAACTCCTACGGATCCTTGTTTTATGATGCCGTGTTCCATCGTACAGCACAAGGCCAGCCGCGTTCAGATTCTCAAGCTCGCTTGAAGAGATTCGAAAGGCGGCGTAGAATTTGCTTACACCAAAGAAGGTCTACCTAATCGGTGGTTCTTTCCCATTTTCATTCCGTGTCCTACTGGGTGAGGAGCGCCCTGTTATGACGCGCGCGTTTTCGGAATCGCACCCCCTCCAGCGCCTCTTCCGAGGCCTGACCGAATCAACGTTCATGACCGAACTGGGGATCGGCGACCCACGACTCGTGGGTTACGTGGCCAATTTACTAGCCAACTTCGTCCCCACCCAGGCCATCTGGAGTATCCGCAATCAGGACGGCCAGCGGCTCACTGAGGTCACGGCGATGGTCGCCGAGGCGGAGTCGGCGCCCGATTCGGAACGTCGCCGTGAATGCCACCGGCACGTCGGTGATTTCACCCTGTTCTGGACCGGCGTCTATCCCGAGGCGCTCACGCGTCTCCGATCGACCGAGTCGGCCGACCACCTGATCGACTTTCAACAGCAAGGGAAGCGATCGTATTACCTCGCCAGCACGCTGGAAGGCGACGAGGCCCCCATCCTCCGCCGTTTGAGCTGTGAGTTCGAGTTGTGCGCGTTCGGGCTCTCTTGCGTTCGACGCGAGTGGGAGCGCCTGGAAACCGAGCCGCCGCCGGGGCCGTTGCGGCCATTACTGGGCGCTTGAAAACGCGGTTCAGGACTTGTCGCTCTCTTGATTCGGCGTGCTCGCAGCCGGAGTTTTGTCGTCCTTCGCCTCCGCTGTCGCCTTCCCCTCGGTTTTGGGGCTCGGCGACTTGAGTTCCGGGCCGAGAACGCCGGCCAGGCTGGTGTAGGGGCCGTATTCGTCGCGAAGATGAGCCTTGATCGTGGCATCGTCCTCGAAGAAGCCGGCATTGAACTTTGCCTTCGCGCGCACGAGTTCTGATTGAACGAACGCGATACGGTTTTGAATCGCCTCCCGAACTTTCTGCGCACGTTCCTCGGCGAGCAGGTACCATCCGCGCTCGTCTTTATCTTCGGGATGGAGCTGGTGCGCGAGTTCGTCCCACACCCTGAGCTCACCGAGATCGTCGCGTTTCTCCGCTCGCTTACTCGCCTGGCGAGAGTACGCCAGGACAGTGAGCTCGAGCTTCGTCGCGCTGCTGTTCCCGAGCGCTGCTCCGATCCTGCTGTCGAGAAGTCCGAGTCGATTGTCGGCTTCCTCGAGCAAGATCGAGTCGAGCCACTGTTTGGTTTCTGAGCGATAGGGATGCCCGGGAAAGCGTCGATCGAGCGGCTCGATGTACTCGTCTCGAGCGGTGACCCGGTCACTTCGGCTCTTGGAAGCCATCAGCGCCTTCGCATGCTGGTAGAGGTATTCCTGGCCCGGCGGCCAGAGAACGTAGGCGATTCCGGCGGCAACGAGCAGGAGAGCGAGCACGAGCGCCCCGGTCTCCAGTATCTTTCGATACTTACGGGTTTCATCCAGCTCGGAGTGGCCGTGCGTCCGCGAGGCCTTGCGCGTTCGTTTGCCCGACTCCGTCGCCTGTCGCCCCGCCGCAGCGCCCGGCGCGGGACTCTCGGTCGTTGGCCAGGCCATCTTGATGGGTTTCGACTGAAGCACCTTATCGCGCAACTTCGTCAGCTCATGGCCCACCGCCTGCGCGTCCCAGGGACGGTCCGCCGGCTGTTTGGCCATCAGCTTCACCACCAGATCGTCGAGTGCCTTCGGAATCTCGGGCACTCGTTCGCGAGGCCGAGGCACCTCCTGATTCAAGTGGTTGTGCATCAGAATCACGGCCGTCGCACCTTCGAAGGGAGGACGGCCGGTGAGCATCTGGTAGAGCACGGTTCCGAGCGCATAGAGGTCCGTCTTGTGGCTGACCGGTGGATTGCCGCGAATCTGCTCGGGCGCCATGTACGCCGCCGTGCCCAGCGTCCGCCCCGTCCCGGTCAACTGCTCGGTCGCATCGAGGTCCTTGGCGATCCCGAAGTCGGCAAGCTTTACCTGACCCTTCTCGTTGATCATCAGGTTCGACGGTTTCAGGTCGCGATGCACCACCCCTCGCTGATGGGCATAGTGCAGCGACTCGCTGATTTGGATCCCGAGATCGACGACCTCCTGCCAGGGCAAGGCCCCTCGCGT
This sequence comes from Singulisphaera sp., assembly GCA_027451445.1. GTDB lineage: Bacteria > Planctomycetota > Planctomycetia > Isosphaerales > Isosphaeraceae > DAIDJG01. The sequence goes on from DAIDJG010000361.1 coordinate 15,464, forward strand.
CGCGAGCATTTGCTCCAAGGTTGAGCCCTTGATGTACTCCATCGCGAAGTACGAAGTGCCCTGGAAACGGCCTACTCCTAACCAGCGCACGATATTGGGATGATTGAACTGCTTGAGAATCTCCGCCTCGCGCTCGAACCGCTTGTCCGTGTTGTTCCGCTGCGCAACGTCGTTACTGATGATCTTCAACGCGGCCAGTTTGCCCGTCGGCTCATGCTCGGCCAGATAAACCGATCCCATGGCGCCGGTGCCGAGGATCTCCTTGATCCGGAACGAGCCCAGTTTCTCGCCGATCATGGAAACACCGTGGATGTGGGGGAAGGACGTGCGAATGCCGCGATGCGTTAGCCTAACAGATCGTAGACGCCGGTCTCAATGGCAAGCAAGGGGAATCGCAGCCACAAGCCTGCAATTGATGATGCAGACGCGAGCGTCGGGATGGCAGGTTCTCCTGCTTCGAAGCGATGATGCCTCGAAGCTCGAGCGGTTATGCTACAATCCAACCGGCAAGCAGGATTGGCTCCATTCCCTGGACCGAGGAAGATCGTTCCATGTCGACCACCGCCAAAACACCCGCCTCGCCGTTGGCGGACGACGTTCTTTACGAAGTAATCGATGGCGAGATCCGGGAGAAGTCTCCGATGGGTGCGTTCGAGGGTGTGATCGCGAATGTCCTCGGGCAAATCCTCGGCCCCTTTTGTCGTAGCCACCGGCTCGGGAAGGTCGTGGTCGAGGTGTTGTTCCGCATCGACACCGCCCGTAATCTTCAACGGCGTCCGGATGTTGCATTCGTCTCCTACCAGCGTTGGCCACGAGGTCAACGCATCCCGCGGGGAGACTTCTGGGACGTCGTCCCCGAACTGGCCGTTGAGATCGTCAGTCCATCGAACGCGGCTGCCGAAGTGAACGATAAGGTTCACGAATACTTTGAGGCGGGCGTGCAGCGCGTTTGGGTTGTGTTTCCGGGCAAGCGCGAGGTGTACGACTACGGGTCGCCAAAATCCGTTCACATTCTCCAAGCTAGCGATGAGCTCGATGGCGGTCTCCTCTTCCCCGGCTTCCGTACGACGGTCAGCGCCTTATTCGACGAAGAGACGGATTGAACTTCGAGATTACCTCGATCTCTTCCCCCCTTGACCTCGTGACTCATCGACCGGAAGAATGGGATTCTTCGCCTGCCTATGCCTCGTCATTCCGGCCTTCACTCTTTGAGGATCGCCCGCCGATGTCCGCCCCGACTCTCTCGGAACCGTCCCGTCAGCAGTTTCCCGATGCCCTCGGCCGCTACGGGGCGTTCGGCGGCCGCTTCGTGCCCGAAACGTTGATGGACGCCTTGAACCGGCTCACCCAGGAATACGCCCAGGTCAAGGACGATCCGGAATTCCAGGCTCGGCTGAACTACTACCTCACGCAATACGTCGGCCGGCCCTCGCCGCTCTATCATGCCGAGCGGCTCAGCCAGCACGCCGGGGGCGCGAAGATTTACCTGAAGCGCGAAGATCTGAACCACACCGGTGCGCACAAGATCAACAACGCCATCGGCCAGGTGATGCTCGCCCAACGGATGGGCAAGACACGCGTCATCGCCGAAACCGGCGCCGGTCAGCACGGAGTCGCCACGGCCACCGCCTGCGCCCTTTTCGGCCTGGAATGCACGGTTTACATGGGCGAGGAAGACATCCGCCGCCAGAAGCTCAATGTCTTCAATATGCGCACTCTCGGCGCAATCGTGGTCCCAGTCACCACCGGCTCGCGCACCTTGCGCGACGCCACCAATGAGGCGATGCGCGACTGGATGGGCTCGTCAAACCAAACGCATTACACCATCGGCAGCGTCGTCGGACCGCATCCATTCCCCATGATGGTGCGCGACTTCCAGTCGGTCATTGGCCGTGAGGCGAAAGAGCAGAGCCTGGCTCAGTACGGACGTTTGCCCGACGCGGTTGTGGCATGCGTCGGCGGCGGATCGAACGCGGCCGGAATCTTCTTTCCGTTTATCGACGATAGCGAAGTCGAGCTCATCGGTGCCGAGGCCGGCGGGCGTGGTCCAAGCACCGGGGAGCACGCATCGAGTCTCTCCCAGGGCCGGCCTGGCGTCCTGCACGGCAGTTTCAGCTATGTCCTCCAGGACGATGACGGCCAGACCCAAGACGTCCACTCGATCTCCGCAGGCCTCGACTATCCCGGCGTCGGTCCCGAGCACAGCTTCTGGAAAGAGTGTGGCCGTGTACGCTACGAAAGCATCACCGACGCGGAGGCTCTGGAAGCCTATGGCATCCTCGCCCGTAAAGAAGGGATCCTCCCCGCCCTGGAATCAAGCCACGCCGTCGCTCAAGCGATCAAGGAAGCGCCTCGGCTGGGGCGCGATAGGGTCCTGGTCATCTGCCTCTCCGGACGAGGCGACAAGGACGCCTTCGAAGTCGCCCGGCTCCGCGGCGAACCGATGTGAGGGTTCCTCCAACCTGTGCGTCTGCACCCGTTGCCTCGCGAGAAACCCGCAGGCGCGACCGTCCTCGCCGCCTAAGTGGTCACTCACTCGCGAATCTCTCCATTACCAATCTTTTGTGATCCCATGAATCGAATCGACGCGCTGTTTTCCCGACTCAAGAGCGAAGGCCGGCGGGCCCTGATGCCGTTCATCACGGCCGGAGACCCCAACCTACCGACCACCGCCGCCCTGATCACCGAGTTGGTCAGGCGGGGCGCACACATGATCGAGATCGGAATCCCATACTCCGACCCAATCGCGGACGGTCCTGTCATCGCCGCAAGCTATCACAGGGCGCTGGAGCGTGGGGTCAAGCTCGCCCACATTTTCCAGACGATTCGGACGCTGCGCGCCGAGACCGCCACGGAACCGCTGTCGGTCGTTCCCCTGGTCGCCATGGTTTCCTACGCAATCATCCATCGCCAAGAGGCCGACCGGTTCCTGCGCGAAGCCGTCACGGCGGGGTTTGACGGTCTCATTGTCCCCGACTTGCCGGTTGAGGAGGCCGAATCCTTGATGCGCAAGGCGACCGCCCTTGACCTCCGCTTGATCCAGCTCATCACACCGACCACGCCGCCTGATCGGGCCCTGCGAATCGCGCGTTCGACCACAGGGTTCCTGTACTATGTCTCCGTAGCGGGAATCACCGGCGAGCGCCAGTCGCTCCCGGCCGAGCTGGCCCAGAATGTCGCCTGGCTCCGAACCCAAACCGACCTACCGATTTGCATCGGATTCGGCATCAGCCGTCCCGAGCACGTCCGCCAGCTTGCGCCAGTCGCCGATGGGTTGATTGTGGGAAGTGCCCTCGTGCGCCGGCTTTCGAACGGTGACAAGGTATCTCGAAACGAGATGATTCAGGACATTGGCCAGTTCATCGCCGAATTGGCCTCCAGTCTCGATCCGATTAACACGCATGGATGAGCGATGGGATTGGGGACGGCAACAGGGTGTGACGGACTGAACTGACACGCTGGCAAGAATTCGCGTTGTGGTGTCAACTGCCGGCTATCGCAGCGCACGACCGAGCCTGCATCCGGCGTTCGGGTTTGCAGCAAAGCGCGTCACGCTATAAAGTTAAGAACGTCCGTGGGGAGCCAGGAACCGATCGGTTCCAAGCCCTTCTTGCGCGCGGATGTTTCGAGGGCAGCGTATGACGGCCTCCCGATACCGGCTGGACGATCTGCGGCACTTCGCGGTGACCCTGCTCAGCGCCACTGGCCTCGCTCCGGCGCGTGCCTCGGGCCTGGCCACACATTTGCTGTGGCACGACGCGGCGGGACTGGAACCGTTCGGCTTCGCGACGTTGCCGCGTTGGCTCGAATGGATCGAGGGTCAGGTTGTGGACCGATCGGCAGAAGGGACCGTGACGAGGGAGCTGACGGGGACGGCGGTCTTCGATGGGCAGAATGGCGTCGGACCGTTGCTGCTCGCTCGAGCCGGCGAGGTCGCGGTCGCCAAGGCGCGTGACGCTGGCGTTGGGTTTGTGCGCGTGCTCAATCTCGAGACAGCCGGGCCCGCGGGTGCCATTGCGGCCGAGTTGGCGATCGGACCGTTTGTCGGCATCATCCTGGCCCATGACTCTTCATGGTCGGTCGCCTTACCCGCACAGAACGGGCTACCAATCGTGTTCGACTCCACCTTCAAGACCGCGTTGGCGTCGGACGCGAAGGCACCGGATAGCGTCGCTCCGCTCGAGCGAGTCTTCCCCTGGGCGTCGGTTCTTGCGCCAGCACAGGGCTGGCTCGTCTGCGCGATCGCGGTGGGAGCCCTCGAACCTCTCGGGACCTTCCACGAACGTGTCGCGGATGCGTTTGGGCATCACGACGGGTTCAGGAGCGAGCTTTCGCCCGTCGCATGGGAGAGGCGTCGCCATGAGGCGCGCGAACACGGCGTCGCCATCCGATCGGCTACCTGGGAGGCGCTTCGGCCCTGGGTGGAGCGTTTTGGGAAGACCGCCCCCGAACCTGCCTCACGCGCTGAGGATTCGAAGGGACCGATGGCCGTCGCCGAGGATGCCCGGTAGGACGGTCGACGCCGATTCGCCGTGTTCTCACCCTCGAAAGGGTTTGGGCCATGGTTCTCCCCCTTGGCGACCTGGAAAAGACGACGATCGTTCCGATCGCCACCTACGCGCTGATCGCGCTGAATGTGGTGATGTTCCTGGTCCAGTCAGAGCGGGGCAGCGACTTCACGGCGGCCTATGCCACAACTCCTTACGAAATTACGCACAACGAGGACATCCCGGAACCGGTCGAGGTCATTTTCACCAACGAGACGGGACACCCGCGTGCGCGCATGTTCGAACAAGGGCCGGTGCCCTTCCCGGTCTGGGTCACCATGTTCACGTCGATGTTCATGCACGGAAGTGTGATGCATTTGGCAGGTAATATGCTTTACCTCTGGATCTTCGGCGATAACGTCGAGGAAGTGTTGGGAACGGTCCGATACCTGATTGTTTACCTCTCTTGCGGGCTCATCGGAACGTTAGCGCAAATCATCGCCAATCCGGAGTCCTTCGTGCCGATTCTCGGGGCATCGGGAGCGATCGCGGGCGTCATGGGAGCCTATGTGGTGTGGTTTCCGCACAACCGCGTGCGCGTTCTGGTTTTCCGATTTATCTTCCTGGTCCCCGCCATCGTCGCCATCGGCGGCTGGATCGTGTTGCAGGTCGGCGAGGGCTTTTACTCCTATCGCCACCGCGGTCAGGGTGGCGGTGTCGCCTATCTGGCCCACGTGGGAGGGGCAGCGACAGGACTGCTGGTCGCGTGGCTGTTCTGGGACCGCGCTCACTATCTGCGCACCCGCAAAGAGGCCCTCGAGGGCTGGTACGAAGTACGCTCGGAATGATCGTTCCCGTGGTTCGAGCGAGCGACCGCAGGTCGCTGGCTTTCCCACGGTAAACGCGAAGATGAATTCGCGTCTCGGCGAGCCGGTTCCGACCTGGCGTGCATTCCTTCAGCGAATCTTCATGGCCTCCGTTCGGAGTACGCGAGGTTATTCGTCGCAAGCGCGTCGAATCGGCGGTATCGCTCGGCGCGATTTGCGAAGACATGACAAAGATTCAAGGAAAAATCAAAAGTTCGAGGTCTTTAGGGCATACGCGTGGTTGACGAAACGTTGAACGCCGGTTAATCTAGGACTTACCTATCAAAGCGAGGGCGGTACGTGTCTCACCGCCTGAGAATCCCCTAAGAGTTTTTGGCCGAGCTGGCCCCGAGGATGGAGATGCCTCAGTCCCGCGTCCGTTTTATTGGTAGCCGAGAGCTTCACCGCGACCTTCCTAAAGTCTTGGATTCGCTGGAAGACCCCAACGCCAGGTTCGTTTTGACGATTCACAGCAAACCCAAGGCAGTGCTCATCGGAGCCGAAGCGTTCCTCGCCCTGCTCCGTGGTCACAGCACGGACGATCGTTTGCTTGCTCTTCAGCTTGGTGCCTTGGTCCGCGGTCTTGAAGCCGCGAATCCCACCGAGGACCTTGTCGAAATCGAAGAGCCCCAGGAAGAGCTCGTCGGCGTCTGATTGTTCCTGTCTTCGTGCGGATGGGATTTTCCCCTCACGTCCCAACGTGATCCCGTCTTTTGCCGGCTCAACCGTGGTCGCAATCGCGACGTTGAGTCCCCCCGAAGAGGTCAATCGAGGTCGTTGTGCGCCCCCGATCGTCGTCAATGGATGTCGACCGCGCCGGGTTCCCCCCCCAGGCGCACACGGAACCGATTGCACTTTTAGCCGCGTCATGGAGTCGATGCGCAGGGAGTTCACTTACCGGAAGGATCAGTGGTTGAGGCCGGGGCGGATCGGCGCACCGGCCGACTTTTGATCGCTCGACACCACGGGCCGGCCGCCGAGATCGTTCCACGAAGCGATTCCCGGACGACGAGCGCACCTCGTGTGCGCGCTTCGTTTTTGCTAGACTGTCGCCTGGTCTGAGATTCCACGGAATTGGCCCGGAGGCGAGGTCCGGGAGAGCCGCGGAATCGTCCGGGTTGAGTCGAGGCGAAGCGCTCCATGTCGAACCTGCCGTTCGTGCATCTCCACTGCCACAGCCACTACAGCTTGCTCGACGGGGCGAGCAAAATCCCGGCCCTGATCCAGCGCACCAAGGCGCTCGGAATGCCGGCGCTGGCGATCACCGATCACGGCAACCTCTACGGTGCGGTCGAGTTCCTGCGCGAGGCGAAAGCCGGCGGCATCAAACCGATCGTGGGCCTCGAAGCATACGTCGCGCCCGGTCGCCGGAACGATAAGACAACCGGCGGTGGCTCCGGGAAAGAACACTCGTTCCACCTCACGCTGCTCGCTCGTAATGCGGCGGGGTTCCGCAACCTCCTGCGGCTCTCCTCGCTCTCGTTCCTCGAGGGTTTCTACTACAAGCCGCGCATCGATAAGGAGATCCTCGAGCGGCACTCGGAGGGCCTTATCTGCCTCTCCGGCTGCGCATCCGCGGAGTTCTCCGACCACATCCTGCACCACAAAACGGCCGAGGCCGAGCGTCTCTGCGCGTGGTACCAGAAGGTCTTCGGCGAAGAGAACTTCTACGTCGAGATCCAGGACAACGGCGTCGGCATCCAAAAAGACTGCGCCGTGGGGGCCCTCGATATCGCCCGGCGCATGGGACTCCCCGTCGTCGCCACAAGCGACGCTCACTACCTGACTCGCGAAGACGCTGAAGCCCACGACGTCCTGCTCTGTATCAACACCGGCATGACGCTCGACGACCCGTCGCGGATGAAATTCGAAACCCAGGAGTTTTACCTGCGAAGTCCCGACGAGATGTACGCGGCCATGCCCGGGCAGGACGAGGCTCTCGCGACTTCACTGAGAATCGCCGAGCTTGTCGAGGATGATTACAAGAGCCTGAACCTGGGCAAACGTCAGTTTCCCTCCTTCCAGCCCCCAGGTCAGAAGACGCCCGAAAATTACCTGAGCGAACTCTGCGAAGCAGGGCTTCGAAAGCGCTACGGCACCAACCCGCCGCCCGCCGTCATCGATCGCCTCGCGCACGAGCTCGGCATCATTTGCCGGATGGGGTTCGCCTCGTATTTCCTGATCGTCTGGGACTTCGTACGCTTCGCCCGGGAACGCGGGATCCCGAACTCAGCCCGCGGCTCGGCCTGCGGTGCGCTCGTCAGCTATCTCCTGGAATTGAGCCACGTCGACCCAATCAAATACGACCTCCTGTTCGAGCGCTTTCTCGATCCCAATCGCTCGGAAGCGCCCGATATCGACATCGACCTCTGTAAAGAGCGGCGCTACGAGGTCATCGAGTATGTGCGAGACAAATACGGCGCCGACAACGTCGCCCAGATTGGCACGTTTGGCACCATGGCCGCAAAGGCCGCGCTCAAGGACGTAGGCCGTGCCTTGAACATCCCGCTCGCGCGGGTCGATCAGGTCACCAAGCTCATCCCCACCAAGCTCAACATCACGCTCGAAGAGGCCAAGAAAGAAGAGCCGGGGCTTCAGCGCTTGATCGACGAAGACCCTGAAATCGCCCGCATGTATGACTACGCGATGCGGCTTGAAGGGACCGTCCGCAACGTCGGTACCCACGCCGCAGGTGTCGTCATCGCCGACCAGCCCCTCCGCGACCTCGTCCCTCTCCAGCGCATCCCCAACAAGGACAAGGAGAAGGAGGTCGTCAGCACTCAGTGGGAAATGGGCGACGTCGAGAAGGCCGGCCTGCTCAAGATGGACTTCCTCGGGCTGCGCAACCTTACAAGTCTTGCCGCCGCCGTTAAGCTCGTCGAACAGCGCACCCAGAAGCCGCTCGACCTTTTTGCGCTCCCGCTCGACGATCCGGACACGTACAAGCTCCTCCAGCGCGGTGATGCCAAGGGCGTTTTCCAGCTCGACGGTGCGGGGATCCGCGACCTCCTCGTGAAGATGAAGCCCGACCGCTTCGCCGACCTCATCGCCATCCTCGCCCTCTATCGCCCAGGTCCCCTCAACGGCGGCATGGTCGACGCCTACGTGAATCGCAAGCACGGCCGCGAGGAAGCGCGTTATGAGCATCCCGTGATGAAGGAAGTCCTGGAAGAGACCTACGGCGTCATGGTCTACCAGGAACAGGTGATGCGGATTCTGAACCGGCTTGGCGGCATCGAGCTCTCCCAAGCCTATGCGTGCATCAAGGCGATTTCGAAAAAGAAGACTGAGGTTATCGCACAAGGACGGAAACAGTTCGTCGATGGAGCCGTCGAGCGTGGTCTGGAGAAAGAAGTCGCCAGCAAGATCTTCGAGTTGATCGAATACTTCGGCGGCTACGGATTCAACAAGTCGCACACCACGGCCTACGCCCTGGTTGCCTTCCAGACGGCCTATCTGAAGGCCCACTACCCGACCGAGTTCATGGCCGCCCTGCTCTCTTCTGAGATGGACGGCGCTGAGCGCGAGAAGTACTTTGTTGAACACATCGAAGATTGCCGCCGGATGGGCCTCGAAGTCTATCCGCCCAACGTCAACGAGGGAGAAGCCAGCTTTCGCGTCGCCGCCGAGGGCAAGATCCACTTCGGGCTCGGGGCGATCAAAGGGGCTGGGCTCAAGGCGATCGATGCGTTTGTCGAGGCGCGAAAGCAGGGAGGTCCGTTCCAGAGTCTCGACGACTTTTTCGAGCGGGTCCCACAGGGGCTCGTCAACCAGGCGTGCGTCGAGGCTCTGATCAAGGCGGGCGGATTCGACGCAATGGGGACGCGGAAGCAACTGCTATCCATTCTGCCCCGCGCCGCCCAGGCGGGCCAGGCCGTCCAGGAAGATCGCCGGCGTGGCCAGCGCAACCTCTTCGATATGTTCGCGGAACCCGTCAAGGCCAACGGCAATGGCCACAGCAAAGCTGGGGCGAACCCGAACGCGGGACTCCCGGAAGTCGGAGAGTTTCCGGACGCGGAGCGCCTTGCACAAGAGAAAAAAGTGCTCGGCTTTTATATGTCGAGCCACCCCTTGGCGCGGTTCGAGAAAGAATTGCTCGAGCTCTCCACGCATCGTGTGGCCGATTTGGCGACGGTGCCGGATAAGGCGGAAGTGATTCTCGGTGGCATGATCATCAATATTCAGGTGAAGAACGTCCAGAAGAGCCGGTCGGGGCTCACGCGCATGGCCAAGCTGACGTTCGAGGACCTCACGGGGTCGGTCCCCGCGATGCTCTGGCCCGAGGATTTTGCCAAGCATGAGTCACTTCTCAAGAATGACCAGATCGGCTATGTGAAGGGCACCCTCGACCGCCGTCGCGACCCGGCAGAGTTGATCGTGAGCCGATTCATCCCCTTCGAACGCGGACCGGCCGAGCTGACACGCGGGGTGGTCGTCACCATGCGTAAAGGCATTACGCAAACCGAGCAGATGGAACGTCTGCTGCGCCTGATCCGAGTGCGGCCGGGGAATCTCGATCTCTACTTCGAGGTGTTCGGGCTCAAGAACGTGCGCAGAGCGGTCTATCGAGTCGGCGCCTCGCTCAAGATTCGGCACGACGACCGGCTCGTCCCAGAACTGGAGGGCGCCGTCGGCGAAGGCAACGTTCGACTTCTGGGGCAACGAGGGACCAGCGCGCGAGTCGCAACCCCTTCCCCCCCCCCCACCCCCTCAGAGCCGGAGTTCATCGAACCCCCGTCGGATGATGCGGACGATCTATAAATCGCGCATCAGCACCACGATCGGTAGATCGCCAAAGTCAGGTCCGAGAGAGAATGCGATCTCGAAGTCGTCTTTTCATCGAATCTTCACCGAGGTTTCGAAAACATTTCACTTTCAGCAGGGTCCATCTCGTTATAGTTCTATCGATCGTGCATGGACGGGTGCGGCGGTCGGTTCGACTTCTCAACCCTTCCTCCCACCTGAGTTAGCAGCGCCTTGGGGACCTTTACGGCCGTCCGGGCGCTGTGTACGCAGATTCCCTCCTACAAACCAAGCAATCGAATGAGAACGTCCCCCGGATTCGCGAGCCGAAAGGGCAGAACTCATTCACGATTGTGAAATCAAATATTCATCGTTATTTCATTAGGCGATAGGATTACGGGCCGGTAGATTGGCACCCGCGCCGCGAGACCCCACCCTTCGGGACGGGGGTGCAGGGTCCGATCTTCGCCTGGGCTGTGCACCCGACCGAAGCTGGATTAGCTCCGTCTGATCTGAGGAACTGAGCAACCGATGGACATTTTGAAGAGTTTTGTGGTTTCCCGATTTCCGTTCACGAGGGGCCTCGGCCTGTTGATCGCTTGCCTCGCACTCGCGGCGACGGGTTGTGGCGAGACGGCCAAGCAGTACTCGGGCCCTGTATCCCAGGTCACGGGCAAAGTGTTGCTAGCCAGCGGCAAGCCGCTCACGAGCGGGAGGATCATCTTTCTTCCGCAGGAGTCCGGCGGAATGCCAGCGACTGGCGACATCGGGTCGGACGGGGGATTCACCCTGAAATCCCCCGATGGACGTGACGGCGCAGGTCCCGGTACGTATAAAGTGAGGATCGAGCCGGCCGCGGAGCTTCGCGCCAAGAAGGGGAAGACCGCCCCACCGCTGCCATTTCCCGCCATCTACACCGACGAAGATGGTGACACGGGCCTCACCGCCACGGTCAAAGGCGAACCCACCCAAGTTGAATTCAAGCTCACGCCGCCCGCCAAAGGCGCGAGTAAACGGTCGCGCTTAAATGACGACTGAATCGGAGGGTACCCGAGGCGGCATCCAACCGCCACTTGGTTTTGCACTGCCCTGACGTCTACTTGCCGCGCTTCTCTCGGTCGGAGCACCTTGGGTGCATCGACACCGCGTCAACCCATGTTCATAGTTCAACGAACAGAGAAAAGTTCACCCCCTTTCCCCCGACAGAGGTATCGCTTCAATGTCCATCGGTTCTCGTCGCTCCGGCTTTACGCTGATCGAGCTCCTGGTCGTGATCGCCATCATCGCGGTCTTGATCGCCCTGCTGTTACCTGCTGTGCAGGCGGCTCGTGAGGCTGCCCGCCGTGCTCAGTGCGTCAACAATCTCAAGCAGATCGGCCTGGCGATCCACAACTACGAGAGCTCCAACAACTGCTTCCCCCCCGGCGCTGAGTCCACCAACTTCGGCGTGGCTCCGGCTATCACCCAGTTTGTCGACGGCAACTGGAGCTGTGCGTCCCGGCTGATCTCCTACATGGAAGGAATGGGGACGTACAATGCGGCCAACTTCAGCTACGGCTACAACGATGCCGGCGGCGGCAACTTCACCGCGGCGTCGACGGTGTTCCGGTTCTTCATCTGCCCATCTTCGTCGCGTCTCAACGTTGATCGTGACGGGATCGACCCGAACGACCCGGCTTCTCAAGCGGCGGGGCGTGGTTACGGCTACACGGACTACGGTCCGACGGTCTACGTCGACATTAGCCCAACCCTTACTCCCGGCTCCGGAGCCGGACCCGACACCCCGTACCGCGACAAGACAACCCGTGCCAATGGCCTGTTCAAGGCGTACATGACCAGGATCAGCGAGGTCACCGACGGCCTCAGCAACACCATCGCGTTCGGTGAGGACGCGGGACGCGACGAGCGTTACCTCAGCCCCTACACCGAGAGCGTCCTACTCTGGAGCGGTGGCAGCGGTCCGGCGGGTGGCGGCGGCATCGCCATGCGCTACTGGCGCTGGGCGGCTCCGGATAGCGGTTGGGGCGTCTCCGGCCAGCCGAACAACAAAGGCCAAAGCCCCCCGCCTCACGAAGTCGGCGCGTACGGCCCCACCCCGGGCCCCCTCAACACTCAGGGAGACAACGCTGGTGCCAATGACGAGTTGTTCTCGTTCCACTCCGGCGGCGTGAACTGCCTCTTCGGCGACGGTAGCGTCAAGTTCATCAAGGACAGCATCAACCTCGTTACCCTCCGCGGCATCGTCACCGCATCGGGCGGCGAAGTGGTCTCGGCCGATCAGTATTGAGCCGAGAGCAACACGGTCGGAAACCGCGAAGCCCGGAGGACGCAAGTCCCCCGGGTTTTTCTCATATCAGGCATCGGCAGAGACACCAAGAGACTCATTGGCACGAGCGCCAAAAGCGCTTTCAATCAAGCTCGCGATTCCGAATCTGCCTGACGAACCCGTCAACCACTTCCTTGATCAGCCCGGAAACGACTGCCTGCTCGAGCGCGACCCGCTCGCTCTCCAGATCCCACTCTCTCGCCGGGTCAACATCGGTCACAGCTTCGAGTTGCCGAGCTCGTTGACCTCGCCAAAGTGCCAGTTGTTCTAACTGGCTCCGCGCGGCTTCATTCCAGAGCGGACGGTCAAGCTGATCCGTCAGCCATTTCTCCGCCTCGCGCTGGCACTCGATGAGTTGCTCTCGATCGTCCACGAAACACTCCGCACGATCAATCCGCCAATGGATCCGGATCCCCACAACGATTCTGGTTCCCCACCGACCGCTTCACAACCGGGTAGCGTCGAGACACACGGTGATTTACACTCCCAACCGCGACGACTCCTGAACAGATACGCGAGTTCCACGAGGTCCTGCCAATGCGTCAGCGCCTATTGGTTGCAACCCTCATTGTTACGGCTCCCGCGTTGGGTGCCGACCTGCCGCCGGCCGCCGCGATCAAGCCGGTCGAGATCGTGCGTACGGGCGACTACAGCGAGGGGGTCGTCGTTGATCACGCGGGCAACCTCTACTTCTCGCACGAGAAGATCATCACGAAGGTAACCCCCGAAGGCAAAGCTTCAACGTGGGCCGACACCGGCGCACCGAACGGCCACAAGGTACTTGCCGACGGCACACATCTCGTCTGCGACGCAAGCCGGCACGCCGTCCTCCACCTCGCCGCCGATGGCAAGATGCTCGAGCCGGCTTCCAAGGAGTCGGAAGGGAAACCCTTGCGAGGGCCGAACGACCTCACGCTCGACCCCGCCGGAGGGTTCTATTTCACCGATCCCGGCGGCTCCGACGAACGGCAACGAATCGGCACAGTCCACTATGTCGATCCGAAGGGAGTCACCCACACGGTGGCCGATGGGCTCGCCTTCCCGAACGGCATCGTCCTACGGCCCGATGGCAAAACGCTGCTGGTCGGCGAGAGCAAGGAGAACCACATCCTTGAATACCCCATCCAGGCACCCGGCAAGCTCGGCCCGAAGCGCGTCTTCGTGAAGCTGCCCGAGAAGGGCGAGGGGCAAATCGACAACCAGCCGGACGGGATCGCCCTCGATGCGGACGGGAACCTTTACGTCGCACACTACGGGATGCGCCAGGTGCAGGTGATCAGTCCCAAGGGCGAGATGATTCGCCGCTACCCCGGCGGAAACTTGACGACTTCAAACGTCGCTTTCGCAGGCCCCAAGATGGACCAACTCTACGTCACAGGCGGAGACCCCGGTGCGCTCTTCCGGCTCGACCTAGGCGTCCCCGGCCTGAAGATTCTGCCCCCGCGTCAATGATGGGAGCCCAACTTCCGCGCCAGGCGTTGGAGACAGCCGGTCCATCCCTCCTGATGACCGTCGCGACGGCCCTGGTCGCGGAAACGCTCGTGAACGAACACAACGTTTGTCGTGCCCCCTCGGGGCTGAAACTCGATCGTGATCTGGGTCTCTTGTGTCTCGTAGTGGGGCGATGACCAGGCCCAGGTGAAGCTCAAGCACCGGGGTGGTTCCACGCGGCAGTAGTGGCCCGACACGATGTACGGCTCGTCTTTACCCGGCGGGTACATTTGCACGCGATAAGCGCCTCCGACCTGCACGTCAATCGTGGCGTCCGTCGGCCCGAAATCGTCCCGAGGCGCAAGCCACTCAGACATCCCGCGAGCGTCCGTCCACGCGTCGAATACGGCCTCGACTGGCGCTGAGATGTGTTGTTCAAGCCGGATAGTGGACTCCGGCGTGCGGGAGACGCTCGTGACTTCGTCGTGCAAGTGGCGGGCTTGCTGGTAGCGCCGATCTCTTTCGTGTTCAATGGCGCGCATCACGATCGGATCCAGCCGGGGGTCGCACATCGTCTGTTTCGATGGCGGCACATGGTCAGCTTTCGGCAGACACCCCGCCAGCATTTCGTAAAACACGACTCCCGTCGAATAGATGTCGGCGCGGTGATCGACGGTCTCCGGCGTCGTGAACTGTTCCGGGGCCATGTAACTCGGTGTGCCCGCCACACGATTGTCGTCCGGGTCGCGCACGGCTTTCGCACCGAAAAGAGTGGCCAGGCCGAAATCGACAAGCCGTACGCGACCGCGCGCGTCGATCAGCACGTTCTCAGGCTTGACGTCACGGTGGACGATCCCCGACTCATGTGCATGTTGGAGGGCCTCGGCGATCTGGGGAACGAAATCGAGCGTGTCACGCGCCGAGATCGACCGTTCGGCAAGCTTCTGCCGCAAGCTGGAGCCTTCGACATACTCCATCACGAGATAGTAAAGATCGCCCAGTTTACCCAAATCGTAGACCGTGACGATGTAGGGATGACGCAGTTTCGCAAGCGTGCGGGCCTCGCGCAGAAACCGCGACTGAAACTCCAAATCAGCGCTGATATCCGGACGTACGACCTTGATGGCGACGGGGCGATCGAGGAGCGGATGGTGGCCTCGGTAGACCAACCCCATGCCGCCATGTCCAAGGATTCCGGTTACATCGAGGTTGGGAATGCGCGCGTTGAGCGCTTCGGCCGTGGGCAGAGGGAACCCTGGCCGGTGAGTCGGTGATGTGAGATCACTGTAGTCGGTTGTCGGATTCAGGTCGGCTTTAGTCATGTTCGTCAGACTCCCACGTTTGTTAAGCGCCTGGTGACGGGTTGTCGGGAACGAAGGTTTCTCGCGCGCCGCGCCCGCGAGATCCCCCTTTTCGATCCGAGGTGGATCGGCTAAACTCATTCCCTTCTCTCCGGCGCGGAGTCGAACCGGAGTGCGCTCCTAATTCAAAGCATGAGGTGACCCGTGCCGTTCCGTCCGCGGAAGAAGAAGTTTCGAAAGGACAAGCATCACCGTTGCAAGCGCTGCGGCGGGCAGGTTCGCCGCCACATGGCACGCTGCAAGAAGTGCTCCGAGGCCCAGTAAGCACGGTCCTAGACCTGAGCTTGGAATACCAAGGGGGGGTGGCCCGATTCCGCGGCCACCCTTCTTCGTTTATCCGAACCCGGTCCTCTCAATCCAGGGGTCGCGGTCCGGCTGGAATACCGGTCGTTGACTCCCTGCGCAAAACGCGCACAGTGAGGTCGGACTGGACGTGAATTTGGCAGGAGAGACGAGTGTTGGGGGCCAGTTCCCCCTCGCGGGCCAGCCGCTCCCGTTCGAGTTCCTCCATCGGCCCGGGGTCCCCTTCCAAAACCTCGACGCGGCAGGTCGTACAGCGGGCGTTGCCTCCGCAACGGTGCAGAATGTCGATCCCGGCATCCTCGATCACCAGCACGAGCTTTTTGCCCGGCTCGGATTGCGTTGAACTCTCCCCTTCAATCGTCACGGTCGGCATGCGTTTTTCGCTCCTGGGACGCATTCTCGTGGTCGCAATGATCACTAGCGTAATGGTCCCGCTCGCCCTCGGCAAGCGAGCCTAACCACCGCCTGGTTCGTAAAGGATCGTCGCGGGAGGCACGAGGGTCTTGCAATGGCGCGGAGGCTGTGACATATTTCACCCTCTCCCCAAGCGACCCGGCCCCTGCGCGGGCTCGGCCGGCTCAGCCGGTCGCGCCGAGGGTGCCGACCTAGACGAACCCAGGCCAAAGCACACGATCTGATTGAGGGGACGCGATGAGCTGGCAGGTTTGGCTCTATGTGGCGGCGGTCTTTATCCCGCTGATCGCATTCACGATTCAATTGCTTTTCGTTCGCTTGCTGGGCCGGCTCAACGCCTACCTCGCCACCGGCGCGATCGCGACCGCATTCGTCTTCAGCCTCATCGGGTTCGTGTCGTATTTCTCACAGACCGAGGGCCTGTTCAAAGGTCACGCCGTCCATCAGGAAGGGCCTGCGTCCGCTGGGAACGAACACGCCGAACACGCGGAAAAGCCCCACGAAATCCTCGTGTGGAAGGGCAGCTTCGACTGGATCACGCTCGGCAACGACACAATGGCGAGCGCGGAGCAACCGTCGCCGAGCCGTCTCTCGATCCCGCTGGGCGTGCACATCGATAACCTGACCGTGATCATGTTCTTGATGGTCACGTTCATTGCGACGCTCATCCATATTTATTCGATGGGCTATATGCACGACGACCCGCGCTACCCGCGGTTCTTCACCTACCTATCGCTGTTCTGCTTCTCGATGCTCGGCCTCGTCGCTTCGGCCAACGTCTTCATGGTTTTTGTCTTCTGGGAGCTGGTCGGCGTCTGCTCGTACCTGCTGATCGGATTCTGGTACGAGGAAAAGAAGAACTGCGACGCCGCGAACAAGGCGTTCGTCGTGAACCGAGTCGGCGATGTGGGCATGCTAATCGGGCTCGGCATTCTCTGGACGACGTTCGGCACGTTCAATATCAGCGACCTCAACCATAGCTTGTCCGACAGCCGTCTTCGTCACGAAAAGAACTATCGAATCGTCCGCGATTCTGCAGGTGATGAGGTGCCGGTCCAGCTCATTGAGACGAACGCGAAAGGCGAGACGGTTAAAACGACCTACACGATTCCCTACTTCATGCTCGCCGTGGCGGGCCTTGGCGTCTTCGCAGGCTGCGTGGGTAAGAGTGCACAGTTCCCGCTTCACGTGTGGCTCCCGGATGCCATGGCGGGGCCAACACCCGTCTCGGCGTTGATTCACGCGGCGACGATGGTCGCTGCGGGCGTTTATCTCGTCGGACGCTTCTACCCGTTATTTACAGAGGAAGTGCTGCTCTACATTGCCTATACCGGAGGCATTACCCTGTTCATCGCAGCCTCCATCGCGATGGTCCAAACCGACTACAAGAAAGTGCTCGCTTATTCCACGGTGAGCCAGCTTGGCTTCATGATGCTGGCCTTGGGCGTTGGCGGATGGGCGGCGGGATTATTCCACTTGATCACGCATGCCTTCTTCAAAGCCCTTTTGTTCCTCGGTGCCGGCAGCGTTTACCACAGCGTGCACACGTATGAGATGCCGGTGCTCGGCGGCCTGCGCAAGAAGATGCGGATCACGGCGTACACGATGCTGGTCGGCACGCTGGCGATCTCGGGCGTTCCGTTCTTCAGCGGGTTCTACTCCAAGGACGCGATTCTGGCGGCCGCCTATTACCGCGTTATCGTCGAGCCCGGACAGCTAAAACATATTATGCTGTTTATCCTTCCGGCGGTCGGGGCCGTGATGACGGCGTTCTACATGTTCCGCATGTGGCTCCTGACGTTTGCTGGCGAACCACGCGGCTATCCGGCGTTGGCTCAGGATAACCACGGCCACGGGCACTCCGCCCACGGGCACGACGACCATCACGCGGGCAACCCGTATGATCACGCTCACGAGAGCGAACCGATCATGACCGTGCCGCTGCTTGTGCTTGCATTCTTCTCCGTCTTCGTGGGATGGACCGCGTGGTTTGGCTTGCCTGTCGATGAGGCGGTGCTCGAGTACATGTTGAGCTATGGAGCCCCCGTCCGGTCGACTGATGCGTGGTCCGTCCACTGGATCGCATTCGCATCGTCCATCGTGATCGCCACTGCGGGCATTGGCGCTGGTCTCGCCTACTACGCTCCTCCCTGGGCTGCAATCGTTCCGTTCTGGGCTCCTCAGCGCCGATACAACGTTCCGGTGGCGTTTCGGCGCCGATTCGACCCGCAAAAGGCGGCCCACCGATTTAGCGGTCTGTACAACTTCCTTGCCCACAAGTGGTACTTCGACGAGATCTACAACGCTGTCCTCGTCCAGCCTACGCTCGCGCTCGGGCGTCTCTGCACCGAGTTCGACAAGCGCGTGATCGACGGGGTGGTCAACGGGTCGGCCCACCTCACCGCGCTCCTGAGCCGGATGGAAGGGATCTTCGACAAGATCGCGGTCGATGGACTGGTGAATCTGGTCGCGAAGGTCGTTTACGTGACGGGCGACTGGGGACGGACGATTCAAACGGGCCGCCTCCGGAATTACCTGATGTTCCTGGCCGTTGCCCTGGTCGGCCTGTTTGTTGGAGTCTTCGCCTGGATCAGGGGTTGAGCGAGTTCCAAACCATTGACGTGACGTGAGGGGCCATCCCCTCGTATTCTCCAAGAATGAACGACCGGTGGGTGTGGCCCACCATTATCCTGAGACACCCGAGTCATGAGCGACCTCGTTCTGCTGACCTTACTCTGGTTGATCCCGCTGATCGGGTCCGTGGCCGTCCTCTTTATCCCGAAGTCGATGGAACTGGCCATCAAAGGGGTATCGCTCGCCGCGACGATTGTCACGTTCGCGCTGACGCTTGTCGCGTTCGCCGAGTATGTCGCCCCGAACTCGAGTGCTTCGGCATCGTTGGAGGCACGGGCCAAGGTCAATCAGGTGAAGGCCGACAGTGTGGAGGGAGACGCAGACGTCCACGAGGAACCGGGCGCGGCCCAGTCGGATCTGATGGTTCGTCGTCCGTGGATCCCGTACTTCAACATCCAGTACTACCTCGGCATGGATGGCATCAGCCTCAGCCTGGTTTTGCTTACGGGACTGGTCAGCGTGCTTGCGTGCCTCGCATCGTGGGGCATCGATAAACAAGTCAAGGGATACTTTTCGCTCTTCCTCCTGCTGACGGCGAGCATGATGGGAGTGTTCCTTTCTCTTGACCTGTTTGTGTTTTATGTGTTTTTCGAGGTCATGCTTCTGCCGATGTACTTCCTCATCGCGGTGTGGGGCGGTCCGAGACGGGAATACGCGGCGATCAAGTTCTTGCTCTACACGCTATTCGGATCGGTGTTCATTCTTGTCGCCGTACTGATCCTGTACTTCTTCGAGAGCCCTCTCACGACGACGGGCTTCAGCGGCCACTCGTTCGACATCGTTGAGATGACGCGCATCGCTTCAACCACGGGCTACTACACCCACAACATCCAGCAACTGGTCTTCATCCTCTTCTTCATCGGCTTCTGCATCAAGCTACCTTCGTTCCCATTCCACACTTGGTTGCCCGACGCACACGTGGAAGCGCCGACGCCGATCAGCATGATCCTGGCGGGCGTGCTGCTCAAGATTGGTGGATACGGCCTCATCCGGCTGGCCTGGCCGCTCGCACCCTTGGGTGCGCAGGACTGGGCATTTCCCGTTGCCGTGGTCGGGGTCTTCAGCATCCTATACGGTGCGCTCGTGGCGATGGCGCAGACCGACTTCAAGAAACTGGTCGCCTACAGCTCGGTCAGTCACATGGGCTACGTGACGCTGGGCATGGCGGTGATGAACCTGGCCGGGGCCGGCAAGTATTACGCTTACGGCGTGAACGGCGCGATGTACATGATGATCGCGCACGGGATTACATCCACGGGCATGTTCTTCCTCGTTGGCGTGATTTACGAGCGTGCCCATACCCGCGACTTGAATAAGCTGGGCGGACTGCTCAACATCATGCCGATCTACGGAGCGGTTTCGATTCTGATCTTCTTTGGCTCCATGGGTCTGCCGGGACTCTGCGGATTCATCGCTGAGGTCTTCGTGGTGCTCGCGGCGTTCAATTACAACAGGCCACTCGCGATCCTGTCCGCGGCCGCGGTGATTCTCACCGCAGGGTACATTCTTTGGACTCTTCAGCGAGTGTTCCTCGGAAAGAGCGAGCAGTACAAGGGGCTTCCCGATCTCACCGTCCGCGAGAAGGTCATCGCTGTCCCGTTAGTCGTTCTTACCGTGGCGCTCGGCGTGCTGCCACAGCCGATGCTTCTGAGTTGGATGAGTCCATCGGTGCAGCAGACCGTCAACGCCGTCGCACGAGGGGCGAGCCAGGGACAGACGGGCGCCGGGAACACGGTCGCTTCGAGCCAACCTTGAGCCGCTATTGGGAGCGGACCGACCGAGCCCGTACTCGAAAACGACACCGGGTGGGCGATGCTCACCCGGTTTCTCCATTAGAGCCTATCCCAGTAGGCCCCCCGGACCCTGATTTTTCCGGCCTATGACGTGCCTACTGAGATAGGCTCTTAGTCGAGCGGGCGCATTCGAATCGCGTCGTTGCCGGATTGCATAGCGAGGTTCTTGGCCATGAGCACTGAACGAGTAGCCCTGGTGACCGGCTCGGCCACGGGAATCGGGCGTGCGGTCGCGTGGCGGCTTGCCGAGCGGGGATTCGCCATCACGGTGAATTACTCAAAATCGAAGAAAGATGCTGAAGACACGGTTGCCGGTATCCGGGAGCGCGGGGCGAGGGCCCTTCTCTTCCCCGCCAATGTGGCGGATGATACCGCCGTCCGTGCGATGATCGAACGTACGGTCGAGGAATTCGGCGGCCTCGACATTCTGGTCAATAACGCAGCGACCACTTATTTCATCCCGCACGTTGATCTCGATGGACTGACGGACAACGTCTGGGATGAGATCTTGAATGTGAACTTGAAGGGTACTTTCTATTGTTGCCGTGCCGCGATGCCTCACCTGAAGGCGCGTCGCGGGAACATCGTTAACATTGCCTCGGTGGCTGGAGTGGCCGGATCGGGCAGTTCGATCGCCTACGCCGCGAGCAAGGGTGCGGTGAACACGCTGACGAAGAGTCTGGCCAAAGCGTTCGCACCGGAGGTTCGCGTCAATGCCGTCGCCCCCGGACCGGTGCAGACGCGCTGGTTGGCTGATCATCAGGATATGGTCGACCAGGCGATGGCCTCCACCCCGCTGAAGCGTCCGGCAACCCCTGACGACATCGCGGACGTCGCCGTCTTCCTCGCTGATGGGACGACCCTGATGACCGGCCAGGTCGTGGTTGTCGATGGCGGTCGCACCATCTGACCTTGCGTCGTTTTCGAAGGCGGGGTAACTTGCCGCTCGCCCCGAAAACGAGCGCCGGCGGCGGATCGCCGTCCGCCGACGTCCCCATCTTCTCCGGCGCCAAGGAGTTCGGGGCATCACACAAAGGAGTGGAGCCGCATGCAAGGCAGGTCAAGGATGGCCGCTTTGGCAGGAATCGCGGGCGCGGTCCTCTGGTTGGGGTTCGTCGTCGTGACCCACGCCGACGACAAAATGGTCGTTAGCCTGGTGAACCTGGACCTCTCCGTCGCCGGCCTCGGCACCAAAGGCTGCGACATCGAGGTTAAACCCGGAAACCCGGGGTGCCGCTTCGAGAAAGTGACGAAACACATCGAATCCGGCGGGCGCAGCGTGCTCACGATCAAGGACGTCGAGTGCCGCAACGCCGATCGCGAATGTTCCTTCGCGATCACTGTCAAGGAGCCTGGCCATCCCGACAGCACCGTGCGCCGAGGCTTCCGCCTTCCTCCCGTCGATCCGGAAAGACCGGCGTCGCCGACATTCGCATGCTTCCTGAACGCCCCCTCGAAGATCGCCAGGGCGGAAGCCGAACGCACGAGGCGCTGACCGTCACATCGGAACCGCCGAGTCGCTCCTCATCGGGGGCGAAGGCTGTTCGCAGCCAGCCGAATATCCCGTCAGAGAAGACGCACACACTTCGATCGGTCCTCGTGCGCCTCGGCGACATCCTGACATGCCTATTGCCGTGCGCTTGACCGGCGGCCGGATCGCCGTCCGGCCAGTCACATTCGCGCGAACGGCCGTGAATCGTCGGCCCGCCAGAATTCCGTCGAAAACGGGCGATTGCACCAGAATACTCACGCTCGCCCGTGTCTCATCCCCCGCCTCCCAACAACCCGCAACGCCCGCGCGCTCGGCTTGAACCTGCCTACTGGGCGCTAAGCCCGGGATCATTGCCGCCCCGAAACCTTTGTCTCTGAACCTCTTGCGAGCCAAACTTTCGGCCTTGATTCTCGCTCTCCTCCCCTAAAGATTACGCCGCCATAGCGGTTGACAGGGAGCTGGACTATTCTGGCCAGCCAAGTTTGGAACGGCGTTTGCCCTTATAAGAAAACCAAGAACTTTCGATCTTCGCGGCATGGCGGACGTAGAAAGCTCAACGAGGGCAAGTTCACGACCCGAGAGCCTCGCACGACCGTCGTGAGAGGGGTACACTTGAGCTTGCAGGCGAGGCGACGATCTGCAACTAGGCCACTGGTTTCCCCCGGGACCTTCAAGACCCGAAGCAGTTCCACCTCGAAAACACACCACAATGAGGTGCGATCATGAATACGCGACTTAGGGTCGTAGCGCTCACGCTGACAGCCGTACTGACGCTCCCTGTTGCTGTCTCCGCGCACGGCGGTGGTCACGGCGGCGGTGGTCATGGCGGCGGTGGGTTCCACGGCGGCGGTGGGTTCCACGGCGGCGGTGGGTTCCACGGCGGTGGGTTCCACGGCGGTGGGTTCCACGGCGCTCCGCATATGGCGATGCCCCACATGGCGGCTCCCCATATGGCCGCGCCCCATATGGGCGCACCCAGAATGGCGGCTCCCCATATGGGCGCACCCAGAATGGCAGCTCCCCACATGGGCTCCCCCGCGATGCGTGGTGGGATGCCGGGAGGCGCTCGAGGCTTCTCGGGTGCTGGCAGCCCAATGGTGCATCGTGGAGGATCCAACTTCGGGTACTCACGAGGCTTTTCTGGCGTGAACGCCGGCGCCCGAGGCCCTGTCGGCGGGATGCATAATAACTTCGGCTTCGCGCGCCAAGGGGCGATGGGCAGCCATATCAACGGCGTCGGAGGTACGCGTAACCTCGGCCTCGCCCGCCAGGGCGTGATGAGCAACAACTTCAACCGAGTCGGCGGCAATCGAACTTTCGTCAATAACAACAACTTCAACAACGTCAACAATAACCTTGGCAACTGGCACCACGGCTACTGGGGCGGGCATGGCCGAGGCTACGGCGGATATGGCCGAGGCTACGGCGGCTACGGTGGGTATGCCGGAGGCTACGGCGGCTATGGTGGTTACGGCGGATATGGCGGGTACGGCCTCGGCGGCTATGGCGGATACGGCCTCGGCTACGGCGGCTTCGGCAACGGACTGCTGTTCGGCCTCGGCTCTGGGCTCGGCTTTGGGTTGGGCTATGGGCTCCTCGGAGGCTACGGCGGCTACGGTTACGGCGGATATGGCGGGTACGGCGGCTATGGATACGGCGGCTATGGGCTCGGGAGTTACGGCCTCGGCTACGGCGGCTACGGATATGGCAGCGGGCTTCTCGGATATGGGATGCCGTCCTGGGGTTTGGGAACCTGGCCCTACACGTACGGTTACTCTTCGTACATGAACCCTTACTACACCACCACGGCGGCGGTCTCGACCCTCGACTACGGCCAGCCGATCGCGGTCGGGTCGCAGACGCCGAATCAATCGACGGTCGACACGGCGACGTCCAAGTTCACCGCAGCGCGTGATGCCTTCAAAGCGGGCGACTACCCAACAGCACAGCGACTGACTGACGAAGCCCTTCAGGCCCTCCCTAACGACGTCGACCTCCATGAGTTCCGTGCGTTGACCCTGTTTGCACAAGGCCGTTACTCCGAGTCCGCCGCAGCGCTCTACGCGGTCTTGACGGCCGGGCCCGGCTGGAACTGGGCCACGTTGGTCGGGTTCTACCCCAATGTCGACACATTCACGACTCAACTCCGGGCCCTCGAGCAGTACAGCTCCCTGAACCCCAACGCCGCGTCGGCGCGGTTCGTTGCCGCGTACCTGTACGTCACCATGGGCTCGACAGACGCCGCGATCAACCAGCTCCGCCAGGTCGTGCGGCTCCAACCGGACGATCAGGTGTCGCTCCAACTGCTCGCGCAGCTTACACCGCCGTCGACCTCAGCAAGTGCCGCTCCGGCAGCGGGTTCGGCCGGCTTGCCCGCGGTGACTCCGCCAGTCTCAGCTCCAGGAGCGGCCGCCCCCGCAGCCGCGGCGCAACCCGCGACGCCCCCGCCATCGGACCTGACGGGTCATTGGAACGCAAAGGGCAGCGGTGGCACATCCATCGACCTGAACCTCCAGCCAGACGGCCATTTCAACTGGGCCACCACCGGCCAAGGTGCTCCAAAGTCGTTCTCGGGCACATACACGACCGGCTCGGGACTTCTGACAATGGTGAGCAGCGATGGCCTGGCGATTGTGGGCCGTGTGTCCGGCGCCGGCGACAGTGGTTTCCAGTTCAAACTGATCGGCGGCGGGCCGAATGATCAGGGGTTGACTTTCACCCGCTGAACGCCGCGCAAGGGAACCCCAAAATTCGGCCCCTCGGCTTCACGATTGCTCCGCATTTCCGGAGGGAGCGTGAGGTCGAGGGGCCCGACCGTTTGTTGCAAGGAGGTTCCGGTCCAAGCGTGTACGCCGCCAGTTCAACGCGGCACTCAGCTTATCGTGAATGCGCCTCGATCTTTTCCTTGCCCGGACCACCTCTCCCCAATGACAACCGGCGCAGAGTATCATGCTTCGGATACAGGAACTTCCGGCGGTTCCCCTTTCGAGGAGAGGCGTCTATGTTGCAACTGAAGCCGTATGTGTCATTCAACGGTCAGTGCGAGGAGGCCTTTACGTTCTACACCGAGTGCCTCGGAGGCAAGTTTGTGATGCTGATGCGATTCAGCGAATCCCCCATGGCCGAACGGATGCCTCCCGATTGGCAGTCGAAGGTGATCCATGCCACGATCGCAGTCGGCGACGATGTGCTCTCGGGCGCCGATGCACCCCCGGGCTACTACGAGAAGCCTCAGGGCTTCTCCGTAACGCTCAACACCAACGACCCTGCCGAGGCCGAGCGCATGTTCAATGCGCTCGTGGAAGGCGGGACCGTGCGGATGCCGCTCCAGGAAACCTTCTGGGCCCAGCGCTTTGGCATGCTCGTCGACCGATTCGGAACACCCTGGATGATCAACTGCGGAAATCCCGCATAACTTAATGGATTTCTTCAGAGCCTGAAGAGGCCGTGTCGCTCGCAAGAACACGGCTACGCCCCGGCTTTTTGCAGCGGATCGTTACGCCAGCAACTCCTTGACCACCCTGCCCCCATTCACTGTCAACCGTTCATCGCGCCCATCATGTAGGAACGTCAGCCGCTTGTGGTCCAGGCCCATCAGGTGGAGCATCGTCGCATGCAAATCATGCACATGAATTCGGTTTTCGACGGCTCGCAGGCCAAACTCATCCGTGGCCCCCACCGTGATCCCCGGCTTGATGCCGCCACCGGCGAGGAACATGCTGAACCCGTAAGGATTGTGGTCGCGGCCGTCGGACTTCTCGCTCATGGGCGTACGGCCGAACTCGCCGCCCCAGACGACGAGGGTGTCGTCGAGCAGCCCCCGGCGCTTCAAGTCGATGATCAGCGCCGCGACGGGCTGGTCGCTCCGGGGACAGAGCTTGCCGTGGTTGCCTTCGATGTCGCGGTGGGCATCCCACTGGCTGCCTGACCCGCAGTAGAGCTGCACGAACCGCACGCCCCGTTCGATGAGCCGGCGGGCACGCAGGCACATCGCGCCAAAGTCCTTGCAGCGCGGGTCGTCGAGCCCGTACAGCCGTTTCGTCTCGGCCGTCTCCTGGGACAGGTCGACCGCCTCGGGGGCTCGGGCCTGCATGCGGTAGGCGAGCTCGTAGGCAGAGATCCGTGCGGCCAGTCGCGAGTCGTCGGCACGTGACTCGGCGTGATGACGATCCAGATCGGCGATCAAGCTAAGCTTGGAACGCTGCTGAGCGTCGGTGACCGAGCCCGGCGGTGCAAGGTGCAGGATCGGCGGGCCGTCCTTGCGGAACGGGGTCCCCTGGAACGTGGCCGGGAGCCACGCGTTGCCCCAGTTCCTCGGGCCACCGACGGGCTCCGCCGCGTCGGCCATGACCACAAACGCCGGCAAATCCTGGTTCACCGTGCCCAGGCCGTAGGTAACCCACGCCCCCAAACTCGGGCGGCCGGCCAGAATACTGCCGGTGTTCATCTGGCAGACGCTGCCGACATGGTTCACGCCGTCGGCCCACATCGAGCGCACCAGTGCGATATCGTCGACGACCTTGGCGACATTTGGATACCAGTCCGAGACCCACATCCCGCTCTCGCCGTGCTGAGCGAATTTCCGCTTGCTCGCCAGGAGCGCATTGCCGCCGACCCCCATCGGCGTGAACACCTTGCCAAAGCTCGGCGGCAAGGGCTCGCCGTGATGCTTCGACAACTCCGGCTTGGGGTCGAACAAATCAATATGGCTCGGACCGCCTTCCATGAACAGGAACACACACCGCTTCGCCTTCGGGGCAAAATGCGGCGGCCGGCCGGCCAGGGGTTGGAGTGGGTCGACCTCAACCGTGTCGGCCCGCGACTCCTCCGCCAAGAGCGCCGACAGCGCCAGGCCGCCGAAACCAAGGCCGGCCTTTGTCAGGAAGTCGCGACGAGTGTAAACCCACTGCGTATGCGGGATCATGGGAAAAGGACTCCGTGCGCGTCCTGGGCCGTCAGTCGACGAATACAAACTCGTTGAGGTTCAGCAGTGCGTGACAGAAATCGACGAGCGCCGAACCCTGGGCCCGGTCGTAGCCCTCGGGGAGGGGATGGGGCAGTTCGACACCTTGCGAACCACTCGCACGTTCGCTGATCAAGCCGGGCTGCTCCTCCAGAAACGTGACACCCCGCTGTCGTTCCTGAGCATCGGGGCTGCGGCCCAGCGCGAGCCGATAAGTCCGTGTCACGAGCTGCGCGGGATCCTGCCGATCGGCGGCGGTCGCGAGCACGCGGCCAGCCAGGTGGCAAGCTTGCTCGACGATCAACGACGAGTTCAGCAGCATCAGGGCCTGCGGTGCGTTCACGCTCACGTTGCGCTCGGGGCAGGTGACGTTCGTGTCGGGGGCGTCGAACGCATCAAAGAGCGGATACTTCAGGTTGCGCCTCACGAACACATAAACGCTCCGACGATTGCGATCCTCGGCCGAGGCCGACCGCGCCCACCCGCCTCGGGTCTCAACGCCCGGCGGGAGGTCCGGGAAAACGCTGGGCCCACGCCTGCGATGGTCGAGCTGACCCGAGACCGCGAGCAACGCGTCGCGAACCGCCTCCCCCTCGAGACGGCGGCGGAACATGCGGGTGAAGAGCGTGTTGTCGGGATCCACTCCGAGCGACTTCGCAGGCGCGACGCTCGACTGGCGATACGTCGCGCTCGTCACCAACAGCCGGTGCATCGCCTTGAGGCTCCAACCTCGCGCACGGAACTCGGTGGCGAGCCAGTCGAGCAGCTCAGGGTGCGACGGCTCCGTCCCCTGCGCACCGAAGTCGCTGGGCGTGGCGACGATCCCGCGGCCGAAGTGGTTCTGCCAGAGCCGGTTGACCATCACGCGTGCCGTCAGCGGGTTATCAGCGCTCGTGATCCACTCGGCCAGTGCCTTGCGACGGCCCGACGTCCCCGACGGCGGCTCGGGAAACGCCTTCGCGTCCGACCGATCCGACAGCACCGACAGGAACCCCGGCCCTACTTCCTCACCCGGATTGGCGAAGTTCCCCTTGTGGAACATCCGGACCACGGGCGCCTCGTGCCCCGTGTCGGTCATGCCGCTCGCGGTCTGAGCGTTGGCGGGCACGACTTTAAGGAGATCCTTCATCTCCGCGCCCAGCACGTTCCATTGCTTGCGGTCGGAATCCCCCATGGCCGCCTCGATCTTGGCCGGCGGCACCGTCATCTGCGGCGCGTACTGCATCACGAGGTCTTCCTGCACCGCCGTCCGTTCCTCCGGAGCGGTCTCGAACGCCTTGCGCACTTCAGGCGGGAGCTGCGCCAGCTTCTCCTTGATCAAGGGCGCGATGTAAGGACGCTCGATCACTTCGATCGCGTGTTTGACGTGCCGGATCCGCGCCTTCTGCTCCGCCTCCACGGCCGCTCGCATCGCCTGCTCAAACGGCGACGCCACCGCGAAATCATCTTTCGGAGTGCTCGCCGCAAAGAGCGCCTGAATGCGGTAGTAGTCCTTCTGGCTGATCGGATCATACTTGTGGTCGTGGCAGCGGGCACAGCCGATCGTCAGGCCGAGGAACACCGCGCCCGTCGTGTCCGTCATATCGTCGAGCATCAACTGACGCGACAGCCCCGGCACCTTGTTGTTGTCCTCGAACGGCCAGTTCCGGTTGAAGCCCGTGGCGACAAACGCGCTCGCGTCATAGGGCGCCACCTCGTCGCCCGCAAGCTGGAGCTGGACGAACCGGTCGTAAGGCATGTCGTTGTTGAGCGCATCGATGACCCAATCGCGGTACCGCCAGGCCGTCGGCCGGGTCTTGTCGCTCTTGAACCCGTCGCTCTCCGCAAACCGGGCAAGGTCGAGCCAGAAACGTCCCCAGCGCTCACCGTACTCGGGACTCTTGAGCAGGCTGTCAACCAGCCGCTCGTACGCATCCGCACGAGGGTCATTCACAAACGCCTCGACCTCCTCGAACGTCGGCGGCAAGCCTGTGAGGTCAAATCGCAGGCGCCGGATGAGCGTCGCCCGATCGGCCTCGGGGGCGGGAGCCAGCCCCATGGCTTCCACCTGGCTCAAGATGAACGCGTCGATCGGGTTGCGGACCCATGCCCTGCCCTGCACCTTCGGCACCTCAGGCCGCTTCGGGGGCACGAACGCCCAGTACGTGCGCTGAGCGTCGGTCCATGTCGGCTCCGACGCACGCTGCGGCGGGGCACTGAGCGCGGGGCACGTTTCGCATACAATCACGAGGAGGACAGCGCAGGCAAGGCGGGCCACCTTCATGAGTTCGAGCTCCCGATCGAGCGGCAGGAAAATCCGTACGGACTCAATCAATGCGGAGGCGCAGGGAGGGACCGCGGGGCGCAATACGCCATGGTTTCCTATTGTAGCTTCTTCTCCCCAGGTTTCCCGCAATTTTTGAACCTTTTTTCCCATCGGCAGCTCCGGCGGACCCGCTACCCTAAAATCCAATGAGACGGGGACAGAACAGAAAAAGGGGACAGAACAGAAAAAGGGGTCAGGAGCCGTTGTCCAAATCAACGGCTCCTGACCCTTTTTTTTGTCAAGTAAAACGCTCCGTGGAAGCTGCAACTGCCTGCATGGAGAACAGAACAGAAAAAGGGGTCAGGAGCCGTTGTCCAAATCAACGGCTCCTGACCCTTTTTTTGTCAAGTAAAACGCTCCGCGGAAGCTGCAACGGCCTGCATGTGCGTCGGTAGCGTCAGCGTGACCCGGGTTCCCCGCCCCGGATCGCTTTCGAGGCGCAAATCCCCATGATGGGCTTCCGCGATCGAGCGGCAAATGGCGAGCCCGAGTCCCGTTCCGTCCGTCTCGCCTGCGCGTGCCGGGTCAACGCGATAGAAGCGGTCAAAAATGCGGGGGACATGCTCGGGAGGAATTCCCGTGCCAGTGTCAGCCACCACGATGATTGCGCGTCCGTTCGGGGTGTCGCACCCGATGGTCACCGTTCCTCCTGGGGGCGTAAACTTGATGGCGTTGTCCAGCAGGTTGAAGAGAAGCTGACGTAGCCGGTCGGCGCTCCCCTGAACCCAGCACGGTGTGGGGTCGACCACCTCCAAACGCAGGCCCTTATCCCTGGCTGCGACCTGCATATGGTCGGCGGCATCCCTGATGATTCCATCGAGGCGGACAGCCTGTACAGCTCCCGTGCCGAGGCCGGCGTCTTCCCGGCAGAGAAAGAGCAGTTGCGTGACGAGCCTTGTGAGACGCTCGATCTCCTCCAGTAGGCTCTCGAGGACTCTCCCATCGTTCACCGGTTCGCGTGGGGAGCGCAGTGCAACCTCGGCCTCGGTGCGCATCATGGCCAGCGGCGTTCTGAGCTCGTGGGCAGCATCCGCGGTAAACTGCCGGACTTGCTCGAAGGACCGTTGCAACCGCGCGATCATATCGTTGAACGTATGGGCCAGGCGCCCCAGTTCATCGCCGTCGTTGGCGGCATCCACCCGTCGGTCGAGGCGCGCGGCGGTGATTTCGGCGGCCGTTGCCGCCATCCGGTCGACGGGAGCCAGCGCCTGGCGCGCGAGGACGTAACCGCCGCCAAGCGTGCCCGCCAATGCCAAGGGTCCGACGGACAGAAGAACCGCCAGCAGTTCCCGAAGGGCGTGGTCGGTCGGCGCGAGCGAGACCGCCGCTTGAACCACGACCGGGCCGGTCGGCCCGGGGACGATGCGGACTGTGGTCCGCATGCGGCCCAGGTGAGCGAGCGCTGCGTTCGCGAACGACGCCTGATCGTGCCACCCGATCCGTTCCGGCACCGGCAACTCGGTAGGACTGAGCCGGTCGCTCCGAAAGATTGGTTGACCGGACAGTGCAGTCACCTGGAACTCATAGCCCTCGTGGCTGCTGTAACGCAACGCCAGTTCTTCCGGAGCCTCCTCTGGGCTCCGGCACCGCCCGACGTCGCCGCTGAAATCGGCCAGCTCCTCAGCCAGCGCAGCATCCGTTAGCGAGAGAAGGTCATGGCGCATCATGAGGTAAACGGCCGTGCTAAACGCAATCAAGATCAGGGACAGAACGGCGCCGTACCAAAGCGTCAGCCGCCAGCGAATGCTGACCTGCCTCATGGGTTTTCCCTCAAGGCGTAGCCAACGCCGCGCACGGTATGGATGAGCGCCGGTTGATCAGGGCGCTCGATCTTTTTGCGCAAAGCATTAATGTACACGTCGATAATCCGGGTCAGTGCGCCCGTGGACTCGTTCCAGACGTCCCGGGCGATCATGTCGCGGGTCACTCCCTCTTCCTTGTGGCGCAGAAGGTACTCTAGCAGCTCGAACTCGCGGCCGGTCAGGTCGAGGCGGACCCCACCGCGCCAAACGCGCCGTGCCAGCACGTCCATCTCCAGGTCGCCGGCACGCAAGTAGAGCGATCGCTCGCCCGGCTCACGGCGGAGAAGCACGCGGAGCCTTGCGAGCAGCTCGGCGAATGCGAATGGCTTGATCAGGTAGTCGTTGGCCCCGCTGTCCAGTCCTTGAACTCGCTCTTCGACCGAATCCAATGCCGTCAGGATCAAAACCGGCTTCGCGAATCCGCCGGCGCGTAGGTCGCGCAGGACGTCGAGGCCGTGTCTCTCGGGTAACATGAGATCAAGCACGACAGCGTCAACCGCCTTCGTCCGCGCCGCCTCGTAACCCTCTTGCCCCGTCACCGCAGTGAGGACCTCATAACCCTCCGCTTCCAACCCGCGCTGAAGAGACTCGAGGTGCTTCCTCTGATCCTCAACGACAAGGACTCGTGCCATGACCGCCTCCGCAACGTCGCAATCGCCTGCCCCTTACGCGGACGTCGCACCCCGGCGCCCGGCGAGCACCAGGTATCCGACCGGGATGAGCAGCCGGGTCAGGAGCATGTTGGTGATCAGGCCGCCGATGACCGCGATCGCCAACGGCTGTTGCATCTGCGCGCCCGGCCCCATGCCCAGGGCCAACGGGACAAGCCCCAGAATCGTGCAGAGGCTGGTCATGAGGATCGGACGGAACCGGGTACGCCCGGCCTTGATCAGGGCCTCATGGAGCGGCATCCCCTCCTCGCGGAGCTGGCCGATGTACTCGATTAGGATGATTTCATTCTTTACGTCCAGACCGATCAGCAGGATTGCCCCCATGAACGACGAGACGTTGAGCGGCGTGCCGGTGATCCAGAGCGCGAACAGGGCGCTGACCAGGGAAATGGGCTGCACGAGGAAGAGCCGGATCGGCAGGATCACGCTCCGGAATTGAAACCCCATCAAGAGGAACACGAGCGCGGCCGCCACGATCAGGACCGTCAGAAGGCTGGCGAACGACTCTTGTTGCGCCCGGTAGCTCCCCGCCAGTTCCCAGCGGTATCCGGGCGGGAACTTCACATCGGCAAGCCTCGCGCGCAGCTCACGGTTGACCGAGCCGAGGTCGCGGCCTTCCAACTCGGCGGACACGGTGATGACGGGCTGCTGATTTTCACGCCACAGCTCGTTGGGACTCCGGAGGGTGCGGATCGTCGCCAGTTGACTGAGCGGGACGAAGCCGACCCCGGGAGCTGTCGAGGCGCTCGTGCCCCCGGCGGCGATGGTCGCCGTCGCCAGGCTGATCGGCAAGAGAGCCAGGCGCTCGCGGTCGTACCGGACCCGATCGGGGTAGCGGACGCGAATCTTCGTCATGCGGTCCTGCTCCGGAACGGTGCTCGCCACCTGCCCGTAGAGCGCCGCGTTGAGCTGAGACTCGACATCCATCTCGGTCAGGCCAACGCGGGCGGTCTGGACGCTGTCGGGCCGGACGATGATATCGGGGTTGCCGAGATAGACGTGCGGGTTGACGTCGGCCGCGCCCGGGACCTCCTCCACAACCTTGCCGACCTGCTCGGCCAGCGTGCGGAGGGTTGCGAAATCGGGGCCGAAAACCTTGACCTCGATGGGACTGTCAACGCCTGCCAGATCGTTGATCTGGTCCTGGATCAGCGGCACGAATTCGGTCTCCAGCTCTGGAACTTCGTCCTTGAGCTCCTCGCGCAGGGCGTCGAAGAGCTCGCTGGCCGGGCGGCGTAGGCCGGGCGGCTTCAGGCTAACCAGGATATCGCCGGTGTAAGACTCCGTGGCGAAGAACCCCAACTCGGCGCCTGTCCGGCGGATATAGCCGGAGATGTCGGGCGTGCGCAGAAGCACGTCCTCAACCCGGCGCAGCACTTTGTCAGTTTGGGCCAGCGAGGTGCCAACCGGCATGTTGTAGTCGAGCACAAACGCACCCTCATCCATATCGGGCATAAAACCGGTCTCGATCGCGTGGATCTCAATGGAATGCGTTCCAAGCGGGATTGTCAGTCCGCGAAAGAGGACCCAGCCCGGCACCACCGCCAGGAGCGCCAGCAGCATGATCGTCTTGGGGAAGCGGAGGCCGAACTTCAACGCATGCTCGTAGACGTCCGCCAGCCGGTTGTAGACAGGGCCCGTCGTCGGCATCGGCCGACGGCCCAGGAAACGGGCGGCCAGGACCGGTATGATCGTAAGGCTGACGATCATCGAGACCACCAGCGCGACGGTCAGAGAGATGCTCAGCGATTGGAAGAACTGGCCGACGACCCCGCGGACGAATGCCAGGGGGACGAAGACGAGGATCGTCGTCAGGGTCGAGCCGATCACCGCGCCGCTGATCTCGCGACTGGCCCGGTCCACGGCAAGGTCGCCGGTCTGCCCCTCGGCCAGGTGCCGCGCGATGTTCTCGATCACGACCACGGTGTCATCGATGATCAGGCCGATGGCCACGGCGAGGCCGCCCAGCGACATCAAGTTGAGCGTGTCTCCGGTCAGGTGCAGGAAGACAAAGCTGATGATGAGGCTGAGCGGAATCGAGAGTGCGGCGATCAGGGTCGCGCGAAAACTCTTGAGGAACAGCACCAGGACGGCCACGCTCATCAGCCCGCCGATGATGATGGCGTCGCGGACATTGGCGATGGCCGTGCGAACCAGCAGCCCCTGATCATAGATGGGATGGATCGCCACGCCGGGCGGGGCGCTCTTCGCAGCGTCCGCCAGCACCTCCTTCAGAGCGCGCGACACGGCCAGGGCGTTGCCGCCGAGGCGGCGGAAGACGGTCAGGGCGACCGCGTCCTTGCCGTTGGACCGGATCGCCATTGTCCGGTCCTCGTGTCCGATCGTCACGCGCCCGAGGTCGCGGAGGCGGATCGACTGGCCGTTCCGCTCGGCGATGACCCGATCCTCCAGGTCGAGCGGGTCGGTCGCCAGGGTGTCGGCCAGCACCTGATACTGAAGCGCTCCGCGATCGAGGCGGCCCACGGCCTTGAGTCGATGCTCCTTGTTCAGCCGGTCGGCCACGTCGGCGATCGAGAGGTTGGCCGAGGCGAGAGGCTGCGGATCAACCTCGACGATGATCTCGCGGACGTCGCCCCCCTGAACCGTCACGTAGGAAACGTCGGGGATGCGGCTGATTCGAGGCCGCAGGTCGTAATAGGCATAATCATGAAGTGCCGAAGGGTCGCGGCCGCCGGTGACGACGAAGGAGATGATCGGGAAGACCGAAGGAGTCTGCCGCTCGGTAATCGTCGTCGTACCTGGCGGGAGCTGTGCGCCGACTTCGGCCATGCGGGCGCGAACATCATTGAGCGCCTGAATCATATTCGTGTCGGGGGCGAAGTCGATCGAGAGCTCGGCTGCGCCTCGGACTGATTTCGAACGCACGCGCACCACGCCCAGGACGATGCCAACGACCTCCTCGATGGGCCGGGTCACCGCCACCTCGACATCCTTGACCGCGAGGCCCGGTGTCTGGGCAATCACGACGACCCGGGGAAACGCGACCTCGGGATAAATGCCGCTGGGCATGCGCAGCATTGCAACAACCCCGAACGCAGTCAGCAGGGTCGTGGTGAGCGCAATTAGCCCAAAGAACGGCCTGGCCCGGGCGACGAGATTGATACCGCCAAACTCGTGGGGAGGACCTTCGGTTTTCGGATCGCCGGCGAGGCTCATTCGCGAGTCTCCGCCTGGGTCACGGACTTCGCTTCGACGAGCTTCACGGGCGTCCCCTCGGGCAGGTTATATCCACCCTCGACGATCACTGGCTCGCCCTCCTTCAGGTCGGTGCCCGAGACGGCCACCCATCCGTCTTGCGACGTCCCGACCTCGGGATGGAGCACGACCGACTTGCCTTCTCGGACAATGTTGAGCACGGGCCCCTCGCCGAGGTCCAGGAGTGCGGTCGCCGGGACCTGGAGGACATCCTTCCGTTCACCCACGATGATCGACACTCGGACCGACTCCCCGAGCGTGAACCGGCCCGTCCGATTATCCACGAAAATGCGCACCGGCAGGTTTCCCGTCTGCGGGTCCGCCACTCGCCCCACGAAAGTGACCTTGCCCTCGATCGCCTCTCCCTCCTCGGCCGAAGTGTCCGCCATGTCGTCTCGGGCAACGTCAGCCCGCACGCGCGCGGACTGCCCGATGTGCACCATGGACGCGGACGAGGTCGGGAGCCAGACCGCGGCGAACACCTGCCGCGTGTCGACGACGTCGCCGATCGGGCTGCCAGCGGCGATCGTTTGACCCGGGTGGCATGTCAGACTGTCCAGCACTCCATCAATCGGCGCCCGGATCGTGTGATAGTTCAAGTTCGTCCGGGAGAGGTCGACCAGCGCGTCCGCGGTCTTGATCTTTCCCTCGGCTTCGGTCACGGCCTCCGGCCTTGGGCCAATCATCATCGCCTTCAGCGTCGCCTCGGCGGACCGCTGCTGGAGCTCCGCGCCTTCGAGCGCCTTCTGGGCGTCGTAGAGCTGCACCTTGGACGCGAGGTTGCCGTCCCGCCGGAGCGATTCCAAACTGTCGACCAGGGCCCGGGCGCGCTCGACGGCCACCCTGGCCTGGTCGACGGCCAGCTCGTTGGCCCGGCGCTCGTCGGGGCGTGGGAGCGATTTGAGCAGGGCGAGCGAGGCCGTCAATCCGTCGCGGCTCGCCGTCTTCTCCGCGAGGTCCGCCTGCGCGACCGACTTATCGAGCTCGACGATCGGTTCGCCCTTCGTCACGACTTCGCCCTGGCTGACGAGCAACTCGTGCACGTGCCCCTGGATCGCGGGGGTGAGCGTCGCGATGTGATCCGGGAGCGCCTCGCAACGCCCCAGTCCCGCGATGGTCTTCGTCAACGTCCCCTGCTTGGCCGCTTCGGCGCGAACCGTGACGTGCGCCTCATCCCCGACTGCATGCTCCTCACCCGGCGGTGCCACGTTCCCAGGAGCGCCGCAGCCCGCGCACGCCATCAGGAGAAGGGTTGCCGTCTGGCTCCACAACCGTCTCACGATCAGGCCCCTCACGCTCTTTTCCACGAGGTACCACGCTCACACTATGCCCTAGCGTACCTGGCGCCGGTCTGGGAAGCATGAGCGCTTCCGTTAATTCTCATTAACAGACGCGCTTGCTGTTTGTCTTTCCGTAGTGAAGTGCGTCCTGGAATTCAGATACATCGGAAGATTCAAGGACATGCACTGCGGTCTTGACATTCTCTCCCGGATCACGAAAAAACGGTGCCGAACAAATCAATTCGAAGCCAAATAGCCTCTCTGGCTCGCGCTTGCGAACCACCTGTCGTCTAGTTATAAGAAAATCAGGTCGCAATGCGATCGTGCTTCGCGGCGCTCCGGCGCGTCCGCGCGCCCAGGATCGAAGCCCGCGCCTTGTCGTCAAGGGCGCCGTGCTCGGCCGGCCCGCCAGTCACGGTTGTCCCCAGATCACACATGAGGTCTCGAGAGATGCCCGACACAACGCTCCCCCGGGACGCCTCCCCGTGGAACCTCAGCAAGTGGGCGACCGCCCGGCGCCGGCGAATGCGCGTGCCTGGCGTCGAGGCCCTGGAGGACCGGACGCTGCTCGCGGTGACGATGCTCGGCGACCTCAACCAGGCGGACGTGACGCCGATCGACCTGACCCCGAGCGGTGCAAAGCTGTACTTCCTTGTACCGGACTCGGCGGGCCAGGAGCTCTGGGTGTCCGATGGGACCCCGCAGAACACGACGGAAGTCACTCACGTCAACGCCTCGTCGTACGGCTTCAGCTCGGACCCCCTCGTGCCCGGCACGGGCGGGCGCGTCTTCTTCGCCAGTACCAGCGCGGCCGGTGATACGGAGCTCTGGGTCAGCGACGGAACGCTCGACGGCACCGTCGCCATCACCAACCTGAACGCCGGACACGGCGGCATGCAGATCGGCGAGATCGTCCAGTCAACCTCGACGTTCTTTTCGTCCACGCCGGTTTACTTCACGGCCAACGACGGGACGCACGGCTGGCAGCTCTGGACGACGGACGGGACGACCGCCGGGACGAAAAGCCTGACGACGATCACCGCGCCACAATTCAACTATTCGCCGACCGTGCTCGACCTGACCCCGGCGGCCGACTCGAGCGGTACGGTGTACTTCGTCGCCGACGACG
Organism: Singulisphaera sp.; assembly: GCA_027451445.1. Classification (GTDB taxonomy): domain Bacteria; phylum Planctomycetota; class Planctomycetia; order Isosphaerales; family Isosphaeraceae; genus DAIDJG01. Next base: position 52,680 of record DAIDJG010000361.1, read on the forward strand.
CGACCACTGGCGAACAGATCTGGGACGTCTCTGCCGCGTTCGGCGGCCCGCCTACGGTCGTGCAGTTGACGTCGGGTGCGGGGATCACCGGCTCGGTCTCGGACCTGACTTACGTTAACGGGACGGTCTTTTTCCTCGTCACAAACTACATGTACTCGGCAACCGGACCGGGCACCGAGCAGAGCGTCGTCGAGCGGGTTGACAGCACCACGCCAGGCGGCGTGACCACGCTCACGCCTACCCTGGCCACCGGCCAGAACATCGAGGGTGGCTTCACGGCACTCGGGAACAAATTGGTCTTCGTCGCGTCGATCACGAGTGCCACGACCGGCCGGAAGTCGTACACCTTCGGCACGAGCGACGGGACCGTGGCAGGCACGTTCACCTCGTCGTTCCAGTCGTTCAGCAATGCCCCGGCGAACCTGACGGCGCTCGGCAACACGTTGCTCTTCAGCGTCAACGACGGGACGACCGGGACCGAGCTCTGGGCGACGTCAGAAAGCGGGTTTGCGCAGGAGGTCGATGACCTCTGGCCGGGACCGGGTAGCTCCATTCAGGGACCGGCCCCCGGTACCCCGTACTATCCCGCTCCCAGCGCCTTCGTGAATGTCAATGGCACGGTCTACTTCGCGGCCGCCACGAGCGCGCTGGGGCTCGAGCTCTGGAAGACCGACGGCACGACGGTCTCGCTGGCGGCCGACGTCAACCCGGGCGCGGGGAGCTCGATCCCGGAGGACCTGGTCAATTTCAACGGGGTCGTGGCGTTCGTCGCCCACGACGGGACTGGCGGCAACCAGGTCTGGACCACCGACGGACTGCCGACCGGTACCGCCGCAATCGCCACGTTCAACCCGGCCCAGACACAGGGTTCCGATCCAACTCCGCTCGGCGTGGTCAACGGCGTGCTTTATTTCCAGGCCGACGATGGCGTGCATGGTCCCGAACTGTGGTCGACGGACGGAACCGCCGCGCACACCGCGCTGTTCAAGGATCTTACGCCCGGCGTCGATGGTTCGAACCCGAACGTCGTGCTGCCCTACGGCACGGGGTTCCTCGTTCTGGCCGGCGGCCGGGTCTGGGCCAGCGACGGCACCCCCGCCGGGACCACGCCCATCAGCCCGGCGAGCGTCACGGCCAACCCGTCCGTGCTCGTCAAGTCGGGCAATCTCTACTACTTCACCGCTCCCGGGTACAATTCGGCGGGGCAGTACGCGACGGTCGACCTCTGGTCGACGAACGGGACTGCCGCGAGCACCCACGAGGTCGCCGTCATCGATTCCGGATCGGCGAACACCGACATCGGTGATCCGACCGATGTCAACGGCACCCTCTACTTCACCGTCAACGCAACCGTATCGACCGGGACGCCGCCGTCCTTCCCGGGACCGACTTACGAGCTCTGGAAGTCGGACGGCACGCAGGCCGGTACCGTCCTGGTCCAGACCGGAGCGGTTTTCGATGCGGTGACCGGCATGACGTCGTTCCGGAACGAATTGTTCTTTCTGACCCAGACCGCGCTCGAAGCGAGCGACCCGGCGACTGGCTCGACGGCGACCGTTCGGCCGTCCCTCGGCTTGACGGCCGGGTTCTATGGTATGGTCACTCTCGGCGGCCGGCTGGCGTTCGTGGCGGGCAACGAGGTGTGGGTGACGGACGGATCGCCGGCCGGGACAACGATGGTCACCAACACGGCGCTGGTGAGCAGCACGTCCTCCCCCGAGTCACTCACGAGCGTCAACGGCCAGTTCGAGTTCGCCGCCGTGGACGCCACCACCGGGCTGATGGCCCTCTTCCGATCCGATGGCACGACTGCCGGCACGGCCGTCGTGCACGACTTCACGCCAGCGGCTGGATCCACCATTCAGATTTCCCAAATCACCCCGGTCGGGGCCGGGGCGTACTTCCTCGTCGATCAGTCAAACACGACCACGTCCCAATCGTCGACGGCCCTGTGGTGGACCGACGGCACGTCCGCGCTGCCGGTGCCCGGTGCCGACTTCACGGGCGCTCCCGGGGTCGGCCTCCAGGGTATCCTCGCCGGGGGGTCGTATGTCGCCCTGGTCGGTCAGACACTCGTCTTTACAGCGGACGACGGCGTTCACGGCGCCGAGTTGTGGGCCCTGACGAACGCACCACCGGTCGTCGGCGCTATCACGGACCGGACGACCGTGACAGGTCAGACCGTGAGCTTCAGCGTCAACGCAACCGACCCTGACCCGGGCCAGACGGTGAAATACTCACTCGGGCCCGGCGCTCCCGCCGGGGCCTCCATCAACGCAACCACCGGAGCGTTCTCGTGGACGCCGACCGCCGCACAGGCGTCGGCCACCCCGTACACCATCACGGTCGACGCGACCGACAACGGCCTCCCCACTCCGCAAAGCACCGCGGTGCCATTCCACGTGACGGTGAACGCTCCGAACACCAAGCCAACGCTCAGCCCGATCGCTAACATGACTGTGATCGCCGGGACGGCGCTCAGTTTCACGGCCAGCGCGACCGACCCGGACGCAGGCCAAACGATCACGTATTCACTGGGCGCCGGCGCGCCGGCAGGTGCGTCGATCGACTCATCCACCGGTGCGTTCACCTGGACGCCGACCGCCGCCCAGGTGGCCGGGAGTCCGTACACTGTCACGGTACGGGCGACGGATGACGGCACTCCCCCGCTGAGCGATCAGCAGAGCTTCACGGTCGTCGTGTTCGGCCCACCCGGCGCGCCTCGGCTCAGCGCCGGTAGCGACACCGGGACGGTCGGCGATGGGCTGACCCGCGACAATGGGTCGGCCGGGGCGCCACTGACCTTCATCGTTTCGGGCGTCTCGCCCGCCAACGGCTTCGTCCGCCTCTACGACGCCGACACGCTCGCCTTGTTGACCCCCCTCCCCGTCCAGGCGACCGGCGGTTCCGCCACGATCACCCTCGCAGGGGGGGCCGCGCTGCCCTTCAGCGATGGCGCCCACCACGTCGAGGCGACCGACGCCGCCACCGCGAGCGGCGTCGAGACGGCGCCCTCCGCGACGTCCGCATTCATAGTGCAGTCGAGTTTGTTGATCGTCTCCACCACGCCCAGCGATAAGTCATTCCAGACCGCGCTGCCGGGAGGACAGGTGGTCGTGGTTTTCAACCACACCCTCGCCGGCCTGACCGACGGCCAGTCGCCCATTTCCTCCTCGGCCCCGTTTAACCCGTACGATGTTTTTCTCCTGGCCCGTGGGCCTGACGCCGTCTTCAGCGCGCCCGACCCCAACGTGCCCAACACGGGCGACCTGCCCCTGCACGCCGACGTCGTTTACCACACCCTGCCCGGCGGCGAGTCCGAGTTTGTCATCACCCCCACCGAGCCGATGTCGACCGACGTTTATCTCATCAGCGTCGGCCTCAACACCTTCACCGACCTCGCCGGCAACCCCCTCACGGATTCCGCCGGTGGATACCGCACGTTCCTCCTCCAGCCGCCGCCGAGCAGCACCGCGGCGCTTCAGGTAACGGGCGTCACCGCCGAGAACGGCGCCGTGACGGTCAACGGCAACACGATCGTCCAGCCCGACGCCCTGACGATCCACTTCAATCGGCCGCTGTACCCCGGGGCGGCGACCGGCGGCAATGTCGAGCTCATCGCGCAGCTTGGGCCGGCCAGCTACTTGCAGGTCGCTGCGACCGCGGCCTACAGCCCCACGGCCGACGCCATCGTGCTCGTGCCGAACGCCCCACTCAATCCGGGCACGAACTACATCGTCGCGGTCGGCTCGGCGGTCTCGGCCGACCAGAACTTTGGCAGGCCGGGCCAAGCGCTGGGTGCGCCGTATTACAACTCATTCCACGTGAGCAACGCGCCCCTCGGGCCTGGCAGCGGCCCGTTCGAGGTCGCGACGGACGGCACGGGGAACCCCGTCCTGTTGCCGCAGGCGAACAACGACGACATCTGGACGGCGCCGATCGCCTATGCTGCCGCCACGTTCACCAAGCAACTTGACCCAACGAGCCTGGAGCGCTACTCGTTCATGTTCCTGCCCCAGCGCGGGGGGCTTATCGACACGGCGTTCGACCCGGGAGACCTCCCCTTGAACGGGGTAGAGTCGTACAACCCGAACACGCGACAATTGATTTTCGTGCCGAGTCAGCCGGTCGGCAACGACATCTACGAGTACGCGCTGGGAAACTTGCGCTCGACGGCGGGCGACGCGCTGCTGAACAACGCTGGCCAGCCGGCGGCGGCCGGCGGCAACCCGCCCTACTATGAGACGTTCCTGGAACAGAAATCGCTCAGTGCGACGGCCGCGAGCCGGAGCGCTGCGCTGCTGACGACCGGGACCGTGGCGACCCCCACGCCCGCACCGCCAACGACCGCGTTTGCAACAGTGCCGGCACGCCCTCTGAGGCCGCAAATCGCGCCCACGGCGGGCCGGGCGGGCCTCGTGCGCGTGGCGCAGCGTCAAGACGAGCGCCACGCGAGCCATCCCAGATGACCCGGTCCCTACGGGAACGTTACCGAGTGGGCCCAGCCCCGTGGGGGTGCGCCCCTGACCGCCCCAGGCGCCGCTGAGCGCAATCGCGTTCGAGTGCGGTCTGCCGCGTCACGACCGTGTGCCCTGCTGCGTACCTTCGCTGTGAAAGTTCACCGGACGACGCCTTGGTCCGTACATTTGAGTTGGTGGATGAGATCGTGCCACTCCTCAGCCAGGGCCATGCCGCCTTTGCCGGGCCACCAGCGAAATCGCGGAATTTGAATTCTCACGTTTAGATTCCGCTGATCCATTGACTGGCCAGATTTCCCTGGATAACCTCACCCGATCGACACGCGCCTGACGTCCTCTCACTTCAACCCACCCCTTTCGAAGGAGCACGCGAACAATGCCGGTACTCGAGAGCAAATGGGACACTCTCTGGAAGGACTTCGAGAACGTCCGCAAGAGCGAGTGGCTGAAGGCCACGGAAGCCGGCGAATACAACGCGATGGTCAAGGAAGCGAAGGCCGCCAAGACCATCCTGAAGGCGCTGGATTCGGGCGAGACCGATCTCCTGAACGCCTGTGGGAACACACAGGGCAAGACGTATGATGAGGTGCCGTTCTTTCTGAAGGCCTGGGTCACCAAGATGAAGGTCCTGAATAAGGGCGACCTCAAGAACAAGGCCGCAGCCTTGCTCAACAACATGGACAAGGCCACCAAGCCCAAGACCTACCGCGCGCTGAAGGTCTTGATCACAGGGATCGACGGCATCACGGCGCACGCCGAATACGTTGAAAAGACGCTCAAGGACGCGGCGGCCAAAGCGGGCAAGGAAGTGAGCAGCCAGGAACGGATCGCGGCGGTTCAGTCCATGGCGCTCGCCCAGGTGAAGAAGGGGGCAACCAAGGCACTGGCAGAGGCCCAGAAGGTCAAAGCCAATCCGACGCCCGAGACCTGGACTGCGATGATCAACAACGGAGGAACGCGCGACCTGATCATGGGGCTCGTGTCGCTGGCGTCGGCGCAAAACAAAGGGGATTTCGGGAACGTTCCCGCGGCTTTGGCCCACAAGAACGCGTGTCAGCCGTTCAACACCGGCCAGGCGATGGCCGTCCTTGGCGACAATGACGGCCCGCCCGTCGTGACCCAGCGACTGAAGGCCTGGACCCAGCTCGTCAAGGCCGTCGTCAACGACTACCAGGCACACTGGTAAGCGATCCTGCGCGCACAGGGTCCAGGCTCCGCCCACAGACCCTGTGCCCACTCGCCTCGAGCGCAAAGCGCGGAGCAAATCGAGGGAACATCGCTCATATCCCTCGCTACGAGCTATACCCATTTTTCTTCGTCGATGGGGCACGCACGCGGTGCCGGGTAGCAGGAAGGTATTGCAACCTCCCCGCCCCCTCGGCACCGGACGTGAGAGTTGTCCCTCATCCAACTCAAGCCTTCACTAGAGCGCTTAACGGTTGAGTTGCACACGATCAGCCACCGACGGTCCCGGCTCACCATCATCCCAAACTTCTGGACGCGCCTTAACGTTACGGGCATGGGTAAAGCATCCTTCCTCCCCCCACCGCTCACTGAAGGAGGTTTTTCGGGATTGGTCGTCGCTAGAACATGACAGGCAAGAGGTTAAGCCACGAAACGCGATCGCGATCCATCTTGACACAACTTCTTTGTCCATAACGACTAACAGGCGATTGCTCCGGAAAACCTCCATCAGTGAGAAGGGGGGAGGAAGTTCTGATGCTTTTGTGTTTTGATTGGTTGTCGCCGTGCGCAATCCAACCGTTCGGCGCTCTAGCCACCGCTGTCCCCATTTCTGCGCCGCTCAAGCGATCCATCCGTGTGCGTCGCGAACGGCCAGCATCTTGGCGAGGATTTGATTCCAGGTCGTCGGCGTCATCAAGACGGCGTTCGGGAACATACAGCCATCCCAGCAGATGTGCCGGAACGCCTTGGTGAGCTGACCGTCCGCGTCGCGGAGCCAGAACCCTGCATGGCGGGGAATGTCGAGCTTCCCGTTCGGATCGTTGGGCAAGCAGTGCCGGCCGGTGTGGTCATGGGAGCCCGACCCGAACACCGTGGCGTCGTTCTGGGCGACATGGAAATCCATGGTCCAGGGCCGGAGGGCCGCCGTTAAGGTGCGCAAGCCCTTGTCGAGCGCCGCGCTGTCCGACCATTGGAAAGTCGGTGGCAAGATGCGGTCCTCGGGAGCGTTCTCACCGAGTGCGAAGAGCAGTGTGTGCGCCATATCGGCCTGAAAGCCGACCGTTTCGGGTTCGCCGACGCGTTCGAGCAAGTCGACCACTTTGCGCCAGGAGTGCATACCTCCCCAACAGATCTCACCCTCGGCGGCGAGCCGTTCACCGTGATCTCTGGCGATCCTGGCAGCCTCCCGGAACGTCGCGGCAATCTTCGCCTGGTTGCCGACGGGATCACGCGCCCATTCCACGGGACTGCACGCCGAGTCGATCCGCACGACGCCATGCGGTCGGACGCCTAGCTCACGTAGCCGCTGGCCAATGCGACACGCCTTGCGGACCTGTTGCAGGAACCGCGTTCGTCCTTCACCTTCATCGAGCGCAGGTCCGCCCCCCATGGGCGTCCAAACCGGGGCACCGAGAGAGCCGATCTCCAGCCCGCGCGAAGCAACCTTATCGACGAGTCGCTTCAGATCATCTTCGGTCGCGTCGATCGCGACGTGAGGCTCGTGTAACGCAAGGTCCACGCCGTCAAATCGGACACCGTCGACTTCAGCTTGGGCGGTGAAGTCGAGCATCGTGTCGAGGTCGATCGGAGGCTCGGAACCCTCTCCCTTGCCGACGACACCCGGCCAGGCGGAGTTGTGAATCTTGGGAAAGGTGTTGGGATGGAGCGCGTTCATGCCGAGGTCCGGTGCAGGCTGGACGGAAGGAAAGACTCGATTTCCCGGATTGTACCGGGGGGGATCCGCCGGAAGTAGCAGGTCCCGGCCGTTCAACATCGGGTCAAAGGGACTATCACGAGTGCCGTCCGTGAAAGTGCGCGGGGTTCGCGTCGATGATCGTGCACAGGACGAATAGCCGGGCTCGAGGGCTCGTGACGTGGCCCTCGTAGCAAGGAGTTGAGTCGACCACGATCGACTGAACGTGTCCTCGCTACTCCCGGCGAACGTTTGAGCCGCATGCTTCCTGGCGAACTTCGTCTGCCCAGAAATCCTATCTTGTGGTTTGATAGGCGCGGGCGATCAGGGAGATCGTGCGCACTTTGCGCGACCGGATCCAAGGAGGGTGCAACCATGACGCGTGAGGAGATGCTGGAGCGGGTTCACTTGCTCGAGAAGGAACTCGAGTTGCTGCGCGAGCGAGTTGAACCCGAGACATCGATGAACCGTTACGTGGTCAGGCTGAAACGCGCTTACCGCTTCGTTGTGTCGAACTGGACCGCGTTCTCCGTCCTCGGAGCGATTCTCGTCGGTTTTTACGTGTGGGACATGTTCGGAATCGACTACTATTTCGATTCATACCGCAACACCGCCAACAGCCGCCGGCTTGCGGAGTTCTACTGCTGCCTCGGCGACCGGTTCATGACACTCTCCGAGTGGGATGCCGCCGAAGACGCTTACCGCAAGGCACTGGAGATCAACCGGAATAACCTTGATGCCACGTACGGCATTGTGAAGGCCGAGGTCTTCCAGCCGGTGGGGAAAGAGCACGAGCCTGCACCCGCCGTGATCAGCACCAAGCTGAAGTACCTCGCCGCACGCTTCCCCGACGACCACCAGGTCGACTATCTCAAGGGCCTCTTCGCGTGGAAAAACGGCGACTCCGTCCAGGCGAAACAGCTTTGGGAGAGCTCCGCAAAAAAATACGAGCGGGTGCGCAAACGGCTGGGCCGAGACGATATGGAGGAAGGTTTCGTCGGCGCGTATGTGATGCTCGGAAACCTCAGCTTGGTCGACAACGACTTGCCGAACGCCATCAAGCACACCGAGCTGGCCGTCCGGATTGCGCCCGATCACCCGACGGCCGTGAACAATCTCGGCTACTGTTACTTGCTCAGCGGGCGGGACGCTGACGCTGTGAAGTTTCTGTCGCAAGCCTTCAACGCGTCCTCTGCTGTGCTTACTGCGTTGAACCTCGGCGATGCTTATCTGAACGCGGGCGATCTGGACCAAGCTCTTTACTACCATCAGTACGCGCTTAAGACCCTCAACGACCCGAAAAACGAGAACGAGCGTCTGGTCGGGTACACCTGGACCTATCACGTCCCCCAAGCCGCCGGCCAGCCGTTGACGCAGCCCACGGTCTTCGTCGGCACGGTCGAGCGAAAGAAGGCGTTCGTGTGCTACGAGCTCAGTCTCGACTACGCCGCCCTGGGTGATTTCGCCGACGCTGAGAAAATGCTCACACAAGCCCTGCTCCGCGACACCGACAAGGAATACCTCGTCTATTTCATCGCCAGGGCGCACCAGGTCACCGAGCGATCGAAGCTCGAACCCGGACGGAAGGAATGGTTCGTCAACATTCGTAAGACGATGAACGCGCTCGCATCAGCCCCTTCGAGTGCGCTGAAGCGCTGAACTCGCAGTGCGATGCGAATCGATCTTTACGACATGGTTTCAAGGCCCGTGAGCGTCCCTGTACTCGAACCAAACCGCCGTGCCTCGATACCCATCCGCTCGAGCATCGACAGATACAGATTGCACAACGGCGGTGGACTCTTGGCGTCGAACGCCAGGTGTTCCCCGTGCTTGAATCCACCGCCGGCCAGGAGCACGGGTAGGTTCTTGCTCGAGTGATTACTGGCGTTGCCGAGGTTGCTGCTGAAGAAGACCATTGTGCGGTCGAGCAGGCTTTCGCCTTGCTCCTCGGTCTTCTTGAGCTTCTCCAGCAACTCGTGCACCGTCTTCATCTTCTCCAGTTCGATCGCCTTGAGTTGTTCGATCTTCTTGGGATCCTGACCGTGGTGTGACAGGTCGTGGTGTCCGAGCGAAACGCCAGGGATTGGCGGCACGAGGCTGGTGCCGAGCAACAGCAAGGTGATGAGCCGGGTGGAGTCGGTCTGAATCGCAAGGTGGATCAGGTCGAACATGAGCCGGTTCTTGCCGATGAGGTCGGCCGGGTTCATGTTGTTCTGGGGTGGCTTGGCGTCGACCTTGGGCTTGGGTTTCTTCGACCATTGTTCGGCAACGACCATGCGTTGTTCGAGCTCGCGGACGCTGGTGAAGTATTCGTCGACCTTCTCACGGTCGCGGGATCCAAGGGCGGGCTGGATCCGTTTGGCCTGGTCCCGGACCATGTCGAGGATGCTCTGGCCGTCGCGCAGACGGCGGGCCTGGGCCTGCACTTCGTCAGGGCGGCCGTCGAGGAAGAGGCGGGCGAAAATGGCGGCGGGGTAGATGTCGGACGGGACGAGTGCGCCGCTGCGGGTCCACGACAGGCCGAAACCTTCATGCGAGAGCGACAGACTCGGGAAACGGGTCTGACCGCCGATGTGCTCCGCCGCGAACTGGTCGAGCGAAATGCTGTTGCAGAACCCGCCCCGAATCTCCGGGTGCGGGGCGGCGGTGAGGAAGCTGTAGAGCGAGTCGTGCGTCGAGCCCACATCAGGATGCGACAACCCGGAGATAACGGTGAAATCGTTCCGCAGGTCCTTGATGATGTCGAGGTAGGGCGTGAGCGCGTAATCCTTGCCGGCTTCCACCGGAAAAAAGTGCGCGGGGTGCAGACCGAGCGGCGTGCAGATGCAGACCATCCGCCGGATTGGACCCGCATCCGCCGCGGCCAATCCGCGCGGCTGAAACGCGTCGAGCAACGGCAAGGCCAGAGCGACCCCCGAGGCCCGCAGCATCTGCCGGCGCGTCACCCTCGGCACAACGGGTGTCGGGGCGGGGGCGTCCAGTTCCGGTACGCCGGAGTGGGTAGTCGGTGTCATGCGACGATCCAGTATGGGGATGAATCCCGCTATTTCGTGCGGAACAACTCACTCGCAACGACTTCGTGAATCAGGGAGCGAAACCCATAATGCTTGGCGCGAATCCTGTCGACGATCGCGTCGATCTCGGGCTGATCGGCCGAATTCGCTGCGCCGCCGGTCGCGTAGGTTAGCAGCTTCGCGGTCAACGCACGCGCCACCTGGTCTTTATCGGCCAGGAGAAGCTGCTTGAACTCGTCGATGTCGCGGAAGGAGCGGCCATCCGGCAACACGTCGGCGGGGTCGATCTTTTGCCCTTGCAGGTAGGGCATCCGGCGCCCATCGACCTTCACTTCCTTGCCGTTCCCCGTCGATCGGTAGTAGTCGCGCCAGCCTCCGATCACATCGAAGCTCTCCAGCGCAAACCCCGGCGGGTCGATCAGGGCGTGGCAGCTTGAACACGAAGCGATCTGCCGGTGCTTCGCAAGCTGGGAACGGATCGTCGTCGCACCTCGGGTGTCAGGCTCCAGCGCCGCGATGTTTTCGGGCGGCCGCGGCGGGGGCGTGCCGAGCAGGCGATCCAGGATCCAGGACCCTCGGGTGACCGGAGAGGTCGTTGTGCCGTTCGCCGTTACCTTCAAGACGCTCGCCATCGTCAGCACACCGCCACGGTGACTGTCGGGCGGCAGGGGCACTTTGCGAAACTCCCAGCCGTACACATCCGGGATACCGTAATGTTTCGCCAACCGGCCGTTGAGCATCGAGAAGTCGGACGCGATGACGTTCGTGAGGCTGAGGTCGTTCTTGAGCACCTCCGTGAAGAACAACTCCGTTTCACGCACCATCGAGGCGCGGAGCATGTCATCATATTCGGGATAGAGTTGGTGACTGGGATCCGTGAAATCGATGTCGCGGAGTCCGAGCCATTGGCCAACGAAGTTCTCGGTGAACGCCTTCGCTTTGGGGCTTTTCAGGAGGCGCTCGACCTGCTCGCGCAAGACCTCCGGTTGTCCGAGTTTGTGTTGCTCGGCCAGTGCGAACAGCTCGTCGTCGGGCATCGTGCTCCAGAGAAAGTACGACAAGCGGCTCGCCAGGGCAAAGTCGTCGAGCTTGCCCGGCGCTTCGCGTAGGAACAGGAAGTCCGGCGAGACCATGATTGCCGCGAGACCCACGCGGACGGCCTGCTCGAACGAGCGCGACTCGGCCAGCTTCGACTCGACGAGCGCGAGGTACGGCGACACGTCGTCGTCCGTCACCTCCCGGCGAAACGCGCGGCGAGCAAAAGCGCGCAGGATGCGCTCGGCGTCAGCCTTCGGGGCCTTCGAGACGACTTCGACGCGCTGGGGATGGTTGTACGTCGGCGCCTTGTCCTGCGGCAGGTCCCCGAAGATCCGCCGATGACTTTCGGGTGGCCAGACGGGATTGAGCGGCCCTTCCACGTCGACCCACTGGATCGCGACCCCGGACCCGTCGTACTTGTCCGCACCGATCTTGTGAACGACGCCCGACGATGGCAGGCCATAAGGCAGGATCCGTAGCGAATTCCTCGGCTCCAGCTTGTCGACAAATTCGACGATCTTGGGCTCGCCGGGAGGCGCATCGAAATAGCCGACCAGGTGCGGCTTGCCCGTCATCAGCATCAGACCGGCATCGACCCGGTAAGTTACCGGCTTGCCGTCGCTCTGGAAGGCCGAGGCGGAGATGCGAAACCGATAGTCGCCCCGATCCGACGGCCACATCGGCAGGATGACCGCCTGCCAGTGTGACGAGGTGAAGAGCACGACGGTATCGTCGTCAAGCTTTCGAAATACGTTCTCGGATTTTGACTTGTAATTGTGGGTTTCGGTGATGCTGTAACGCTTTTTAGTCTCTGGCGGCTTCGGTCCGTTGGCAATGGCGATATCGAGGGCGACATCAGCCGCCTCGAGGTACTTGTCCATCAAGAACGACGAAACGTGGTGCGCTTCCCCCACATTGTCGAACCCGCCAAACGCGCTGTCCGGCGGCAGCAGGTCTCTGAGCTCCACGGCCACCCCGAGCAGGTCGCGCACGGTGTTCTCGTACTCGATCCGGTTCAAGCGGCGCAGAACCACCCGTCCCTTGGTCTGGCGCTCGACGGCCTCGGCGGCGCGGACCTTACTGCTGATCCAGTCGGCGACCGCATGAATGTCTGGTTCGGGCGGGCGGGGTTTCTCCTTGGGTGGCATCTGGCCCGACCTAAGCCGTTTCAGCACGGCTCGCCAGGGCTTCCGGCCGGCCTCGTCGGCGAACTCCGGCTTGAGCTGGTCGAGCCGCATTTCGCCTTCGGGTTCCTCGCCGCTGTGGCATTCGAGGCAGTGGTGCTTGAAGAAGGCCTGAACCGTATCGTCCGCGCGAACCGATGCTCCAAGCGCGATTGCGACAGCGAGACCAGTCATCAGCCGCTTCATGGGGTTATCCATCGTCAACGGAGACCGAAGGCTTTGGAGTGCGGGGGCTTGCTCCCGCTTTCGAACCGCGACAGCCGTGCGAAAGCGGGAGCAAGCCTCCGCACTCCAAGGAGCCCTGTCGGGCTCGAAGCCAGCGATCGATATCCCGTATAGCTTGTCAAAGCCGACAAGACCCGTCGAGAGCAGACCGCCCCTCAGTCGCGAATCGCCCTGGGATCGGATAGCATCCGACATCATGACCACCCCTCACGACCACAACACGCGGCTCCAGCGTGCCGTTCTCTCTCTGGAAGGCCTCGCCCTCGGCGATGCCTTCGGCGGTCGGTTCACTTACCGAGATACCGCCGGACGCCACCTACCGCCGCCGATCTGGTACTTTTCGGACGACACGGTGATGGCGCTGGGGGTTGTGGCCATTCTGAGTCGCCACACACGGATCGAAACCGAACCGCTCGCGCGACTCTTCGCCGCGAATTTCCAGGCCGATCCGTATCGAGGGTACGGCCAATCGGTTCGCCGCGTGCTCGACCGGATCGCGGAGGGCGTCCCGTGGTCCGTTGCCGCACGCGAGTCCTTCGGTGGCACTGGGTCGATGGGCAACGGAGGCGCGATGCGCGTCGCTCCGCTCGGCGCCTACTATGCCGACGACCTCAGCACATTAGTCGAACAGGCACGAGCTTCGGCCGAGGTGACGCACGCCCATCCCGAAGGGCAAGCCGGCGCGATCGCCACGGCGCTCGCGGCAGCGTGGGCCTGGAACCACCGCAGTGAAACATCGCCGCAATTCGGACGGGTCACAACACAGGCGGTAGTGCCTCCCGAACCCCTCACCCCGCCGCTGCGCGGCGACCCTCTCCCGCAAGGGGAGAGGGATGTTTTCCCGTCAGAGAGCGGCGAAAACAAAAGTCACACCTCTCCCCTTGTGGGAGAGGTCGGCCCTCTACGAGGGCCGGGTGAGGGGTGCGGGCGCGACCTTTCGCGGACGGGTGGTGTCGATACCAGTACGCGTTCTGGCCAGGACCTGCTCGCCTTCGTCGTGGAGCACACGCCCCTGAGCGAGACCCGAACGGGCATCGAAAAGGCGCTCGCGCTGGGGCCAGACCGTTCCATCGTGGAGGCGACCACAACGCTTGGCAACGGCAGCCGGATCACCGCGCCGGACACGGTCCCCTTCGCGCTTTGGTGCGCAGCGCGGCATATCGACGACTACTCTGAGGCCCTCTGGTCAACGGTGGAAGCGGGGGGCGACAACGACACCAACTGCGCGATCGTCGGCGGGATCGTCATTCTGGCGAACGGCCGCGAATCGATCCCCACCGAATGGTTCGAGGCCGCCGAAATGCTCCCGATCGGATCACCAGCGGGAAATCCGGACCGGCCTTGAGATCGGCGACGACTTTGTTGTTATAGTCTCCAGATCCCCGGGGATCCCACAAACGGCCTCGCCCCATCCAGGTTGGAGCTCACTTGTATGAACGCTCTTGCCGTCGTGCTGGCTCTCGGAATCGCGACGACCACCGCCGACCGGCCGAACGTGCTGTTCATCGCGGTGGACGACCTGAACCACTGGGTCGGCTACCTCGGCCGCAATCCCCAGACGATCACGCCGAACATCGATAAGCTCGCCGCTCGGGGTGTTCGCTTCACGAGGAGCTACTGCGCAGCCCCCGTGTGCAATCCCTCGCGTGCTGCACTTCTATCAGGATTGCGTCCCGCGACGACGGGCGTCTACGACAACAACAACGACTGGCGCCCGGCCATTTCCCCCGAAATCACACTGCCCACCACCTTCCGGAAGGCCGGCTACTTCGTCTGCGGCGCCGGGAAGATTTACCACGAAGCGTATAGCCGCCCCTCGGAATGGGACGACTACCTGAAAGGCGTGGGTAAGGATCCCCAGCCGACTGGCGACACCGGGGTCGGCGGGATCAAGTTTGCTCCCCTGGACTGCCGCGACGAGGATCTTCGCGAGTGGAAGATCGCCCAGTACGGCATCGATCAGCTCGGCCGCAAACACGACAAGCCGTTCTTCCTCGCCGTCGGCATGCACAAGCCGCACATGCCCTGGAACGTCCCGCGCAAGTATTACGACATGCACCCGCTCGATTCGATCCAGCTCCCGCCGCACCGCGACGATGATCTCGAGGACGTCCCCCCCGCGGGCGTTCAGATGGCGGGGCCGAAAGGCGATCACAGGCAGATTCTCGAGTCGGGACGGTGGAAGGAAGCCGTCCAGGGTTACCTCGCGGCCATCTCGTACTGCGACGCGATGCTCGGCCGCCTGATGGATGCCTTCGACCGCTCGGCGTACCGTGATAACACCGTCGTCGTCTTCTGGGGCGACCATGGCTGGCACCTGGGCGAGAAGCAGCACTGGCGAAAGTTCGCGCTTTGGGAAGAGGCCACGCGCGCACCTTTGATCTGGATCGTCCCCGGCGTCACCCGGCCCAATACCGTGTGCGACCGGACGGTCGATTTTATGTCGATTTATCCCACGTTGACCGACGTCTGCGGCCTTCCCACGCCCTCGCATGTTGAGGGCCAGAGCATTCGCAAGCTGCTCCAGGACCCGGCTTCGCCTTGGGAGCAGCCCGCCTTGACGACGTACCGCTTCAAGAACCACGCGGTCCGCTCGGAAGGCTGGCGCTATATCCGTTACGCCAACGGCGATGAGGAACTGTACGACGAGCGTGCCGACCCCTACGAATGGACCAACCTGGCGGACGACGCCAAGCACTTGGCAATCAAAGCCGAGCTGGCGAAGTCGCTGCCGACCAAGGACCACGCCGCGGTGAATGTCGTGGCGGCAAAGAAGAAAGCGAACTGATGAATCACAACCCGCACGGGAGGCTCATACATATGCGTTGGCTGCTGACTGGGGTCGTTTCGCTCTTCGCCTCGATGGGATCTGTACAGGCGGCGGATCGACCGAACATCCTCTGGCTGGTGGCCGAAGACTTCGGGCCCGAGCTCGGCTGCTACGGTACCACGCAGGTCTGGACCCCGAATCTCGACCGCCTCGCCACGCAAGGGGTTCGCTACACCCGCGCCTACACGACTGCGCCAGTGTGCTCGGCCAGCCGATCGGCGTTCATGACCGGGATGTACCAAACCACCATCGGCGCGCACAATCACCGCTCGCACCGCGATGACGGCTACCAGCTCCCCTCGGGCGTTCGCCTCATCCCGGAGCGGATGCACGACGCGGGTTACTTCACCGCCAACGTCCGCGCCTTCCCTCGCTCGTTCGGCTTCTCGGGGACCGGCAAGACCGACTGGAACTTCGCCCATAACCCCAAGCCATTCGACTCCGACCGCTGGTCCGACCTCAAGCAGCGTCAGCCATTCTTCGCCCAGGTGAACTTTGTCGAGACGCACCGCAAGTTCCAGGCGCCCAAGCGAGCCGACCCCGAAAAGGTGGCGATCGCGCCCTACTATCCTGACCATCCCGTCACGCGCCGGGACATGGCGGAGTACCTTGACGCCGCGAGCGAGCTCGACCGCAAGATCGGCCTCATCCTGAACCAGCTCGAAACGGACGGATTGGCCGACTCGACGATCGTCGTCTTCACCAGCGACCATGGCCAGGCCCATGTCCGAGGCAAGCAGTTTTGCTATGAGGAAGGGCTCCACGTCCCGCTCATCATCCGCTGGCCGAAGAAATTCCCGGCCCCGAAGGACTTTCATTCCGGCACGGTCGAGAACCGGATGGTCGAGGCGATCGATCTTGCCCCGACGTTTCTCGCCATCGCCGGCGTGCCCAAACCCGAGGGCATGGAGGGTCGCGTCTTCCTCGGCGACCGGGCCGAGGCACCTCGCGAATATGTCTTCGGCGCCCGCGACCGTTGCGACGAGACGGTGTTTCGGCTCCGCACAGTCCGCGACGACCATTACCGCTACATCCGCAACTTCACCCCCGAACGGCCTTTCCTCCAGCCGAACCAGTACAAGGAGAAAAGCTACCCGGTCTGGAACCTGCTCAAGGAGCTCGACGCCCAGGGGAAGCTCACCCCTGTCCAAAAGGTCCTCACCGCGCCAACGATGCCTCCGGAGGAGCTGTACGATCTCGATGAGGATCCCCACGAGATTCATAACCTCGTCGCGTCCGACCGGCCCAAAGACCGCGCCGCTCTGGAGCGGCTGCGCAAGGTGCTGGAGCGCTGGCTCGTCGAGACCGACGACAAGGGCAAGACCCTGGAACCGGTGGCGCTCGCAGCGGCCAAGGGGGTGACGAAGCCAAGCACGCCGCCGAACACGGGCTACTCGCCGGCCCCGCTGCGCCCAAACATTATCGTCATCCTCGCGGATGACATCGGCTATGGCGACCTCGGTTGTTACGGCGCCACGAAGGTGAAGACGCCGAACCTCGATCGACTGGCGCGTGGTGGAATGCGATTCACGGACGCGCATTCCCCCTCCGCCGTTTGCACGCCGACCCGCTACGCTCTCTTAACAGGGCAGTACGCCTGGCGGCATCAGCCGGGCTCGCAGATCCTGAGCGGCATTGCTCCGCTGTCGATTCCCAACGGCCGTTTGACCTTGCCACTGCTCCTTAAGCGAAATGGCTACGCGACTGGCGTCGTGGGCAAGTGGCACCTCGGGCTGGGGACCGCGCCGACGGACTATAACGGCGAGATCACGCCCGGTCCGCGCGAGGTCGGTTTCGGATACTCCTTTATCATCCCGGCCACGGGCGACCGCGTCCCCTGTGTGTACGTGGAGAATCAGCACGTCGTCGGCTACGACCCATCCGACCCGATCCGCGTGAGCTACGGCCAGCCCGTGGGCGACGAACCCACCGGGGCCAAGAACCCCGAGTTGCTGAAGGTCAAGCCGAGCCACGGCCACGACAACACGATCATCAATGGCATCAGCCGGATCGGCTTTATGACCGGCGGCCACAAGGCGCGCTGGAAGGATGAGGATATGGCCGACACGATCACCCGCAAGGCCGTCGAGTTCATCGCCGCGCACGCGAAGGAACGTTTCTTTCTCGACTTCAACACGCACGACGTCCACGTCCCCAGGGTCCCGCACCCTCGCTTCCAGGGGACCAGCCAGTGCGGCACCCGCGGCGACGTGATCCAGGAGCTCGACTGGAGCGTGGGCGAGATCCTGGCTGCGCTTGACAAGCACGGCCTTACGAACGACACGCTCGTCGTCTTCACCAGTGACAACGGGGGCGTCATGGACGATGGATACCAGGACGGGTCCGGCAACGACTCCAGCGGACACCGTTGTAACGGTGCCCTCCGAGGCTTCAAGGGCGGACTCTATGAAGGGGGCTCACGTGTGCCATTCATTGCCCGCTGGCCCGGCAAGGTCCCGGCCGATTCGACTTCGAAACAGCTCATCTGCCACACGGACCTGATCGCCACCGCCGCCACGCTCGTCGGCAAGGATCTACCCGCCGGAGCCGGGCCGGACAGCTTCGACCAATTGCCGGCGCTGCTGGCGGAGACTCCGGTGTCGCCGTGCCGTGAGACGCTCGTCATGCATAGTGGAGGGGGGAGGCTAGCCGTTCGTAAAGGGCCGTGGAAGCTCATTCCGGGACCGAACTCCGGCGCGAATCCCGGCAAGGGAGCACCCCGTGAGCCGGAACTTTATAACCTGGCCGATGACCTGGGCGAGACGAAGAATCTCGCGCGGGAAGAGACGGGGAAGGTGAAGGAGCTCGCGGAGCTCTTGGGACAACTTCGGACCCAGGGCGATAGCCGGACGGTGCAAGAGTAAGAGGCTACCCAGGCTCTTAGCGCTCAAACGACACAGCACCGACAAGCTTTATGAGTGTGAATATATTGGGAGGGCGAGGCTCCGTCCGAGCCAGCCTTGTTCCAATGACGAGTCTTCGAGTCATTGGAACACCGCGTGAGTTGAGGGGGCGCCGGCTCGCGATGATCCTGTGGCTCGAAGACTCGTCGCAGGATCAAAGCTGGCTCGGACGGAGCCTCGCCCTCCCAATTCCATGAATGATTCTCCGTTAACCGGTAGACTTTATTCCCGCTCAAGCCTATTCGTGCTAGGGAGCCACCGGGGATTGACCAGCGTCCCCTGCGAGCGTCGCGAGTTGCGACAGGAGCGGCGCGGCGATCTCGATCCCGTCGCGTTGGGCAGCTTCGACAAGTCCCAGCCGGCGCGCGCCGGGGATCCTCACTTCGGGGTCGTACAGCATCATTTCCAGCAGGGCTTCGACACGGTCGAAATAAATCTCGCGACCCCCGAGCGCTGCTGGGTCGACGACGAGGAACGCCTGCCCAATCCGCGGCCGGTTCCCTGCGGTTCCAAAAAAGGTGTCGGCTTCGAAGCCGAGCCTGGCACCGCTCAGCGCGGCACACAGCAACTCCACGACGAGGGCGAGCATCGTCCCTTTCATGCCGCCGACGGGCAGCATCATCCCTTCAAGGGCTTGCTTGGGGTCGGTGGTGGGCTGGCCGTCGCGGTCGACGGCCCAGTCCGGTGGGATCGGCTTTCCTTCGCGAGCGGCGACGAGGATTTTGCCTCGTGCGACCACGGAGAGGGACATGTCGATCACGATCGGGGCCTCAGCCCGGCGCGGAAAGATCGCCCCGATCGGGTTCGTGCCGAAAATCGGCCGGCGGCCTTGCCACGCGGGCATTGCGGCGGGCGAGTTGGTAAAGGCGAGGGCGACGAGGTGCGCCGCGCCCGCAGGGTGAAGGTGATAGGAGAGCGCCCCGCAGTGATGGCTATTGGTGATCGAGACCCACGAAACGCCGAATTCACGCGCTTTTTCGATCGCCTGCGACATCCCCAACGCACAGGCCGGGTACGCAAATCCGTCCGCCGCGTCAACCAGCACGGCGCCGCCGCGTGCGGTTGCCACCTTGGGTACGGCGTGGCCGTCGATCCGGCCGGTTTGGAGATGGCTCGCATACTGCGGGATCCGGGAAACGCCGTGGGAATCGAGCCCTTCCTCGTCCATGGCCACCAGCGCCCGCGCCGTGGCTTCCGCCGCTGCGGGACTGGCCCCCGCACGTTCGAGGGCGCGCTGCCCGAGGGCGAGCAGTTCAGCAGATTGGATCTTAGGCATGTTTCGACGGCTCTTGTTCCGAGATACGTTGCAACGCTTCGAGCACCCGCTCAGCAATCAGGGCCGAGACCCGGGAGTTGGACTCGACGGTCACGCCGGCAACATGCGGAGTCAGGACCAGATTGGGTACCCCAGCCAACGCAGAGCCGCCCTTAAGCGGCTCCTGCTCGAAGACATCGAGCGCCGCACCGGCCAGCCGTCCCTCTCGGAGCGCGTCGGCCAGAGCCGCTTCGTCGACTACGCCTCCTCGTGCGGTGTTGACGAGTACGGCACGCGGCCGCATCCGGGCGATTCGCCGTGCATCGATCAGGTGGCGGGTTTCGGCTGTCAGCGGGACGTGGAGCGTCACCGCATCGGACTCGGCCAGGAGCGCGTCGATCTCAAGCCGGGTGACCTGCGCCCCGGCCCAGGCCGTTGCGTCCGGCGGTAGAAGCGGGTCCGTCCCTACCACTCTCATTTGCAATCCCTGGGCCAACCGAGCGACCAACCGCCCAATCCCACCGAACCCGATGATGCCCAGGGTCTTGCCGGCGGTCTCGCGCCCTTCGCTCAGCGCCGACCGTGGCCATGAACCGGCGGCGACTTCCGCCGAGGCGAGGTACGCGCCGCGGAGGAGCATCATGACCGTGCAAATCACGTACTCGGCCACCGCCAGGGCATTGGCCCCGGTCGCGGGGATCACTTCGATGCCTCGGGCGCGGCAGGCCTCGACGTCAATGTTGTCGAGACCGACGCCGAGCCGGCCGACCACCCGCAGTCGGGGTGCCCGGTCGAGCAGCTCGACATCGACCTTGGTGCGGTTCCGAACGATCAGGCCGACGACGTTCGCCAACTGCGGCAGCAACGCAGCCCGGCGCTCGCCGAGGGTGGCGTCGTAAACGACCGGCAGCACCTTCGAGAGCGTCGCGACGGCCGTCTCATCCATGAATTCGGTGATCACGATGTCCGGCATCAGGCACTCTCATACAGTCGGGTGAGCACGAACTCGCGATGCCCGAGCACTTCGGCGGACGTCAAGCGGCCGTTGGCGGTCTGGAACATCATGTCCATGAGTGCGTCACCAGCTTGGTCGAGGTTCATCTCCTTGCGGAGCAACCCGGTGACGTCGACGTCGATGTGCTCCGACATCGTCCGCACCGTCCTTGGGTTCCCGCAGAGCTTGATGACCGGGAGGATCGGATTGCCGATGACGTTCCCCTGCCCCGTCGGGAAGAAATGGACGACGAACCCCGACGCCGCACAGAGGGTGACCATCTCGGCCGCGGCCGACGACGAATCCATGAACCAGAGGCCGGGGCCCGTCGGCGTCTCGGCCTTGTCGATCACCCCGTCGACCAGACACTTGCGACCGATCTTCTGGATATTCCCGAGCGCCTTCTCCTCGATCGTGGTCAAGCCGCCCGCGATGTTCCCCTTGGTCGGTTGCGACTCCGAGAGGTCGTCCGTTTTGTGGCGGTTGATCATCTCCTGGTAGCGGTCGAACATCCTCATGAACTGCGCCTTGATTTCTGGCGTCCGGCAACGCGCGGCGATCAGGTGCTCGCCGCCGGTAACCTCAGAAGTCTCGCCGAAGCAGAGGGTGACCCCGTGGCCGTAGAGCTTGTCGTAGACGTTGCCGACGGTGGGGTTGGATGCGCAGCCCGAGGTCGTATCCGACTCGCCGCACTTGGTCGACACCCAAAGTTCGGACAACGGCCGTTCCTCGCGGCGCAGGGCCGAGGCGTGATGCATGAACTGCTTGGCCGCCTTCGAGGCCCTCATGATGGTGTCGTGATCGCCGTGCAGCTCGATGCCGAACCCGGCCACGGGCTTGCCCGTCGCCTTGATGGCATCCACGACGCGAGCGGTCCAGCCCTCTTCGATGCCGATGACGACCACCGCCGCGACGTTCGGATTGCAGCCCGTGCCGATTAAGGTGCGGAAGTGCAGATCGAGGTCCGCGCCGAACTGGAGGCGGCCATAGGGGTGCGGCAGAGCCAGCGTCCCCTTGATGTTGTTGCCGACCGCTTCGGCCGCAGCGTTCGAGATATCGTCAACGGGGAGGATAATCACGTGATTGCGGACGCCGACGCGGCCATTTTCGCGCCGGTAGCCCCAGAACGTCGCACGGGAGAGGTCGATCGCCATGAAAGTGAATCCTCAAGAGTGGAGAACGCCGATGAAATCCAGGATTGGCCCGCTCTGGCGTCGGCCTCACCACCGCTTGGTCTTGACGTTGTGGACGTGCAGGTGCTGGCCCTGCGTAATGGGAGCCACCACGCGGCCGATGTCGACGCCGTACTTGATCACGGTGTCGCCGACGCCATGGTCCTTGAGCGCAACCTTGTGGCCGATCGGGATCGGGTCCTTGGCGACGATGGTGATGTCGCGGTTTTGCTCCATCACCCACCCGGTCAACTCCTGGCCGGCCTTGATTCCCTCGACGACGACAACGCCCACGCCGTCGCCGTCTTCGTGCACTACGAAGTGGATACTCATCGCTTTCCTCGATCAATGGCGAGTGGCCGTCCCGTTTTGCGCAGCCGATCTGCAAACCGCTTTAGATACCGGAAACCTTGGTGCGACGCAACATCCTGGCGAGCAACCGCTCGCGATGCACGGAACGGTCTGAGCCGTTTTCCTGAGCGTACTGGCTCGGTATTCTTGAGGTACGATCGCATCCGACGCGCGCGTGCTCGGCGTTGCGCGGCCTGGCCTCGGGTGATTCGAGAGGGAGGAGGACCGGACATGCTCGGCGCCATCGCCGGCGATATCATCGGTTCGGTTTACGAGCGCCGGCCCATCAAGACGACGCGGTTTCCGCTGTTTCATCCGCTCTGTCGGTTCACTGACGACAGCGTGCTGACCGTTGCGCTGGCGGATAGTCTGATGAACGCAGTCCCGTACACGGATCTGCTCAAGCAGTATTACCGGGCTTATCCGAACGCAGGTTACGGCGGCGCGTTCCATCAATGGGCGCAGTCGAAAAGCGCGGCTCCGTACAACAGTTGGGGGAACGGCTCGGCGATGCGTGTCAGTCCGGTTGGTTTTGCATTCGACACGCTCGAAGCCGTACTGGACCAGGCCGAGCGAAGTGCGGAGGTGACGCACGACCATCCAGAGGGAATCAAGGGTGCTCAGGCGATCGCCTCGGGGGTATTTTTAGCCAGGACGGGAAACAGCAAAGACCAGATCAAGAGTTTTGTCGAGACGCGGTTCCACTATTCGCTAGACACGCCCCTGGATGAGATTCGTCCTCGATACGAATTTCACGTGTCGTGTCAGAAGTCCGTCCCGCAGGCAATACGAGCGTTTCTGGAATCGGACGACTATGAGGATGCAGTGCGGAAGGCGGTCTCGCTGGGAGGCGATAGCGATACGTTGGCCTGCATGGCGGGCGGAATCGCCCAGGCTTACTACGGAGGGGTCCCCGACGAAATCGCACGGAAGGTTTACGAACTCCTCGACGAGCCTTTGGGCGCCTTGAACCGGAGATTCTCGGAAGCTTTCGGCTGTTTGGGATGAGCGAGTCGGTTTTTCCTCGCGAAGACGGGTGGCGATCTGCGGTTTGGTGCGCGAGACGCATTCGCAGGTCACTTTAATCCACGGGCTCACGGTCTCGAATCTTCATGACTCGGTCATGAAGTCGCTCCATCTCGTACTGGATCCACGCGGCGCAATCCCTCAATGCCACCTCGCGCATGGTCATCCAGCGCCCGACCTCGGGCTCATGGGGGTTCATCGACTCCCATGTGCTCACGGCCTGGCGCGCATTTGCGTCATGACATTCCAGCAGGGCGGCGCGGCAGGCGGAGGTGGCCTCCTGGTCGTGCGATTCGCGGAGGATTGCGAGCAGTTCGCGACGGCTCCATGGTCGGTCGATGAGGGCGAGGATTGCGGCACTTCGGGAGCGACTCGCGGGGATGTGCGAGCGTAGAGCGCGGCGAAAGAGACGGAGCGCACGCTCCGGTGCGTACTCCAAGGCCAGCAGGGCGGCGTCTGCGGTCGCCATTCCATCCGCTCGATCCAGCGCCTTTCGCATGCGATCCATCCGGTACCCGTGGCGCAGGAGGAATTCCTGGCACTTCACCCACAGGTGCGGTTCGGGCGGCTCGGCGCTCGGATTCAGTCGACGGAAGAGGTGGTAAACCGGCTCGCACCAGGCGGCATCGTTGCGACGGTCGAGAATCTGCAAAGCCCGCGAAGTCACACCACAGGCGGGTCGCTTCAAGGCTCGATCGAGTTGCTCCGGAAGGGCCGCCGCATTGATGTCGTCGAGGCCGAGAAGTGCGGCGCCGCGAAGGGTTTCATCGTCCCAGCGTTTGAGGAGATCGTGACAGCGCCTTGTCTCGCAAATGGCGGCGCGAGCGGCGGTTTGCGCGACGAGCGCCGCGTTTCCGGAGCGGATCGCGAGTTCGTGGGCCAATGGCCAATCGCCGATCGATGCTGCGAGCCAGATTCCATTTTCATTGGCTTGCCACGCGGTACAGAATGCGTCGATGAGCGCTTCCTCGTCAACGACATGTTCCGCAACGCGAAAACAATGCGTCTTACCTGGCTCGCGCGGCACCAGGAAACCAGCCTCCAGCAGGTCAATAATCGCGAGTTCGATTGGCTCAAACGAGGGATGAAGGCCGATCAAACGCGCTTCGGGCGCTTCGGGATCATGCAAGGATTTGAGATAGTTGAGATAAAAAAAGGGATCGAAGAATTCGCCGGTCGGTCCGAAGAAGTCGACGTCGATACGCTCGCCGGTGCCGCGATGGGTGAGACAGCATCCTCTGCCATGGAAGTGGTACTCCCACTCCGTCAAGCCGGGGACAAGGCCTTCCGGCGGGCGGTTGGAAGGATGGGCCAACACTCCTCGCCTCGCGAGTGCTTCAGGCCGAGTCTCCAGTCTCTCCTCGACAATTTCGGCCACCCATAGCTGCCGGCGACGGTGCCGGCTGAGGCCGATGAGTGTCCAGGTGACCCAAGGTGATGGAAGGTATTCTGCATCGGGGAGTGTCCCCAGGGCGCTTTCGAGGTCGCTTGATGGGCACCGAAACGCTTGTCGGAATGCGTTCCGGAGCGGGATGTAGTCGGCCATCGAGGAGCGCCTCCGCATTCGGAGAGAGCATAGCAAATCCGGCGGTCGATTTCGTCTGGCATCTTGTTCGGCCCCTTCGGAAGGACTAATATCGAATTCCGATATCGAAGGCCGAAACCAATGAACGAGCTGCTGACCAAGATGTTCTTCGGTGGGTTCGTGCGATTGCACGTGCTCTACCATGCCGTCAAGGAACCGATCTTTGGCGTGGAGATGATGGAGGAACTCGGGCGCCATGGTTACGACGTGGGTGCGGGCACGCTCTACCCGATGTTGCACCAGCTCGAAGAGGCGGGGTACTTGACCTCACACGTCGAGGTGGTCGCCGGTAAGCAGCGCAAGTACTACCGGGCCACTCCCGAGGGAGCGGCCGCGTTGCAGGAGGCGAAGTCGAAGCTGAGCGAATTGGTCTCCGAGGTTCTGCACGACAAGCCGCCCAGGCCGTCGATCAAGTCCGACCCACCCCCCGGGAATGGGCGCAAACCGAAGTCCTGAACTTTGCCCCAAGGCGGATTGGTCGCTCTGATCGCGCCCTCTCTCACGGTATAGTCCGAACGGATCGAGCCCATGAACCCCATCACCTTCGCCATGCGGCGGCCTTTCACCGTGATGGTGCTCGTCGTCGCCGTCGCGCTGGGCAGCGTCCTGGCCGTGACCCGGATGTCGATCGACATTTTCCCCAACCTCAACCTCCCGGTCGTCTACGTGGCCCAGCCCTATGGAGGTATGGATCCCGCGCAGATGGAGGGGCTTTTAACCAACTACTACGAGTACCACTTTCTCTATATTTCGGGCATCCACCACGTCGAGAGCCGCAACGTTCAGGGCATGGCGGTGATGAAGCTGTTCTTCCACCCCGGCACGAACATGGCGCAGGCGATGGCGGAGGTCATCGGGTACGTCACGCGTTCCCGAGCGTTCATGCCGCCGGGGACCGTCTCGCCGTTCATCACGCGGTTCGATGCGGGAAGCGTACCCGTTGGCTATCTCGTGCTTCGGAGCGAGACGAAGTCGATCGGCGAGATCCAGGACCAGGCGCTCTTCAAGGTGCGCCCGATGTTCGCGAGCTTGCCCGGCGTCTCGGCGCCGCCGCCGTTCGGTGGTAATCAGCGCACTGTGGTCGTCCGGGCCGACCCCGAGCGGCTCCGTTCGTACGCGATCTCTCCCGACGAATTGATGACGGCCCTGACGAACGGTAACACGATCAGCCCTTCGGGCAACGTGCGCATCGGCAAGATGATGCCGATCGTGCCGATCAACTCGCTGGTCCGCGACGTCAAGGAACTGGAGACGATTCCGATTCGCGTTGGCTCCAACCCCTCGGTCTACCTCCGCGACGTCGCCACCGTACAGGACGCGTCGGATATCCCCGCGGGGTATGCGCTGGTTAATGGTCGTCGGGCGGTCTACATCCTCGTCACGAAGCGAGCCGACGCCTCGACGCTTTCGGTCGTCCGCACCGTCAAGGAAGCGCTCCCCAAGATGCAGGCGGTGCTCCCCGACGATATCCGCGTGAGCTTTGAGTTTGACCAGTCGCCCACCGTCACCAACGCCGTGCGGAGCCTGGCCACGGAAGGTGCCCTCGGGGCGGTTTTGACCGGCTTGATGGTCCTGGTCTTCCTCCGAGATTGGCGGAGCGTGATCGTGGTCGTCCTGAACATCCCCGTCGCGATCTGCGGGGCTCTAGTGGCCCTCTGGCTCACTGGGCAGACGATCAACCTCATGACCCTGGGCGGCCTGGCGCTGGCGATCGGCATTCTCGTCGACGAGGCGACCGTCGAGATCGAAAACATTCACCACAAGATGGAAACGATCCCATCGATTGCCTCCGCGGTGCGCCTGGGGAACATGGACACCGCGGTCCCTCGGCTCCTGGCGATGCTTTGCATCCTGGCGGTGTTCTTGCCCTCCTTCTTCATGCAGGGCGCAGCGCAGGCGTTGTTCGTGCCGCTGTCACTGGCCGTTGGATTCGCGATGGTGTCTTCGTATCTCTTGTCGAGCACGTTTGTGCCGGTGCTCTCGACCTGGCTGCTCCAGCATCGGCGCAGCGCTCGGCACGCCGAGCAGCGCTCGGTCTTCGATAAAGGACGCGACGCGTACGGCCGCCTGCTGGCTCGTGTCGTCGCGCTGCGCTGGCTGGTCGTGCCGGTCTACCTGGTCCTCACAGGGCTGGTGATCGTGGGCGTCGGCCGGGAGCTTGGCCTGGAAATTTTCCCCAAGGTCGACGCTGGGCGGTTCCAGCTCCGGATGCGCGCACCGACCGGGATGCGGATCGAGGAGACGGAGAAACTGGCCCTTGGAGTGCTCGACACCATCCGTGACGAGGTGGGGAGTGATAACGTCGCGATCTCGGTCGGATACGTTGGGCTGATCCCCTCGAGCTACCCGATCAACGCCATTTTTCAATGGACCGGCGGCCCGGAGGAAGTGTTGCTGCGGGTTGCCCTCAAGAAGGGAACGACCGTCACCGTCGAGCACCTGAAGGAGCGGTTGCGCACTGTGCTCGCGGAGAAGATGCCGGAGGTGCGCTTCTCGTTTGAGCCGGCCGACATCGTCAGCGATGTGATGAGCTTCGGGTCGCCGACGCCTGTGGAGTTCACGGTCAACGGTCCCAGCCTCGCGGACAATCACGCCTACGCCGAGAAAGTGCGCGCGGAGCTGGAAAAGGTGCCGTCACTGCGGGATCTCCACTTCGTCCAGTCGCTCGACTATCCGACTGTATCGGTCCAGGTGGATCGAGAAAAAGCGGGCCTGAGCAACGTCTCCGTGGCCGAGGTGGCGCGTTCGCTCGTTGCCGGCACATCCTCCAGCCGTTTCGTCGTCCCCAATTACTGGCCCGACCCCAAGAGCGGGATCGGCTACCAGGTCCAGGTGGAGATTCCCTACCAGGTGATGAACTCGATCACCGAGGTTGAGACGATCCCAATCCAGCGGGCCGGCGGCGATCCGTTGTTGCTGCGGGACGTCGCCAGGGTCAGCCCGGGAACGATGCCCGGTGAATACGATCGGTACAACATGAAGCGCGTGGTGAGCCTGACCGCGAACATCTATGGCCAGGATCTGGGCCGGGTGGCGGGCCTCGTCGACCGCGCGATCGCGCGGGCGGGCGACACGCCGAAAGGTGCGACGATCGAGGTCCGCGGTCAGATTACGCCGATGAAGGAGATCCTCCGAGGACTCGCGATTGGACTCGGGATGGCAATCGTCGTCATCATGCTACTGCTGACGGCAAACTTCCAGTCGGTGCGGCTGGCGTTGGTTGTCATCTCGACCACGCCGGCGGTCGTGGCGGGCGTGGTCCTCGCGCTCTTCCTGACGCGCACGACGGTCAACCTCCAGTCGTTCATGGGCGCGATCATGGCGATCGGTGTGGCGGTGGCGAACGCGATTCTGTTGGTCACCTTTGCGGAGCGCCATCGCCGCGAGGAAGACGCGGATCCCGCTCATGCAGCGGTCGTTGGGGCTCATGGTCGGTTGCGGCCCATTCTGATGACGAGTTGCGCGATGATCGCGGGCATGTTGCCGATGGCCCTGGGCTGGAATGAAGGCGGCGAGCAGAGCGCACCGCTGGGGCGGGCCGTCATCGGCGGCCTGGCTGCGGCGTCGCTCGCGACCCTGATCGTGCTCCCCACCGTCTTCGCGATCATCCAGGGGGGCGTCGGGACACATTCGGCATCGATCGACCCGGCTGACCCCGAGAGCGTGAATTACGATCCAGCGCTCTGGGCCGCGGCACACCATGCGAGCGTTCCCACGAATGGACACTCGACCGGCGACGCGCTCGCGCCAGTCCACCAAACGTCAGAAACGGCGAGGCTTGAAGGATCTGAAGAGCGGTGACCGATCTTTCAGCGGAACTTTGCGCGGAGTCAATCCATGCGTTTGTCCTACACACGAACACTTTTCGCTGGCATGCTCTGTGCCCTTGTGCCGCTGATCGACGGCTGCGGCCCGGCTTCGGCGGAAAAGCCCGACAGCGCTGCGGGACCGGCGGTCACGCGCGTTGAGGTGGTGAAACCTGCGCGGGCCACGATCCGCCGCGCCACGGAACAACCGGGCCAGATCGAAGCGTACGAGCTGACGCCGCTCTATGCCAAGGTCTCCGGCTACGTGGAGAAATGGAACGTCGACATCGGGGCCAAGGTCACCAAAGGACAGGTGCTCGCCGTGCTCAGTGTTCCCGAACTCGACGCCGAGGCCGAACAGAAGCGTGCCGAGATCGAGGAGTCGGAGGCGAAGCTGGCCCAGGCGAAGGCGTCGCAGGAGGTGGCCGAGGCAAACCTCGTCAGCACGCAGGCCAAGCTGACCGAGGTTCAGGCCGGCACCAAGCGAGCGGACGCCGACATGGCCCGCTGGCAGGCGGAGTACAAGCGGGTCGAGCAGCTCTTCAACGAGCGGGCCTTGACCGGCAGCCTGATGGACGAAACGCGGAACAAGCTCAAGGCGTCGGAGTCAGCGCGCGAAGAGGTCCATGCGCAGGTCAAGTCAGCGGAAGCGGCCGTACGCCAGAGCAAGGCCCTGCTCGACAAGGCCCGCTCCGACGTCGTCGCCGCGGCGGCAGGAATCAAGGTCGCCCGCTTCGATGCCGAACGCGTCCAGGCCTTGCGCGAATACGCCAAGGTCACAGCACCTTACGACGGCATCGTCACCCATCGCCATGTGGACAGTGGCGATCTGACCGAGCCCGGCACGCAGGGTCAGCCTCTCTTCGTCGTGGCACGCGATGACGTGGTGCGCATCACGGTGGGCGTGCCCGAGATGTACGCCACCGAGGTCGACGACGGAGATCGCGTTCTGGTGCGCCTTCAGGCCCTGGCGGGACGGGATTTTGAGGGGAAGGTCACACGGACTTCATGGACCCTGGACGCCAAGAACCGCACCTTGCGCACCGAGATCGACGTTCCCAACCCGAAGCGGACTCTGCGCCCGGGACTC
This sequence comes from Singulisphaera sp., assembly GCA_027451445.1. GTDB lineage: Bacteria > Planctomycetota > Planctomycetia > Isosphaerales > Isosphaeraceae > DAIDJG01. Next base: position 82,509 of record DAIDJG010000361.1, read on the forward strand.
TATGCGTACGCCACGATCGTCGTCGAGGAACATCCGGACGTGTTGACCGTTCCCAGCTCCGCGCTCGTTCGGCAAGGTTCCGAGACTCATTGCGTGGCTGTGAACGGCGGCCGGGCCGTGCGGAAAAAGGTCGTCGTCGGGCTAGACGATGGGACGAAGGTAGAGATCCGCTCCGGACTCGATGGAAGCGAGCCGATCGTCAAGGCGTACGGCGCGTCGCTCGCGGATGGTCAGGCCGTCTCGGTGATTGAGCCGACACCAACGAAGGCGAAACCTTGACGATTATGTCGATCACGACGAAGGGTTGCGGCGTGCGCAGCGTTAGGGATTGAAGGTTTGGCTCGCCGATCCCCGAAGAGGAGGAGGAATCGACTCTGCGAAGTGTGATGCTTGCGCGGGCCCTGGACGGCATGATTCGGTCCTGACGGCAACCATGGAGGGTCGCGGATGCCCTGGAATCTTTCCCGAGCGACGCTCGCTCTGGTCATCGTCATGCGGCTGGGCGCCGTCGGATCTTTCGCAAGCGCACAGACCGTTCCGTCGCGGGTGACAGCAGGAAATGCGACCCAGCCCAAACCAATCGTCGCTCCTGTTGCCGCCTTGCCCCTACCGCCGGGGAATCCCGTAAGAGACCCACGTCCGGCTGCCACCAACGGCGATCCGTTGCTCGGGATGCAGCTCATCCCGGGCCAGGCGCTCGTGCCGATCGACCTGGCAGGCGCCCTGCGGCTGGCCGGTGCCCGCGATCTCGATATCGCGATTGCGCGGCAACACGTCTTGAGCGCAATCGCTCAGTTGCAGCAGGCTCGCGCACTCTGGCTGCCGTCGTTGTTCTTCGGACCCACGTGGTATCGGCTTGATGGTCAGGTACAGGCGATCGACGGCCACGTCATGACGGTCAGCCGCAACTCGCTGTTCATTGGAGGGCTCGCCGCGTCGCCGAACAGTTACCCGGCCGCCCCGCCTGGGAGCGGCTATCCTCCGCTCACGGGGATGTCGTCGGTCCTGCGGATCTCCGACGCCATTTTTGAGCCCCGAGCGGCGCATCGTGCGGCGGCCGCTCGACAGGCGGACGTGCAGACGGAGATCAATAACGCGGTGCTCGACGCGGCCGAGTCGTACTTCGACCTGCTCCTGGCGAGCGGTACCCTTTCGATCGAGCGCGAGGCCGCGGCGAATGCGCAGATGCTTTCGGAGATTACGGCCACGTACGCTCGTAGCGGGGCCGGCCTGGAGGCGGATCACCAGCGTATTCTTACCGAACTCGGGCGACGACGAGCCAACGTCGAATATGACGTGGGTCAGCTCGAAGTCGCTTCGGCCAATCTGGTGAACTTGCTGGTACTCGATCCCAACCAGGTGCTCGCGCCGGTTGAACCGGCCGAGTCGGTCGTCCGGCTCCTTCCGGACGAGACCCCGCTCGATGAGTTCATCGTCCAGGGCCTGCATCAACGTCCCGAACTCGCTTCCGCACAGGAACTGGTCAACGCCACCCTGCTCCGTCTGAAACAAGCGCGTCTTCGACCTTTGATTCCGAGCCTGGCGTTCAGCTACGCCGGGGGTGGGTTCGGCGGCGGACAAAACGCGTTCTTCGGCAATTTCGGCGGGCGAGGTGATGCGACCGTCAGCCTTTTCTGGGAGCTGCAAAACCTCGGCTTCACCGATCGGGCGATCGCACGCAGGAGCCAGGCCGAACGCGAGGCGGCGGCCTTGAGGCTCGTGAAGGTTGAGAACCAGGTGGCCGCGGATGTCACCACGGCCTACAAGAGCCGGCTGGCCTCCGCCCGTCGGATGGAGCAGGCGGCGCCGGCCGTGACGAGGGGGTTGGAGTCGCTACGGCTCAACATGGTCAACATCCGCCGAGGCGCGGGCCTACCCGCCGCGACCCGGCCCATTGAAGTGCTCCAGCCGATCCAGGCCCTGGCTCAGGCCCGGCTTGATTATCTGAACGCGGTCCTGGGCTACAACCGTGCCCAGTTCCAGCTCTATCGCGCGATCGGCCTGGCTCCGATCGACGCGTCGCCCCCCGGACCGGGCAGCGCTCCGGCCTGTCGTCCTATCCCAACTCACCCGTGACGATCAAGCGGTCGAGACCGGGCCGTAAGTGAGCGAACGCTCGAGCGCGATGGCTGAGCTGCGATTTCACAAGCACGCTCAACTCCCCGAAAGAGCGATGATACTCGGGGATCAGGAAGAGCGGATCGTAGCCGAATCCGTGGGAGCCGAGCGCCTTGTGCGTGATCCGGCCGCGGCAGGCGCCGTTGGCTTCGAGTCGAATGGCTCCCGAGGGATCCGCGAGTGCGAGCGTACAGATGAACGCGGCCCCTCGGCGCTCGTCGTCCACGTCTTTGAGTGCGTCGAGCAGTTTGCGGTTATTCGCGTCGTCGTCGCCATGCATTCCTGCGTAGCGCGCGGAGTGGACACCGGGTGCGCCGTCGAGCGCGTCTACACTCAGGCCGGAATCGTCGGCAAGGACCCAGCAACCGAGCGCCCGCGCATTTTCGCTGGCCTTCTTCCTCGCATTGCCGGCGAATGTGGGGGCGTCTTCGTCCACCTCGGGAAGGCCGGGAAACTCGTCGAGCGTCTTCGCGACGAGCCGCGAGAGCCTGGGATTCGGCTCCCAAGGCGGCGCAAGGAGCTCGAGCATCTCGATCCCCTTCTTGCGATTCCTCGTGCCCAGTATTAGACCAATCTCAGGTTGGCTCATGAGATTAACTCGGGGTGTCCGGATGGAGGAGGCTCCATCATGCCGAACAGGGGCCGTGCGTTCAATTGCCATGGCGCGGTAGGATGGTCGGGGATGACAGACAGAGGATGACCGGTGAAGCGGTTGTGGCGACTCGTTTCTGGGGTGAAGGGCAACGCAAGATCATGATCGTCATCATCGACTACGGTATGGGGAACCTCAGGAGTGTCCAGAAGGCGATCGAGGCTGTGGGCCATCAGGCGGAGATCACGTGTGATCCCGATCGCGTTCGACATGCCTCCAAGGTGATCTTGCCAGGAGTCGGGGCGTTTGCGGATGCGATCGCGGAGCTGCGGCGGACCGGGCTTGGTGAGGCGTTTTGCGACGCCGTCCGCGCCGGCAGACCGAGCCTGGGGGTCTGCCTGGGGATGCAGCTCCTCTTCGACGTGAGCGAGGAGGACGGGTTGCACGAAGGACTCGGACTGCTCCCCGGCCGGGTCGTGCGGTTTATTTCGGCCCCGGGACTGAAGATTCCCCACATGGGCTGGAACACCTTGCGGATCAAGCGGGAGGCGCCAATCCTGAAGGGACTGCCTTCTGACCCTGCGGTGTATTTCGTTCACTCGTATCACGCAGTGGCGGGGCGACCCGAGGATGTCGCGGCAGAGTCGGATTATCCCGGTCCGTTCCCGGCGGTCGTCTGGCGAGAAAACCTCATGGCCTGTCAGTTCCACCCCGAGAAGAGCCAGCGCGTGGGGCTGGCGATGTACGCGAACTTCGCCGCGTTGTAGGGCCTCTCCGGTCGCGGCGGTCTCCCGGCACGGGAGAAGACGCTTGCGACCCCCCGGCGGGCAGGCTAGAGTTGACATGGTTGAAGGACCGGCGGTGTTTTGGTGAAGATTATGCAAGTGATCCCGGCCATCGACTTGAGAGGAGGGTGCTGCGTCCGCCTTCGCCAAGGAGATTACGGTCAAGAGACGGTCTTTGGCGATGACCCAGCGGCGATGGCTGCACGCTGGGAGGCTGATGGGGCAACTCGAATCCACCTGGTCGATCTGGACGGGGCCAAGGCAGGCCGGCCCATCAATGTCGAGGCCGTGCGGGCGATCCTCGAGCGCGTCAACGTGCCATGTCAACTGGGCGGGGGCGTGCGTGATGAGGCAACGATCTCAACGTGGCTCGATGCGGGCCTCGAACGGGTGATCGTGGGGACCCAGGCGCTCAAAGATCCGCCCTGGTTTCGTGCCATGATTGCCAGGTTTCCTGGCCGGCTGGTCCTGGGTCTCGACGCGCGCGATGGGCGCGTCGCGACGGAGGGCTGGCTTGATGTCTCTTCGGTCGAGGCTGGGGCCTTGGCCGAGCAATTCGACGACTCGGCGCTCGCCGCTGTGATTTATACCGACATCGCGTGCGACGGTATGCTCGAGGGGCCAAACGTGGCCGCCACCGAGGCACTCGCGCACCGTCTCAAGACGCCGGTCATTGCTTCGGGGGGGGTCGGGACGTTAGACGATCTCGAAGCCCTGGCGAAACTGCCCATCGCGGGCTGTATCGTCGGGCGTGCCTTGTACGACGGACGGTTCTCGCTCCATTCGGCGCGGGAACGGGCCGGCGACCATTCGTAGGATACCCTTTCGGCGAGCCTTCCCTTCACAAGTCTGGGCTCGTTCCCTTCCGGGTATCCTGGCGCCGGCGGCAGGCGGTATCCAGAACCCACACTCTCAAAGGGGGACGTGTCGCCATGACCTTGACCTATCACATCACTGATATCCGCAACATTGCCCTGGCTGGACATGGGGCGTCGGGTAAGACCAGTCTTGCCGACGCCCTACTCTTCGCCGCCGGCGCCACGGATCGGCGCGGCTCCGTGGACGACGGAACGAGCGTCTCCGACGTGGAAGACGAAGAAAAAAAACGTCACTTCACCATCGACTGCCACCTGCTCCACTGCGAGTGGGCCGGCAAGCAGATCCACCTCATCGACTCGCCTGGCTACCCCGACTTCATCGGCAATGCCCTCAGCGCACTGGCCGCGGTTGAGAACGTGGTCGTGACCGTGAATGCCCCCTCCGGCATCGAGGTCAACACGCGCAAGATTTTCGCCGAAGCCACCCGACTGAAGCTCGGCCGCATGATCGCCATCACCAAGATGGACGCCGAAAACGTCGAATACTTGAAGGTCCTGGAGCGAATCCGCGAGACATTCGGAGCGCAATGCGTTCCCTTCTTCGTGCCGATCGGCCAGGGGCCGTCGTTCTCGGGGATCATCGACGTCCTCAATCCCATCGAGAGCGTTCCCGAACAATGTCCGATGCACCCGTCCGAAGCCTACCAGATGGTCGTCGAGCAGATCGTCGAGACCGACGAAGAGCTCATGACCCGTTACCTCGAAGGTGAAACGCTCGCCGCCACCGAGTTGCACGCCGCCGCCTGCAAGGCGATTGCCGGCGGCCAGCTCGTGCCGGTGATTTGCGTCTCGGCGAAGAAGGACATCGGTGTGAAAGAGCTGCTCAACTTCCTGGCGGATTGCAGCCTTACGCCGAACGACGTCCATCGACACGGCCACCGGACCGAGGACGACGACATCGACCTCGAACCGCACGAGGACGGCGAGCTGATCGCGCAGGTCTTCAAGACGACGAACGACCTGTTCATGGGTAAGCTCAACTATTTGCGCATCTACTCGGGCACGCTCCACCACGACACGATGATCATGAACACCCGGACGGGCAAGACGAGCAAGCCCGGTCATCTCTATCGCCTGCAAGGGAAAACGCAGGAAGAGGTCAAAGAGGCGATCGCCGGTGACATCGTGGCCATCGCGAAATTCGACGACCTCCACATTTCCGACACCGTGACCAACGCAGGCCAGAGCAACGGTGCGAAGCTGGTGCTCGAAGCGATCAAGTTCCCCATGCCGATGGTCCCTCGAGCCGTCGAGCCGAAGACCCGCGAGGACGAGCCGCGCATCTCGGTCGGCCTGACCAAGATCGCCGACGAAGACCCGACGTTCACCTTCAAACGCGACATGCAGACGCATGAGCTGGTGATCTCGGGCATGAGCGAGCTGCACCTCGACGTGATCCAGAACCGGCTGAAACAGCGCTACAAGCTCGACGTGAACACCCACGTGCCGCACGTCCCGTATCTCGAAACCATCACGGGTAACGCGGAAGCCCATCACCGGCACAAGAAGCAGACCGGCGGGCGCGGGCAGTTCGCGGACGTGAACCTGCGCGTCCGGCCCAGGGAGCGCGGGGCGGGGTTCAACTTTGTGGACGCGATCAAAGGCGGCGTCATTCCGGGCCAGTACATCCCGGCCGTCGAGAAGGGCGTACGCGAGGTGCTCGAAAAGGGCATCATCTCGGGCAACCACGTGGTCGACGTCGAGGCCGAGGTTTTCTTCGGCGGCTATCACCCGGTCGATAGTTCTGAGCAGGCGTTCAAGACGGCGTCGGCGAACGCGTTTCGGAAGGCATTCATGGACGCCCGGCCGGTGCTTTTGGAGCCGATCGTGACGATCGAGGTCATGGTGCCCCAGGAGAAGTTCGGCGATATCTCGGCCGACCTGTCCACACGCCGGGGTCACATCACCGGCATGGAAGCCCAGCCGGGCGGTCAACAAATGATCCAGGCGGTCGTTCCGCTGAGCGAGGTGCTCCGCTATGCGACCGACCTCAAGAGCATGACCGGCGGTCAGGGTTCGTTCACGATGGAGTTCAAGTCGTACGAGCCCGTCCCGCCCAACATCCAGCAGCAGATCGTCGACCGCTGGCAGAAGAGCCGGACGGGGGTCGAGGAGGAGTGAGCGATTTGCGAGTCGAGTGATGCAGAGGGGCGAGAGGCGCGTCGGCGCTCTCGCCTCTTTCTCAGCGCATGGCGACGTCGCTCGCGTTCTACCGATAGAAGCCGCCGTAAAACCCGCCGCCGTAGCCAAACCCGTACCCGTAAAACGGATAGTAAGGGCGCGCGTAGCTATTGATATTCTGTTGAATCGAGTTCGCCTTCAACGCGCCAAGCTGCTGGGCAGTGATTTGATCCTGGACTGTGGGAATGCCAATCCCTCCGGAAAAGGTAGGAGGCCGCGCGGGGACGCTATAGAGATCGTGCTGGTGGACGTTCCCGGGAGGAGTGTACTCCAGGTACCTGCCCACGCCGGTCGGGTTCCGGAAGCCGGCGCGACGCGAATCGTTGCGATCCGCAGCCGGTGTCTGCTGCTGGGGCTGGTTGCGCACGCCGGCAGGATTCGCGCGTCGCGCGGGAGCGTTCCCCGCGGGCGCCTGGGCTTTGGCACTCGGCATGAGGATACTCAGCAGAATCCAGGCAAAGATGCCTGGCCCTCGAACGGTGCGTTTCATGAGGAGCCTCGAGCAACGACGGTGCACCGGCAATTGGGGGGAAAGGCGGCATTGCCTCCTTTATAAATTCTAAGGTATCCAGACATCGAAGCCAATGAGATCTATCCTATTTTTGGCAAACTTCCAGTCGAGACACCGGTGCAATCAATTCCTCTACCTCAACGACTGCGCTTCGGGAGGTGGTGCGTCGAGGGCGTTGACAGGGGTATAATCCGGGGGCACGCTTACCATCCCGGCGGTCAACGGATCCAAGGCGGAGATTCTCCCGGTGCTCACCTGGCCGATCCATCTCATCCTGATGGTGTTTTTGTTCGCACTTGGCGCGGTGGTGGGAAGTTTTTTGAACGTATGTATCTATCGAATTCCCTGGCAGAAGAGCGTGATTTGGCCGGGATCGCATTGCCCGAAGTGCTGGCAGGCGATTGCCCCGCAGGACAATATCCCCATTGTGAGTTGGCTTGCCCTGCGCGGAGAGTGCCGGCAATGCGGCACCCCGATTGCATTTCGATACCCATTCGTCGAGATGCTGGTCGGGTTGTTGTTTCTCGGTGTCTACGTGGTTGACGTGCTCTACGAGAAGCAGATTCCCTGGGGTGCCTTGCCGCTGAAGTATCCGCTGGAGGTTGTCTACCACCTGACGCTGATTGCGCTTCTCGTGGCGGCGACGTTTATCGATTATGACCTCTGGATTATCCCTGACGAGATCACGGTCACTGGAATGGTCATCGGCCTCGGGTTAGGGACGGTTTTTCCGGATATTCGGCCCGAACCGTCGATGGCAACGACCCACGCGGGCGGATTTTGGATTGGCCTGACTGGACTGCTGGTGGGCGGCGGGATCACCTGGGGTGTGCGGCTGCTTGGCTCCCTGCTCTTCCGGAAAGAGGCCATGGGGTTCGGCGACGTGACCCTCATGGCGATGATCGGAGTGTTTCTGGGTTGGCAGGCTGCGGTGATGACATTCTTCCTCGGGGCGTTTGTCGGGTTGGGGCATGCGCTCTGGAAACTGGTCAAACTTGCGGGTAAAAAAATCCGCCGCGTTCAAGTTCATACCGTCGACCACGAATTACCTTATGGCCCCTACTTGAGCATGGCCGCGGGCATTCTGCTCTTCTCCTGGCGCTGGCTTTGGGCGGGCTGGGCGAAAGACTACTTCGGCCAGCTCAAGATGGTGTTCTGGTTCCTGTTGGGACAGTGAGCACTCCGCGGCCCGGCACGTCGACCTCTCTCCCAAGGTCCTGGTGCCGATGTTTCAACCCATTGTGGGGGAAGGAGTTCCCATGGCTTCCCCATACAAGCGCCGACGCCCCTCGTTGCTGCGCAACCTGTGGGTGTATCGCAAGCTCGTCATCCTGGCGATGGTCCTCGGTCTGATGCTCTGGTTCGTCTGGGCGAACAACACCCAGGTGACCGTTCTGTTTCCTTTTGGGCTGGGTAAGTTCGCGAGCTCGGTTGGTCTCGTGAGTTTGCTCAGTGCGATCTTCGGGGCCGCGGTGAGCGCCCTCGCGACGGCGGTCCTGGTGACGTTGCGCCGGCGTCCGGCCTGGAAAGCCGAGGACAACGAGCCTGGACCTCTCCCGGACGATCGACCCCCTCCCGATTATGCCGCCAAGACGGAAGACGGGTTCAAAGAGTCGGGTTGGTCCTGATATACGCACCCAGCGGCCGAATTTCGGGGCGGAAGTGTCGGCCCAGGGACTGCGCATGAGGAATAATAGGGGGTGGCGGTGCCAATCGGATCGCCGACGATTACGTGCTTCGCCAGGGTTTCTCGACGATGACCCTCGTCCGTGTCTTCCGTTCCCGGTTCGTTTTCATGACCGCGAGCAGCCTCGCGCTGTTCAGCGGTTGCGTGGGTCAGAACTCGCTCCTGACCTCGCGCACGACCGTGGGAAGTCTGCGCACGAGCGTCAGCCACCTCTCTTATGAGAACGAGCAACTGCGCCGGCAAATGGCGGATCTGAAGGCAGAAAATCGCGGCCTGGAAGATCGGCTGGTCCAAGAAGAAGCGCACAACGGTGATCTCGCCGCGCGGCTCGACGATGCTCGGCACGCCTTGCGTAGCCAGGGTTTAGACGACTTCAGCGGGTCCGGCTCTGAATCGTCGAGTACCCCGAGAACGACTCCGGCCCGGTCGACGAAAAAGCGGAAGGTCCCGTACGCGCAGATTCCGGGAGGGATCGAGGCGGCTCCCGCCGATGATTCCGACGCGCCCGGACCGCAGAGCCGCAGAGATGATGACTACTGGGTTCCCGTGGCGCGCGTGCCGTCGCTTTCCACAGATCGAGTGCGTTAACGGGGATTACAAAGCGGCACGCGATTCTTCTCCGCCATTGTGCCGGAGAGAAGAATCGCGCGATTTCGAACCGGAGAAGCCGGCGCCGTTCACTTTCCCTTCTGGTTGAGCGCGAGCGAAGGATCAACCTGTGCCTTGATCGCTTCGAGATCCGTCAGGTACGTCGCCGGAACGAGCATCTTGTCGACGCCGTATTTGCGAGCGGGATGGTCCTTCGTGGCGTGTCGGTCGAGAATGTCGGTGCCGAGGCGGACGAGGTATTGCCGCAGTTCGACCGCCTTCGCGTCCTGAGGCGACTGGAAGGCCCCAATCATGACTCGGCTCGACTGGCGGTCATGATAGACATAGATCGGCTGGCCGGTCCGCTGGATCTCCGGAGTCTTGGCGAGGTTCTCCGCGAGTCTTTCCGCGTCGTCGTGGGCCGTTGCGAGCGGGCTCCGCTTGAGGATGTCGAGACCCATGACGCGGGCGTCATCCACGCGAAATGTTGACCGTCCGCCGAACTGCGCGACCTCCAAGGAGTACCGTCCCGGACAGTTGAAGACGCTGTGTGGTCCTTCGTTCATCCTCAGGATGAACGTGTCGCGGTGACCCGGGAACAACTGCTGTGCGGGGACGAAGGGGTTGACTGTCTGCGTCGCGGTCTTGAGACCGACGCGCCAGTTGAACATCTCGGGCATTTCCTTCAGGCATTTTGGCGTAATTTTCTTGACGCGGTGGAGGAGCTCTCGCGCGTCGGCCATGGTCTTTTCGTTGCCGACCAGAACCGCGGACTCATCATACGAACGCACGCGTTCCGGATCCGCCAGATGCGGCCTCGCGAGGTCCGTGGGTGCGGTGGGCGGAACGTTGCGGATATTGCTGTGGTGCGGGAAGTCGCGGAGCCGCAGGATGTACGCGGGCAGGCCGTAATCCCGGCGCAGTTCCTGGACCAACATCAGGGCATACCGTTCAGCCTCGGGTCCCCGAAAAGTCTTGGCGGTGACGAGGAAGGGGCCTACGTCCTTGGTGAGCAAGTAGGGCTCAATGGGGTCGTCCGGCAGATTCGTGGGCGCGGCGGTGAGCTGGTCGGGTGGCGTGGGCGTGGGCAGGGTCGTCGAGGCGGGAAACACTTTCGGATCGCGGGGTGGGGTGTTCGCGTTGCCACCCGAAGGGGGAGCAAACGGCGACGGAGCGCCCGGGTTGGCCGGTGTGGCCGTGTTTGAACCCGTCGCAGCCGGCGGGTTCGACGATCCGCGGAACCGTGAGAAGAGCCCGCCGCCACCGGACGCGGGGGCCTGGGCGAAGACCCACTCCGCGGCCAACGATGACGTCCCGGCGAGTGCCAAGGCCAACGCGGCATGCTTTGCGTTCATCAGAGCGATCCCCCCATCCTTGTCGGGTTCGCGAATGGACCTGTGAGATTCCGCAGGCGCAAAAGCGCCCTCCGGCGCGGCCCGAGCCGCGTGTACGAGTTCTCCCCAGCAGACAGGGACGAGGTGTGCGACGTCATGGGTCGGAGAGATGTGGGCGGGACTTTAGCAAAACTCGATCGACCTGGCCAGACGAATTTCGCGAGGTGATCTCGTCGCCTCGTCATTGGGGACCGCCGCGACAATCGGACTCAAAGCCAGTGGTCCCCAAGAGTTGCGCGCTGCAAGTTGGTCAGCTCGGTGATCCCGGCATCAGCCAGGTCGAGAAGTGTATCGAGCTGGGCCCGCGAAAACGTGCCCCCCTCACCCGTCCCTTGCACTTCAACAAAGCCGCCGCGCCCGAGCCGGACCACGTTGAAGTCAACCTTGGCCGTCGAGTCTTCCACGTAGTCAAGGTCGAGCACCGGCAAGTCGTCGACGAGTCCGACGCTGATCGCCGCCACGCTGTCGCGCAGAATCGTGCGTGCCGCGCTCCCGAGCTTGTTGTGCAGCGCGTCCGCAACAGCGACGAACGCGGCGGTGATCGCAGCCGTGCGCGTACCACCATCCGCCTCGATCACGTCGGCGTCCACGTGGACCGTCCAGGGGCCGAGTGCCTTGGTGTCGATGACCGCACGCAGGCTTCGTCCGATCAGCCGTTGGATCTCTGTGGCCCGCCCGTCCGGCCCGCGCGACTTTCGCGTGGGGGTACTCCCCGGGAGCATCGCGTACTCCGCGGTCAGCCAGCCGACTCCCTTCCCCTCCAGGAACGGCGGGACCTTGTCAGACATGTGGGCGGTCACCAATACCGTCGTTCCGCCCGCACGGTAGAGGACGCTCCCGGCACTGTTCCGGGCGAAACCGCGCTCCATCGTGACCGGTCGGGGTTCGTTCGGGGCTCGGCCGTCATGTCGGGGCATCGTGAATACCTTTTAGAGAACGCAGACATTGACTTGCTGCCGCCATCCGTGAACCCGCAGTTTCTCACGCGCCACCAGGCAACTGGTCAAGCATCAGCCACATCAGTAACGCCTTCTGAAAGTGCAACCGGTTGGCTGCCTGGGGCAGGACACGGCTACGGGGGCCGTCGAGGATGTCGGCGGTGACCTCCTCACCGCGGTGGGCGGGAAGGCAATGGAGGAAGATGGCCTCGGGGCCGCTGGCACTGAGCAGCTCTTCATTCACCTGGAACGGCGCAAACGCAGCGCGGCGGTATTCGGCTTCATCTTCTTGACCCATGCTGGCCCAGACATCCGTGTAGACCACCTCCGCCCCTTCCATGGCCTTGAACGGGTCGTGGACGACGGTTAGCGGTACGTCGGGGAAGCGCGCCTCGTAACGAGTGCGGAAGTGCGTCGGGAACTCGTAGTCGGGCGGCGCGGCGAGGACGAACTTCGCACCCAGCAACGCCGAGGCGAGCGCCAGTGACCGCGCCACGTTGTTGCCGTCGCCGACGAAGACGAGTTTCACGCCCTCCACCCGTCCGAGTGTCTCCTGGATCGTCATCAAATCGGCCAGGGCCTGGCACGGATGGGCGGCGTCGGAGAGCGCATTGACGATCGGAATCGAGGCATGTCGCGCGAGCTCTTCAATCGTGCTTTGGGCGAACGTGCGCACGGCCAGGGCGTCGACATATTGGCTGATGACGCGGGCGAAGTCGGCGACGCTTTCGCGCACGCCCATGCCGACGTCCTTCGCGCGGAGGAAGACGGCGGAGCCGCCGAGCTGGGCGATCGCGGTCTCGAAGCTCACGCGGGTACGCAACGAAGGCTTTTCAAAGAAGAGGCCAAGCGTCCGGCGCGCGAGATGCGGGGGACGGTTTCCTTTGAGGAAGTCCTGCTTGAGCGCCAGGGCTTGCGTGATCAGAGCGCGGGCGGTCTCGGGGGAAACGTCGAACAGGTCGATAAAGTGACGGACCATCGGGGATTTCGCTCCTGGCTTCTGCCCGGCCCGGCTCAAACGGCGACTTCGCGGATGACTTCCGCGAGGATCGCGCAGCCTTCGTCGATTTGGTCATCACTCAGATTCAGAGCAGGCAGGAGCCGAACGACGTGCCCGTGCGTCGCGTTGATCAACAACCGGCGCTCCAGGCACTTGGCGACGACGTCCGAAGCGTCGAAGGTGAGATCCAGACCGATCATCACCCCCAGGATCCGGATCTCCCGGATATGCTCCGGGAGCTCGGCACGAAGCGCCTCGAACTGGGCGCGGAAACGCTCGCCAATCGCCTTCCCACGTTCGAGCAAATGATCGTTCTCGATCGTCTCGATGGCCGCCAGCCCAGCCCGGCAGGCGATGGGATTACCACCAAAGGTGCTCGCGTGAGTCCCCGGCTTCAGGAACAGCGCAACGTCGGTCGTGGCCATCATCACACCCGCCGCGACCCCGCCGGCCAGAGCCTTGGCGCACGTCAGGATATCGGGAGCCATCTCATGGTGCTGATAGGCGAACCAGCGGCCCGTACGGCCGAGCCCCGTTTGCACCTCGTCGAGGATCAGCAGCGCCCCGCGCTCATTGCAGAGCTTGCGGAGGCCTGGCAAGTAGTCGGCTGAGGGCACATTGATGCCCCCTTCTCCCTGGATCGGCTCGACCATGACGGCCGCCGTCTGGTCGTCCATGGCGTTGGCAACAGCCTGGAGATCGTCGTACGGGACGTAGGTGAAACCGGGCAGCATCGGCTCCAGCCCAGCGTGATACTTGGGCTGGGCCGTCGCGGTGAGTGCGGCATAGGTGCGGCCGTGGAAGCCGCCTTCCATGGTGATGATCTTGAACCGGCCCGAGCCGTAGCCGTACAAGCGCGCGAGCTTGATTGCCGCTTCGTTCGCCTCGGCGCCGCTGTTGCAGAAGAAGCACTGTCCGCCGAACGCACGCTCGGAGAGGGCCTGTGCAAAAGCTCCTTGCGCTTCCATGTACCAGGTGTTCGGCACGTGGATGAGCTGACCGACCTGTTCGCGCACGGCCTCAACCACGCGCGGGGGGCAGTGGCCGAGCATGTTGCAACCCCAGCCGGGGAAGAAGTCGAGGTAGCGGTGCCCCTCGGCGTCCCAGATCCACGAGCCTTCGCCCCTGACCAAGCTGACCGGGTAACGGCGGTAATTCGGGATCACGTACTTCCCGAACTGGGCGATCGTCTCCGTGGAACTCTGATGCGCGCTTGGGTCCAAGGCTGGGGCTCCCGCAGATTCGTGCCGACGTGCGCCGGCGGAGGTTTTGGTTCGAATAATGTCAGAAACAACAATGCGAGACCGATGTTGACGGTTGGTGGAAATCGTGAAGATTGCCGTTGTGCACTCAGATTGGCTTCACGGCGACGTGCCCGCGGGCCTCGGCCCCATTGGAACCGGCGGCGGGCTCGTTCAAGACGATCTCGGTGCCGATCCCCGTATCCGTGAAGATTTCGACGAGCAGCGAATGCCTCAGGCGGCCGTCAATGATGTGCGTCTTCTTCACACCCGCCTCCAGGCTCTCGAGGCACGCCTCGACCTTGGGAATCATGCCCTTGTCAATGACCCCTTCACGGATCAGGGCACGGCAATCGTCGGGCGTTAGACTCGGCAGCAGGCTTGACGGTTCGTTGCGATCGCGCAGGATTCCCGCCGTGTCCGTCAGGAAGACGAGCTTGTCGGCCTTGAGCGCCCGGGCCACCGCCGCGGCGGCCGTATCGGCGTTCACATTGAGGAGAGTTGCATCATCCTCCTCAGCCAGTGAGGGCAGGACGGGGACAACACCGCCAAGACAGAGGTTCTCGATCGTCTGGGCATCCACCTCCGTCACGTCGCCGACGCGCCCGAGGTCGATCTGTCCCCCTTGTCCGTCGGGCAACGTCAGCCGCTCGCCGAACAGACACTGAGTCGTCTTGTGATGCAGTCCCGCCGCCCGTCCGCCAAACTTCACGATGTGCCGCACGATGTCGGCGTTGATCTCTTCCGCCAGGACGCGGGCGACGATGTTCAGCGTCGCGTCGTCCGTGTAGCGCCGGCCGAGTACGAAACGTGCCTCGAGCCCGGCTTTCTCCATGGCCTGCGTGATCGCCTTGCCTCCGCCATGCACCACGACGGGTCTCATGCCGACCGTCTGCATGAACACGACGTCCTGCAGCAACGCCCTGAGCGACTCGGGCGATTCCATCACCGAGCCACCGAGCTTGATCACGGTGAACTTGCCATGAAACTTACGGAAATAGCCCAGGGCCTCGATCAGGACGTCCGCCTTGCGGATCGCTTCCTCATGCACGGTCGGAAACTCCCAGTCCCTGTCCATTGGGTCGAAAAGCAAACCGCTATTCTGCTCTCGTTCGCATGCATTGTAAAGAGGCTCCATAATGCATCGTCGTATATGGTTCTGGTTGATGGAGGTCGCCCCACGATCGCGTGGCCCTTAGGTGGAAAGGCGAAACACTGATGATTCCTGCGCCGGAAACGCGAACAATCTGCCAGTGGCGCTGGCTCTCGTCGTCACTGGCGTGAGCCCGCGGTCGTCTCTCACAAATACGCCTCGCACAAGTTGACTGAGAATCAAACTAACCCGAAGCGCAAGCGAGAGCGTGATATAATTACGTCCTCGCTTGCGCTTCAGGTTAGTATTATTGATCTTAATATAGCAACGTGCGCGATTCTGGTTGTTCAGCGCTCTGAGCCGCTCCTGACCGAGGAGCGTCTGCGGCGTCTGGCGATCGAACGCGCGGTCTCGACTCAATCGGGCACTGCCTGCTTCTGTACAAACGATCAAAATGCTATACTGCGGGAGACTTACAGCACGAAGGGCGAGGTCATGGGAATCATTCGAGAATTGCCGGCGTCGGTGATCAACCAGATCGCGGCGGGCGAAGTGGTGGAGCGGCCGGCGAGTGTGGTGAAGGAACTGCTGGAGAATGCGCTCGACGCAGGCGCCACGCGCATTGACGTCGCTGTGGAACGAGGCGGCAAGGACCTCATCCGCGTTGCCGACAACGGAAAGGGGATGTCGCCTGAAGATTTGCCGCTCGCCTTTCGCCCGCACGCGACGAGTAAGCTGGCCGAGGCCGAGGATCTGTTTCGGATCGCAACGCTCGGCTTCCGCGGTGAAGCGCTGGCCGCGATCGCTGAGGTCTCGAAAACGCGCTGCCAGTCCCGGCCGGCAGACGCGGCCGAGGGGGCCGAGCTTTCGATCGATGCCGGAGTACCGGCTCCCATCAAGCCGTGCGGATGTCCGCCCGGCACGGTGATCGAAGTGCGCCATCTGTTTCACAACACGCCGGTCCGACGCACGTTCCTCAAGTCCGATTCGACGGAGGCCGGGCACGTCCTCGATACCTTCGCGAGGGTTGCGCTGGCGCACCCGACGGTCCACTTCACGTTCCGGTCGGCCGGCAAGCTCGTCCACGACTTGCCGTCCGTCACTGGATTGAAGGAGCGTGTCGCCGTCTTCTTCGGCCAGGAGCTGGCCGACTCGCTGCTTTGGGTCGAGAGCCAGGTGGAGTCGATCCATCTCTGGGGATACGTGGCCCACCCTTCGCAGAGCCGGTCGACGGCGAAGGCGCAGTTCCTCTTTGTGGCGGGACGCTATGTGCGCGACCGATCCTTGGGGCACGCGTTGAATGAAGCCTACCGCGGTTTGCTGATGGTGGGTCGGATGCCGGTCGCATTCTTGCATCTGGAATTGCCCCCCGAGGAGGTGGACGTCAACGTCCACCCGACCAAGGTGGAGGTCCGGTTTCGGGACAGTCAGCGCATCTACAGCCAGCTTCTCTCGACCGTGCGCCAGACGTTCCTTCAAAGCGACCTGCACTCGCGGCTCCAACCCGTGGACGACGCCTCGCCGAAGGAGACGGCGCCGCCTGCTTCCAGCTATACGCTCAGCACATCCTCGGCGGATCGTCAGGCGGTCGCCTCCTGGTTCACCCCGAGTGCCAGCCCCCCTTTGAATTTCAAGCCCTATCCCTCCCCAGGCTATGCGGGTGGACCCCTTGCGCCAACGAACTTGCCCGAGTGGGCGAAATCGCTGCCGACGAGTCCGCCCGTTGCGTCCGGCGACGCCTTCAACGAGCTCGGTCCCGCATCAGTCTCCACTGCGGAACCGATTCCCGATGCGCCGGCTCCTGAGCCTGCGCGGGATACCCCCCCTGCCCTGGCCGTTCCTGATTTGCCGCTCAAGGCGATCCAGGTGCACGACAGCTATCTCATCGCGGAAACGCGCGACGGCATGATGGTGATTGACCAGCATGCCCTCCACGAACGGATCCTCTACGAGGAGCTGCGAGAGCGAGTGGACCGCGGTCACGTCGAGTCGCAGCGTCTGCTTGTGCCCGAGCCGGTCCACCTGTCGGCATCCGAAGCCGCAATTGTGCTCGAACAGGCCGAGGTGCTCGCCCGTCTCGGTCTGGAAGTCGAGGGCTTTGGCGGCGACACCGTGCTCGTCTTGAGCGTTCCCGCGATGTTGACCGGCCTCTCGCCCGAGCGGCTTCTCCGCGACCTGGCCGAGCATTTGCGAACCAAACCGCTGGAGCCGACGCGCGATGCGCTCGTCGCCGAGCTCCTGCACATGGTCGCGTGTAAGGCGGCGATCAAGGCGGGTCAGCGACTGACCCCCGCGGAGATCGATGCACTCCTGGAGCGCCGGGGCCTCGTGCACGACATCCACCACTGTCCGCACGGCCGGCCGACGGCGTTGATCTTCACGAAGTCGGAGCTGGAGAAGCAGTTTGGACGAATCTGAAGACGTTCGCGGCGGTTTTTCGACCGTTGTTCGCTGACGAGAGTTCACCAATCGCCGACCACAAGAGATCGCGGCGGCGACGAGCGACCAGCGTCCTATTTCTCCTTCGATTTCGTCTCCGAGCTATCGGGCGCCTTGGGACGTCCTTCGGAGGGCTCGACCACCAGGGTGTAAACCTTGCTGCGTTCGTTGAGCCGGGAGAACTTGCCGGTCTGGAGATCGACCTTGCCGTCGTGTTTGATGCGGACCTTCCAGTGCGTCAGTTTCGGAACGCCGCCGAACCCGCCCCAGTAGACGACGAACCACTTGTAGGTGCCGGAGGGACCAGGACCGGGGATCTCTTTCTCGGCACCTTCGGCCTGTCGAAGCCAGTAGATATTTTCCGGTCCGAAGCCTTTGACGTTGTCGACATCGAGCTCGCCGCCGAGGCCCGGGTTGCCCTTGGGGTCTTCCCAGTAGATTTCCTTGCCGCCGGGCTCGATCACGTGGAGGTCGAGATCGGCGTCGTTGTCCCAGATGAGGGTGAACTGCGGGTCTCCGACCTTGACCTCGACGCCGTGGATGTTTTCACCGCCTGACCCGAAACGGGCGAGGCCGAAGCCGTCGCCGTTGCCGGCGCCGGGGTTGTTGTTCTTCATGCCGCCACCGACCGACCGCTCCTTCGAGCCGAGCAAGTCTTTGGTCTTGAGCTCGGGGGGCTTGATTTCCATCTGTGTGTTCAGCGTCGAGATCGTTTGGGCCGGCGCGACCTCGGGAGTGCCTTGCGGAATCTCGATCTCCGAGTTCAGGCCGCCCGTCAACGTGAGACCGTCTTCCACCCCCATGTCCGACCCGGCCATCCTCGTGTCGAAGACGCGCGCTTGCTGGACTCGGGGCGCGAAATACCAGAACGCGAGGATCAGCAGAAGAATGCCGTGGAGGACGAGCGACGAGCCGAAGCCTTTCAAGGTCTCGACCGACCAGAACGGTTGTTCGATGTCCTCGTCTTCGCCCGAGACTTCAACCGGGACATCCGGCTTCGGGGGCTTCGCGACCGGGACGGTTGCCTTGGTACGAAGACCCTTGGCGGACTCGGCGGGCATGGCCACTGACTCCTCGGTGCGACGTGCCGCGACAGAGCGGAAGAGTGAGCCCTGGCTCTTACTGGGGCAAGCACTCCAGGAAGGGCGAGGGTCATCCTCGGAGAATCATTGCATCCAGCATAGCACGGTACGTTTCGGTCCGGAAGTCCCCGTTGTGGCCCCCGACGGTTGCGGACGGCCCCTACCCTGGTGTACAAGGGAGTTCGCGATGGGGGGCCGTCATTCGAGCACGCAGGCGTTCTCGCCGGCTCAGTCCGGGAGCTGCAGGGGTGTCCCTCGAATCCGGAAGCCCGCGGACCGCTCTTTCAACAGGCCGAGCTGACTTTCCATGGACGCCCACGAACTGACTCAGTTGCTGGAAGCCGTACGGCAAGGGCGCGTTGCACCGAGCGATGCGGCGCAGTCCATCCGCAAGGCACCCTTCGTCGATACGGGAGGGTTTGCCAAGGTCGATCTGCATCGTCGGGTGCGCTGCGGGTTCCCGGAGGTCGTCTTCGGGCAGGGGAAGACCGAGGTTCAGATCGAGGCGATTCTGCGGGTGATGCTCGAGCATGGCCAAGGGGGACTCGTCACGCGGGTTGATCCGGCAACGGCGGACCATCTCCTTACCGCATTTCCGGACGGGGAACACAACCGGATGGGGCGAACCTTCCGGGTCCGTGCACCTGGTGAGGCGGGACCGAAGCTCGGCAAGGTTGTGATTGTCACGGCCGGGACGAGCGACCTTCCCGTGGCCGAAGAGGCACGCGTGACTGCCGAAGCCTGGAACTGCGACGTGTCGCTGATGGCGGACGTCGGAGTCGCGGGCCTGCACCGGCTACTTCATCAGCTCGATGCCCTGGGGGGTGCCGATGCCCTGGTGGTCGTTGCGGGGATGGAGGGGGCGTTGCCGAGTGTCGTCGGGGGCTTGGTCGACTGCCCCGTGATCGCGGTTCCCACGAGCATCGGCTACGGCGCGAACTTTGGAGGCGCGGCGGCGCTTTTGGGAATGCTGAATAGCTGCGCATCGAACGTGGTGGTCGTTAACATCGACGCCGGCTTCAACGGCGGCCACGTGGCGGGGCTGATCGCCCGGCGCGCGGGGCAGGCGCGGTTGGGAACGGGAAAAGGCGAGCCGACTCGCGAATGAGCAGGGGTCGCCGGGCGGCGAATGGATGTTATGGGAACGAGAATCGGGTTCGACAGCGTTTCGAACTCGCGATAGGAATACGTTAGGACACAGGACATGGCTTTGGAACGGATCGACGCACTGCCGAGTTTGCCGAAACGGCCCGAGGACAGCCACAAGGGGATGTTCGGGTCGGTGCTGGTGCTGGCAGGCGGGCGCGGGATGGCCGGCGCGGCGGCTCTGGCGGGGGCTTCAGTCCTGCGCTCGGGGGCGGGATTGGTGCGGGTGGCTTGCCCGGCCGAAGTTCAGCCAACGGTCGCCTCGTTCGAACCGTCCTACATGACCTATCCGCTTCAGAACGACGAGGATGGCCTCCTCCGCTTCGAAGCCAACCGGCGTACTTTGCAAAACCTCCTGGAGAACGCCGATGTTCTCGCCATGGGGCCGGGTCTGGGCCAGTCCGCGGAGCTCACCAAGCTCGTCCGGTGGGTTGTTCAAGAGGTCAAGATTCCGACCGTGCTGGATGCCGACGGCCTCAATGGGCTGGCTGAAGACGTCCAGGTGCTCGAGAGCGTCAAGCGGCCGGTCGTGTTGACCCCGCATCCGGGCGAATGCGCTCGATTGCTCGGCACGACCGCGGCGCAGGTCCAGACCGACCGCGAGGGGAGCGCCGTCAGGCTGGCTCGGTTCGAGAACGTGGTTGTGGTGCTCAAAGGAGCACGGACGATCGTCACCGACGGGACCCGGATCAGTATGAACACAACGGGGAATCCTGGAATGGCGACCGGAGGCGCGGGCGACGTGCTTACGGGTGTGATCGCCGGCCTGATCGGGCAGAAGCTGCCCGCGTTCGAGGCGGCACAGCTTGGTGTCTATGTCCATGGCCTGGCGGGGGATATCGCGCGCGATCACGACGGCGAGATCGGCATGATCGCCGGTGACATCGTCGACGCCCTGGCCGACGCCTTCTATCACCTGGCGAATTAAGCCATTATTGATGCCGGAGGGGAGAATCCGTGCATTCGTGCATCGGCGCTGATCTTGTCCCATGACGGCCGGGGCGGTAGGCTGAAGGTGCATTTACGCGCGCAAGTCTCCATCTCGCGCGGAATCCTCGATCCGTCCGGCCGAGCAGCGGGAGCGGTGGTATGGATGAGTATGATTATGAAGAGCAGGAACAACCACCGAAACCCGTAAAGGCTCCCGTGTACTTGCCTCGGGTCTGGAAAGCCCCCGCGGAGGCGGAACCCACCCCCCAAACGCCCAAGAAGAAGAAAAAGAAGGGTGAAGCCGAGCAGACGGCCTCGGCGGAAGGCAAGAACGGCAAGAAATCGAAGGAAAAGTCCAAAGACAAAGGGGATGGCGGTACCGACAAGCCGAAGGGGGTCCTGATCGAGGAAACCCCAACGTTTGACACCGTCGAGGCTCGTCAGACGGCGCGCGTTATTACGGGCGCGTTGATCGGGGTGGTCTTTCTGCTCTTTGTCTTCGTCGTCTACTGGATCTTTGGGGGAGAGCGAACGCCGAGCGAGACGGCGACGGACGAAGGCCAGATCGCGAAGGGCGCGGGTCAGGAGCAAGGTCGAGCCGAGCACGAGGCGGTCTCGCTGTTCAATCGGGCCCGGGCGGCTGCGAAGCAGGGTAATGTCCCGCTCGCGACCGCGTTTTTGGAGAAGGTGGTTGCGTCCTATCCGAAAACGGCCGCAGGGCGTGAGGCCACCGCGGCACTCGGCCGCCCGAGCGACGAGTTGCCGGACATCCTCGAGAAGTCCCGGGTTGCTGCTGTACCCGGTCCCTTGACAGTGGCGACGGGGCCTGTGACGGGTCCCGCTCCGAAAACGGCCCCCACGCCGCCGCCGGATGCGCCCGCGTCGAAACCCGGCTCACCGCTTGCGATCAAACCGAAAGCGTCCCAAGGCGGAACTTCCGCCTCGGGGACATCGGCCACGGCTCCGACTCCCCCGGCGCCCACCGGCCCGAGCCCTCCGACGGCCGTCGTGCTGGGCCCTTCGCCCCCTCCCGGATCCGTGGGGTCATCAGTCCCTGGCGCACCTAGTGGAGTGATCCCGAACGACCCAAACTCCCGGCCGTTGCCGGTGGGATTCCACAAGAATCCGAACGTGACCATGCACGCTTCCGGCTGGCCGCTCCAGATTGTCTGCGACCGCGATGGCGCCACGATGGTTCTCATACCCGGTGGGACGTACCGCGTCGGGCGTGACGATGGCGAGACTTCCGAAGGACCCGGGCACAAGGTGACGCTCGGGACCTACTACATCGATCAGACCGAAGTGACGGTGCGTCAGTTCGAGATGTTTCAAAAGGCCGATGGACCGCGAGCGGAGCGCGCGCGCGCCCTCATGAAATTGCAGGATCACGGCAGCGAGTCGGAAGACGCGCCAGTCACGATGGTGAATGCGCGGGACGCGAAGGATTACACCACGTGGGCGGGCAAGCGGCTCCCGACCGAGGCCCAGTGGGAGGTTGCAGCCCGGGGTGGTGACGGCCGGCTGTACCCCTGGGGGAACGATGAGCCGCGCTGGTCCAAACCCCGCAAGTACCACGAGATTGACCCGGTACGGTCGTTTCCCGAGGACGTGTCGACCTTCGGGGTCTTCGACATGGCCGGGAACGCTGGCGAGTGGACCAAGGACTGGTTCGATTCCAGGTACTACCACCAGTTCCGCGACAAGGTCGCCGACAATCCCACCGGCGCAGCGAAAACGAAGGCTGAGCAACTGACCGTCAAGGGTAACGCGAAGAACTGGTCCGTGACGCATCGCGAGGGGCTGAGGTGGAGTACGAGGCTCCCTTATCTCGGCTTCCGAGGTGTGTTGCAAGTCGAGGGCCCGGGAAACATCTCCGAGCCGTCTCCAACTCCCAACGGACCCGCAAATCCTCAGGGAGTCGTGAATCCGAACGGCGGGATCGCGTTTTGAGCGGTACGGCTACGGTTACGCAGTAAACGCCGGCGTTTCGCCCGGTGCCCTCCCCTTTCGTCGCGCGGGCCGTTTGTCGTACAATCTCCGTGGTCATATCACGTTCCGTCGTGAACGAGGGGGGTTGGAGGATGGCGAAGATCTGTGTCACGATCGGGCGGGGGCGGCACTCGTCGCTCGCCGAGGAGTGGAAGGCCGCCGCGGAGGCCGGTGTCGAGCTGGTCGAGATTCGCGCCGACTGCCTGCGCAGGGACCCCGATCTGAAGCGCATCCTGGCCGAGAAGCCTACCCCCCTGGTATTCACCGTGCGTCGAGGAGCGGACGGCGGGCTCTGGCGAGGGAGTGAAGAGAAGCGGCAGCAGCTCATCCGCGAGGCGATCGTCGCGGGCGTCGATTACATCGACCTCGAGATGGATATCGCCAGCAAGATTCGCCGTTTCGGCAAGACGAAGCGCATCGTCAGCTACCACAACCTCAAGAACACGCCGGAGAGCGTCCAGGACATCGCCGAGCAGTGCGACGAAATGGATGCCGACATCGTGAAGGTCGCCACGACGGCGCTAACGGTCGGTGATGCGTCGCGCGTCTTGAATCTCGGCACGACGGCCAAGGTTCCCACGATCGCGATCGCGATGGGTGATCTCGGGGCGTTCACGCGCGTGCTCGGCGCCAAGTATGGCGCTCCGTTCACGTACGCCAACTTCAATCCCGAGCGTGTCTTCGCGGCGGGAATGCTCAGCTTCCAGAAACTGCGGCGCGATTATCTTTACGAGAAGATCGACGATCGGACGGAGGTCTATGCCGTCATCGGCGATCCGATTCACCAGAGCCTCAGTCCGGCGATCCATAATCCGTCGTTCCGGCAACTCGGGCTGAACAAGGTGTTGGTGCCGATTCTGATCCCAAGCGCGGAGCTTGTCAGCTCTCTCAAGTCGCTGGAGTGGCTGGGCATCAAGGGCATCAGTGTGACAATTCCGCACAAGGAGCAAATCATCGCCCTGCTCCAACAGAAGGACGGGGCGGTTGAGCACACGGGATCGTGTAATACGGTCGTGATCGACCAGGGGAAGTGGACCGGCTACAACACCGACTATCGCGCGGCGATGGAAGTGCTCGAAAACGCGCTCGGGGGCGGGTCCGAGACGGCGAGCCCACTCTTCGAGAAGCAGGTCCTGATCCTGGGCGCGGGCGGGGTCGCTCGGTCCATCGCGTTTGGATTGCAGCGTCGTGGGGCGGCCTTGACGATCACGAACCGCCACGACGAACGCGCGACGAAGCTCGCCGAGGAAGTGGGAGCGCGGACGGTCAATTGGGGCATGCGGGCGAGCCTCATGCCCGAAATCGTCATCAATTGCACGCCCGTCGGGATGCATCCCGACGTCGACGACACACCGATGCCGCCTGCCGGCTTCAACAAGCCGAACATGCTCGCGTTCGACACGATCTACCACCCGGAGAACACGATGTTCCTCAAGCTGGCCCGGGAACGGGGTTGCTCGGGGGTGACCGGGGTCGACATGTTCCTGAGACAGGCGGCGTACCAGTTCAAACTCTACACGGGGCAAGACGCTCCGATCGAGCTGATGCGCGAGACGCTCAAGCGGAAACTGGGAGCGTTGCGCGAATGAAGGACGCAGCGCGGGGTTCCGGCCTGGCTTTGATCGGTTTGCGGGGTACGGGTAAGTCGACGGTTGGTCGCATCGTGGCGGAGCGGCTCGGCCGACCGTTCGCCGATGCCGACGTGGAGTTGGAGACTCGAGCGGGCGTAACGATTAAGCAGCTCTTTGCGGACGCTGGGGAGCCGGTCTTTCGGGATTGGGAAGAGCGGATTCTCGCCGACTTGACGACCCGCCCCGAGCTGGTCCTGGCGACGGGGGGAGGCGTGGTGCTCCGCGAGTCGAACCGGCGCCGGCTGGCGGAATTTGGCCGTGTCGTTTGGCTGACGGCTCCCACAGAGATCCTGGCGGCCCGTCTCGAGGCCGATGCACGCGGCCTGGCGGGCCGGCCCGCGTTGACCTCGGCGGGAACGCTCGCAGAGCTGGCCGCGGTGCTAAAACAACGCGAGCCGCTTTATCGGGACTTGGCGAATTTGGTCGTCGATACGGAAGGAAAGTCTCCCGAGGACGTCGCCCAGGCCATTCTTCTGCGGTTGGACTAACCGAGTCTGAGAACGTCCCGCGCATTCGCCTCCTGCCTCCGGAACCGGCCCGACGTGGAACGCGAAACCCCGCCTCTACTGATTCCCCATGACCCCGAGTTTTCACCCTCGGGACCTGAACGCGGTCGGACGCCGTTCCGCGTGGTGCACATGCCGCAGGAGTACCAGCGGCTGGTGACGAATCCGTTCCTGGGCGTTACCGGGCTTGTGGTGTGGGGGGCGGTGGCGCGGTTGGTGCTGATTTCCCGGAACGTCCAGGGGGCCGTCGCGCTCGCGTTGTGCTTTCCCTTGCTCGCCTTCTTGCTCCAGTACCACTGTCTCGATTGCGGCCACACGGGCTGGCTCTTCCGGTGGCGCCGGCATGCCTGCGACGCCGTTTTGACCCGCCAGGCCACCGGTCAGGTCCGGCGCCGCCGAGGACCGACGCCGACGCACCAGGCGGTAATCTGGTTCTACGTCCTCGTGATCGTCGCGATCATCGCGGCGGCAGTTGGGGGATTGTCGATGCTTTGATGCCGGCATTCCGCAGTGTTCGACCAAGCTTGACAGCCCTGCGCAAGCCGCACGATAATCAAAGACTGAAAGGCACTTACGCCTGCGCGGATGGACCCTGATCGCCCTCTTTTTCCCCGATTGATTGCTCATATGACACGGACGCCCACCTCCCCGTCCTCGCTTTCCGACACACGCGCCCGCCTTGAAGCGACCCTCGCCGAGCGGATCATGATTCTTGACGGCTCGATGGGGGCGTTGCTCTTTGCGCGCGCTTTGCAGGAGGACGATTACCGCGGCGAGCGATTCGAACATCATCCGAAAAAACTGCGCAACTGCACCGACGCGCTGGTTTTGAGCCAGCCGAAGATGATCGGGGACATTCACCGGGCGTACCTCGAGGCGGGTGCGGACATTATTGAGACCGACACGTTTAACGGTACCCGGCTTGGCCTTGTTGAATTCGGGCTCGAGGAGCATGTCGTTGAGATCAATCGGCGGGCCGTCGAGATCGCCCGCGAAGCGGCCGACGAAATGACCCGTCGAACACCTCACAAAGCGAGATATGTCGCCGCGAGTATTGGGCCCACCAATAAGACACTTTCGATCAGCACGCATGTTGAGGATCCTGCGCGGCGCGACGTTACTTACGATGAAATGGTCGCGAATTACTACGAGCAGGTCCGAGCGCTGGTCGAGGCCGGCGTGGATATCCTCTTGCCGGAAACGTCGTTCGATACGCTCGTGCTGAAGGCGTGCCTTTTTGCGATCGACAAGTGCTTCGAGGATTGCGGCCGTAGCGTGCCGGTGATGATTTCGGGGACCATATTCGACAACGGTCGGACGCTGTCGATGCAGCCGATTGAAGCGTTCTATCACTCAGTGTCCCACTTTGACGCTTTGAGTGTCGGACTGAACTGCGCCGTGGGTGTTGAACTGATGCGCGAGTCGATCGAGACGCTGTCCGCGATCGCTCGTACACGCGTCAGTTGTTACCCGAACGCGGGTATGCCCGACGGGTTTGGTGGGTTCGTTGGCGATATGAGGCGTACGGCGGCGACCCTGGGAGAGTTTGCTCGCAATGGTTGGTTGAACATGGTCGGAGGCTGCTGCGGGACAACTCCGGACTGGATTGCGGCGATAGCGGAGGCTGTCGAGGGCGTGCCGCCTCGAGAAATCCCCAGAACGCCTCACCGAACCGTTTTTGCCGGTAATCTTCCGCTCGACATCGGACCGGATACCAACTTCGTCATGATTGGCGAACGGACGAACATCACCGGCTCGCGGCGGTTCGCCCGCCTGATCAAGGAAGAGCGCTACGAGGAGGCTTTGAAGGTTGCCCGTGAACAAGTGGAAGCCGGTGCCAATATCGTCGACGTCAACATGGACGAAGGGATGATCGACGGCGAGAAGGCGATGACGCGCTTTCTGAATCTGATCTCGGCCGACAGAAGCGTCTCCGACGCACCGATCATGATCGATAGCTCGAACTTCGCCGTGATCGAGGCAGGGTTGAAGTGCGTCCAGGGGAAGCCGATCGTCAACTCGATCAGCCTCAAGGAGGGTGAAGCCAAGTTCCTCGAGCAGGCGAGGCTCGTTAAGCGCTATGGTGCTGCGGTCGTCGTGATGGCGTTCGATGAAGAAGGCCAGGCGGTCACGGCGGATCGCAAAGTTGAGATTTGCGAGCGCGCCCACAAACTTCTGACTGAGAATGTTGGTTTTGACTCCAGCGACATCATCTTCGATACGAATATCCTGACTGTCGGCACGGGCATTGAGGAACACAATAACTATGCGGTCGAGTTCATCGACGCCGTGCGCCGCCTCAAACAGCGATTTCCGCGAGCCAAGACCAGCGGTGGCGTGAGCAACGTGTCGTTCTCATACCGGGGTAACGATACGGTCCGCGAGGCCATGAATGCCGCGTTCCTCTATCACGCGATCAAGGCCGGCCTTGATATGGGGATCGTCAACGCAGGGCAACTCGAAGTTTACGAGGAGATCCCCAAGGACCTGCTGGAACGCGTTGAGGACGTCCTTCTGAACCGTCGGCCCGATGCGGCCGATCGCTTGACGGAGTTTGCCGAGACGGTCAAGAAGAAGGCAAAGAAGGAGACGAAGGAGGAGGCGTGGCGCGACGGTTCGGTCGAGGAACGGCTCAAGCACGCGCTGGTGGCCGGCATCGTTGACTTCATCGACCAGGACGTGGAGGAGGCCCGCCAGAAATACGACCGGCCGCTTTCGATCATTGAAGGACCGCTCATGGATGGCATGAACGTCGTGGGCGACCTCTTCGGCGCGGGGAAGATGTTCTTGCCGCAGGTCGTCAAGAGTGCACGCGTGATGAAGAAGGCGGTCGCTTATCTCATGCCGTTCATGGAGGCAGAGAAGGCGAAGGCGGGCGGCGACGCGCGTAAGGCGCGCGGAACACTCGTGATCGCGACGGTGAAAGGCGACGTCCACGACATCGGCAAGAACATCGTGGGCGTCGTGCTGAACTGCAACGACTACGACGTGATCGACCTGGGCGTTATGGTGCCTTGCGAAAAGATCCTCCACGAGGCGCGCGAGCGCCAGGCCGACATGATCGGGCTCTCGGGCTTGATCACACCGTCGCTCGACGAGATGGTCCACGTCGCCCGCGAAATGGAGCGCGAGGGCTTTGAAATCCCCCTGTTAATCGGCGGAGCGACAACGAGCGCGAAGCATACGGCCGTGAAGATCGCGCCGGCGTATCACGGTACGGTGCTTCACGTCAAGGACGCCTCCAAGTGTGTGGGCGTGGTCGACCGACTCGGCCGGGTAGAATCACGCGCGGAGTTGGACCGGACAAATCGGGAATCGCAGGCGTACGAGCGTGAACGCTTCGCCCAGCGCCGGCAGCGCAAGCTTGTTCCGTACGCCGATGCACTTGCCCGTCGCTTCGCGATCGACTGGACCCAGACGGCGCTCGCCGTGCCCGAGTTTATCGGCACGCGCGTGCTGCGTGATTTCCCGATCAGCGAGCTCGTCCCCTACATTGACTGGTCCCCGTTCTTCCAGACGTGGGAGATGAAGGGTAAGTATCCGGCGATTTTCGACGATCCCCACGCGGGTAAGGAAGCACGCGACCTTTTCGACAAAGCCCAGGAGTTGCTGGAGCAAATCGTCCGCAACCAGTGGCTCAAGGCCGAGGGTGTTTACGGGTTCTTCCCGGCGAATTCGGATGGTGACGACATCGTCGTGTTCACCGATGAGTCGCGGACGCAGGAGCGCTGTCGTTTCCCGATGCTCCGCCAGCAATGGGAACGCGAGGGTCAGACCACGTTTCGCAGCCTCGCCGATTACATCGCACCGGTGGACTCGGGAAAAGCCGACTACCTCGGTGCCTTTGCGGTCTCAGCCGGATTCGGGGCGCGCGAGCTTGCGGCCGGGTTCCGCGCCGAGCACGACGACTATCAGGCGATCATGCTCGAAGCCCTGGCCGATCGACTGGCCGAGGCGTTTGCCGAGCGGCTCCACGAACGAGCCCGCCGCGACTGGGGCTACGGGCGCGACGAACGGCTCTCGAATGACGATCTGATCGCCGAGAAGTACCGCGGTATCCGTCCCGCCGCTGGCTACCCCTCGAGCCCCGACCACACCGAAAAGGCAACTCTGTGGCAGCTCCTGGACGCAGAGGCCGCCACGGGAATCACGCTGACGGAGAGCTTCGCGATGCTCCCCGGTGCCTCGGTGAGCGGCCTTTACTTCGCCCATCCTGAGGCGCGTTACTTTGCGGTCGACTTGATCACCCGCGATCAGGTCGAGCGCTACGCTGTCCGGAAGCGAATGAGTGTGAGCGACGTCGAGCGCTGGCTGGCACCGAATCTGGCCTATGATCCGACCTGACGCATTCTTCGCCGCGATGCCTTACACGAGGCCTGAATCTCGGTGGCTTAACCGATCTTGTACTCCTTGATCTTCCGGTAGAGCGTCCGCTCTCCGATATTGAGCAGCCGTGCGGCTTCCTCTCGATTTCCCTCGGTGAGCTTCAACGTTTCAGCGATATAGTATTTTTCGATCTCTTCGAACGTTTTGCCGATCAGATGATCTGCGCCGGCGTTCGATTCGGTTGCGCCCGAGGAAGCCGACTGAAGGTCCTCCGTCAGGTCGTCGACGTCGAGCACGCCATCGCAGTCGATGACGACCATGCTCTCGATCGAGTTCTTCAACTCGCGGACGTTGCCGGGCCACGAGTACGCCGTCAGCACTTTGCGTGCGGCGGACGTGATCGAGTTCACCGTCTTGCCGTGGGACGCGGCAAATTCCTTCAAAAAATGATCGATCAGCAACGTGATATCCTCCCTCCGCTGACGGAGCGGGGGAAGTTTCACGCTGACCACTTTCAATCGATGGTAAAGGTCCTGCCGAAACGTGTTCGACGAAATCGCCTCGTTCAGGTCGCGATTCGTCGCTGAAATCAGCCGCACGTTGACCTTGATCGGCTCGTTGGTGCCGACGCGTACAATCTCGCCCGACTCGAGGGCACGCAGCAGCTTGACCTGCGTCGAGAGCGGGATATCGCCGACTTCGTCGAGAAAGAGCGTGCCGCCGTTGGCGTGCTCGAACCAGCCCTTGCGCTCGCGGTCGGCCCCGGTGAACGCGCCGCGAACATGTCCGAACAACTCGCTTTCGAGGATGTTTTCGCTGAGGGCTGCGCAATTGAGCGGAACAAACGGCTTGTAGCGCCGGGGGCTGTTGTTGTGGATCGCCTTGGCGACGAGCTCCTTGCCGGTGCCGCTCTCACCGGTAATCAAGACGGTCGCCGACGTGGGCGCGATTTGCCGCAATCGGGCGACGACGTTGTGCATGAGCGGTGAGTTGCCGATCACGCCCTCGAAACCGAAACGTTCGTTGAGCTGCTTCTGAAGCTCGATGTTCGAACGCGCCAGGCGCTGGGAGTGAGATACCTTATCGGCGACCGTGCGCAACTCTCCGATGTCGAGCGGCTTGGTCAGGTACGTCGCTGCCCCCGACTGCATGGCGGTCACCGCGGTCTTGATGGTGCTATGCCCCGTGAGGATGACAACCGCGGCGTCAGGTAGCTCGCGCTTGGCCTTGGCCAGGACTTCCAGGCCGCCGACACCGTCCATGATCAAGTCGGTCAGGATGATGTCGAAGTTCTGTTCCTCAATCAGCCGGAGCGCAGTGCCTCCGCTGTTGGCGATGACGCACTCGTAGCCCACGCGCTCGAGGCTCTCGGCGACGGCCTCGGCATGGGGTTCGTCGTCATCAACGACGAGGACACGAATCTGTTGGTCCATGGCTGTATTCACGATCGCACCGTTTCGCTCACCCGTTATCGACTTCAGGTGAGCTCTCCTATTCTAACTGGATGGCGGTCCCAGGTGCGGAAGCCGGATCGTGAATTGCGTCCCTTTCGACGGTTCGCTCTGGACACTGATGGTCCCGCCGTGAGCCTCGACGATTTTGCGCGTTGTGGGCAAACCGAGTCCGCTGCCACCGGGGCGGGTCGAGTAAAACGCATCGAAGACACGGGAACGCACATCCTCGGTCATCCCCACGCCGGTGTCGGTCACGTCGAGGATGGCCCATGGCCCTTCGTGACGCGTCGTGAGGATCATCTCGCCGCCGTTTGGCATGGCGTGTTGCGCGTTGAGGATGAGGTTCAAGAGGGCCTGACGGAAGAGATCGACATCGAGCGCAACCTTGGGGAGACCAGTTTCGTAGAAGGTGCGGACCACGACCCCCTGGACCATGGCCTGAGGCTCGCAGAAGTCGCGCATCGCCTCGACAACGACATTCAGATCGGAGGGCACTCGCTTGATCTCCTGGACGCGCGCAAATCGGAGGAAGTCCTCCAGGATGTTCTGAAGCCGATGCGCCTCCTTGCGAACGCGCTCGATTTTTTGACAGACGCGTCGATCGCGAGCGGACTCCGCCTCTCTGAAGTCCTCGGCCATCAGATCGAGGTTCAGGCAGATCGTTGAGAGGGGGTTGCGGATCTCGTGCGCAAGTCCCCCAGCGAGCTGGGCGATCTCGGCGTACTGCGCACGCAGCCGATCGTTCGTTGCGCGTTCGTCAGAATAAGTGGGATCGGCCATCGGAGGCGTCCGATCGAGCGGATCAGGGGACGGATGATTCAAGTCCGATGCAAGATGGCAGATGCACAATGGCAGATACTGGCCAGTCTGCCATCTGTCATCTTGCAATAGTCATCTGCCATCCTGCCGCGTCAAATCCCGGTGCCACAGACACGCGGGCTCAGTCGCGAGGAGGCCGATTGCCACCGTAGCCGCCACCACCGCGGCGAGGCGGGCCTCCGCGGTCGCCTCCACGCTCGGCGTGCGGGGGACGTTCGGACGCCGGGTGGGCCTTCGCGTATTCGTCCACCTCGCCGCGCTCGGCGAGAGCAGCCTTGCGCGAGAGCTTGACCCGATCCTGGTCGTCCACGAGGATCACTTTCACGAGCATCACGTCGCCCACGCGGCAGATGTCGTTGACACTGGAGACGTAGCCATCGGACAGCTCGCTGATGTGCACGAGCCCGTCCTTGCCCGGCAGGATCTCGACGAAGGCGCCGAAGTCCTTGATCGAGCTGACCCGGCCTTCGTAGATTTTGCCGACCTGGACCCCTTCCGTCATCGCCTGAATGCGGTCGCGAGCGGCCTCGGCCCCCTCGGCGCTCGCCGAGGCGATCGTGACGATCCCGCTGTCCTCGACGTCGATCTTGACCCCGGTGTCTTCCTGGAGCCGCCGGATCGTCTTGCCGCCGGGGCCGATAAGCAGGCCGATCTTGTCGGGGTTGATCTGGATCTGAATCAGCCGCGGGGCCTGGGCCGAGATCTCTTCGCGGGGACGCTTGATCGAACGGAGCATCGCGCGGAGGATCTCGAGACGGGCTTCGTGGGCCTGGTCAAGAGTCTCGCGGACGATCTCACCCGTGATGCCCAGGTTTTTCAAGTCGAGCTGGATGCCCGTCACCCCGCGCTGTGTGCCGGCGACCTTGAAGTCCATGTCGCCGAAGTGGTCCTCGTCGCCGATGATGTCGGTCAGCAGGACGTGGCGGCCGGAGGCGTCGTCCTGAACCAGGCCGATCGAGATCCCGCCGACGGGGTCGTTGATGGGCACGCCCGCGTCCATCAGGCTGAGCGTCGCGCCGCAGACGGAGGCCATCGAGCTCGAGCCGTTCGATTCGAGGATGTCGGAGATCACCCGGATCGTGTACGGGAACTCGTTCGGCGTCGGCAAGATCGGTGCGACCGACCGCTCGGCGAGAGCTCCATGGCCGATTTCTCGACGGCCTGGGCCGCGAATCGGCCGGACTTCGCCCACGGCGAACGGGGGCATGTTGTAGTCGAGCATGAACTTCTTGCTGAACTCGTCCGCGAGGCCGTCGACGCGCTGTTCGTCGGCCCCGGTGCCGAGCACGGTCGTCACCAACGCCTGCGTCTCACCACGCTGGAAGATCGCCGAGCCGTGGGCGCACGGTAGCAACCCGACCTCGCAGTGGATTGGCCGCAGATCCTTGGGACCTCGGCCGTCCGGGCGCTTGCCGTCGAGAATCAACTCGCGGACCACCCGTTCCTCCATGCCGTAGAATGCTCCCTTGAGCTGAGCGGCCGTGGGGGCTCCTTCGGTCGGAGGCTCGGGGCAGAGCTCAGCCTGCGCCTTCTTGAGCAGCTCCTTGGTCGCGTTGTTGCGGTCGGCCTTGAGGTGGATCTGCTTGATGGAGCGAAGCTCGCTGCCATACCGCTCGTACAGGGTCTGCCGCAGAGGATCGGCCGGGATCACCGGCGCCTCGTAGGGCGGGAGTCCGAGTGCGCCGAGCATGTCGTTCTGCAAGGCGATCACTTCCTGGTTGAGGCGGTGGGCCTCCATGATCGCTTCGTGCATCTCGGGCTCAGGCAGCTCCTGGCCGAACCCTTCGATCATGACGATGGTCTTGCTCGTGCTCGCGACCACGAGGTCAAGGTCGCTGTCGACCATCTCCGTGGCGGTGGGCAGCGCGATGAATTTTCCATCGACACGCGCAATGCGCATGGCGCCGATGGGTCCGAGGAACGGGACGCGCGACAGGACCAATGACGCCGATGCACCGATCATGGACGGCACATCCGGGTCGTTCTGACGGTCGGCGGAGATCGGTCCGGCCTGGATCTGAACCTCGTCCCGGAACGACTCGGGGAAGAGGGGGCGAATCGGACGGTCGATCAGGCGGGACGTGAGGATTTCCTTGGTGGTCGGCCGACCTTCGCGCTTGATGAACCCACCGGGAAACTTGCCGGCAGCGTAAACTTTTTCGCGGTAGTCGACGGTCAACGGAAAGAAGTCGAGTCCCTCTCGACCGGGCGCCGAGACTGTGGCAACGAGCGTCATGGTATCGCCGACCCGGACCACGACGGCCCCACTGGCTTGCTTGGCGAGCCGGCCGGTTTCGATGCTGATGAGTTTGCCGCCGATGGTACGTTCGACGGTGACGGGCTTTCGATTGGTGAACGGGGTGCTTGACATGGAGTCGATTCCACCTAACTACGGCCGGCGGCTTGGAGAGGGGAAAGCGCAACGCTCCCCGGCGATCGGTCGCGACACGATCGCGGGGTCGAGCGAAGAACGAAGGGCGAGATGTCGGAGGAACGAATCTTCGTTCGGGGGCCGTCGCCGCAACCGAGAGGCCACTGCCCCGTTCGGAGCGGCCGACGTGAGGAAGAGCTCACACAGAGCCGAACCATCCCTTGTCGCGGCCGATCGCGTCACTTACGAATTCCGAGACGGCCGATCACTTCAAGATAGCTCTTCCGATTGTGGAGCCGCAGGTACTTCAGCAGGCTCGACCGCTTCGAAACCATCATCAGCAGCCCTCGGCGGCTGGCGTGGTCCTTGGCGTGCGTCTGGAAATGCCCGGTCAAGTCATTGATCCGCGCTGTCAAAAGCGCGATCTGCACCTCGGGCGAACCCGTATCGTTCGCACCCCGGCCAAACGACGAGATCAGCTCCGACTTCTTCTCCTTCGTAATCGCCATCGCACGCCCCAATACCGCTGGCCTTGGCATCAAGGCCTCTTTTGAAACACTTCTACGCTGGAAGTTCCATAATCTAGGAAATCATCGTCCGGATTGCAATCCCCTCTTGGCCGCAATTGAACTGCGGACATCACAAAATCCGGTAAGCGCAGGCTCAACCTCGCGCGGTGGAGGGAGGCGATCTTACGGTATTCGATCTGTTCATCTGATCACAGTGGTGAAAGCTTGATGAGGGTCAACTCGTCCAACAGGGCCTCAGCCTGCGCCAGGACGTCTGGTGGCCGAACCCTGTTCTTCCTCGTGGTTGCCGTTCGGCACGCTCCTGCCGCCCATCATTTCGCCTGGGGTTTTTCGATCGCGAGGATCCCGGCACCCCAGGTGAAGCGATGGAAGCCTCCTTGCCAACGCCGAGAGAGGCTCATCTTGCCGTGGGAGTCGATCTTCACAGTGGACACTAGGACGACGATCGCCAGAAACACCACCCCCCAGCGCACCCAGTGCCTCGGCCAGTCCAGCTCTTGATGCGCCGATGCGAGGTTCAGGTTCAAAGCCGGCCAGAAGCAAAGAACGGCGCCGATCGCAGCGCACAACAACGAGCCCCCGAGACCGACGACGAACCCGGCTGGGACGTACGTGAAGACCACCGTGTGCTTGCCCGGGGGGACATACACCGCCCGGAAGGCTACGTTCGCGGGACGCACTGGCACCCGATGTCCATCGACTCGTGCGGTCCAGCCAGGGTCGTAGGTGTCCGCGAGGACGAGGTACGACGGCATCGTGGCTTCCGTCACAACCTCGACTCGCTCGGCGTCATCACGCACGATGTTCGCTGAGCCGGAGGCCTCGGCTTCCTCCGACAAGGGACGGGTGGGATCCTCGACGATCAGTCGGGTGTGAATGAGCGGGCCCAGTTCGTCGAGGGCAGCCTTGGAAGCGTTCTCCCCCTCAACATAGACCGGCCGGCCCGCCAGCCGAGCCCGGGGAAACGCACGCGGGTTGCGGAAGACGGTTGCGGTTCCCGCAGCGATTCCCTTGCCGTAAACGGGCTCAAAGCCCGCCCGCATGCGATTGCCGACCACAAGGTGAGTTACGGCCTCGATATCGAACCGATCGATGGCCGTGGCCCCGGGACCTGGGAAGCCATGAATTCGCCGCGATACGATGGGCGTCTCGCCGCGCGCCGAGGCGAGCCCCCACATGGGCGCGAGGCTCCAGTCGAGCGTATCGCGCACCGCGGCAAAATCGATCGTTTTCGAGGCGTAGCCCGGTTCGCCGGCCGAGAAGTCGGCGATCCCGTAGAGACGAACAAAGGATGGGTCCGATTTCAGAAGCTGGGCGCTGAAGGGTGGCACGGTCCAGAAAGAAGGGGGAACCGTGGGCACGTCCCACCAATGGGCGCCGCCCAGGTCGGCGAGGATCAAGAGCGGAAGACACGCGGCGAAAGCCGTGCGCCGGGCAGGGATCGCTGCGCGCAGCGCCAAACCGGCTGCGAGCCAGGCCAACGCCGCCAGTAAGATCGTTCGTGCCGTGCCCCAGGCGAGTTCCCGGCCGAGCCATTGAAACTGCAACCGATTATACGAACTCACCCAGAGTGCTTTCTCGGTCCAGACCGGTGTGTAAATCACCAGAAGGATCGGGATCGAAGCGGCGGCCATCGCCAGGACGAGGAGAGCAGCTCCGCGGAGTCGCACCGCGCCGGGGCGTGCGAGCCGGTCGGCGCCCACGGCCGCCAGCGCAGCCAACGCCAATGACACCCAGAGGTGATAGCGCACGGGGATGCGCGAACTGCCAACCACGGGGATCTTGTGCATGCGATCAAACAGGAACGTGAACCGTCCCAGCATCAGTACGCTGCCGATCCCGACCACGATGATCCAGAACGCAACCCAGCGGTCGCGCGCCGCGGCCGCGCTGATAACCGCCAGACCGATGGCGATCACGCCCACGTAGGCGTTCATTTCATGATACGGGTAGTATCCGTCCATCCAATCGGTATCGCGGGCGCGTGTCCCGTAGGCCTCGCGCACAACCAGGCTGGGAAGTAACTCAGGGTGCCAGGAGCCGTACGTGACGTCGCGCCAGCGCAGCCCGCCGGCACGCGGCGAACGATTCAACAGTTCCTTGGACGGTACCCACTGTACGGCCGCAAGCCCGGCCCCGAGCCCGGCAAGTACGGCGGCCACGCCCATGACACGCAGGCTCGCTTGCCATTGGCGTTCCGTCGCGGCGCGATAAAGCGTATACAGCCCGAGCAGCGCACTCGTCAAAATCGTATCTTGCAGGTGCCCGGCGAAGACCTGACAGGCGAGCGCGAGCCCGCCCAGGACCGACCAGCGTAACCGGCCGGTCTCCCAGGCACACTCCAGCGCCCAGACCGCGCAAGGGACACTGATCAGAGCATTGATCATGCTTGTGTGGATAAAGTGTGCCCACACGAACCCGCTCAAACCGAAAATCGACGCACCGGTCAAAGCGCCGATTGCCCCGACGCGTCGGCGCAACCAGCCGTACGTGGCCAACCCGGTGAGCCAGATGCTCGCGATCGTATCGAGGTTGAAGGCCTTCCACGAAGCCATCCAGGGATAGAGGAAGTACTTGAGCGGGTGCAAGTACCCGACCTGGCTTTCGCTATACAGCGGCAAACCGCAGTACAGCTCCGGGCACCAGCGCGTGAATCGTCCGGCCTTCAACTCCCGGGCAAAGAAGTCGCGGTACGGGAGATTGATCTCCGTGACATCGAAGTAGAAAAGGGCGCCGCGAAGGGTGACGACACTCCAGAAAATGATGAGGAGTGCCAGGGTCCACGCAAAGAGCGCGAGGAGATCGTGGCGTCCCCAGGGCGTAGGGCGCGGGGTCCAAACGGGTTCGGTCTCGGATGGACTGCTCACGGTTCGGGCCTCGCAACCGCTTGGGAACGGGGGGCGGCGGGCTCCGCGACCGGCCAGGACACGATGGCCACTCCGCGCCTGCGCAACAGGAACTGCCCTCCCTCTCGGCGTGCTCGTTCTACGAAATAAGCCGCTCCGGGGCCAGGGCGGATCACCAGGATCGGCGGATGTCCACCGGGCAGGTCACGCGACCACTCCGGAAAACGATCGGGAAAGATACCCGAAAACGGGACTCCCCGCACCCGGCCGCCCGTCAGAAACGAGAGCCGGTAAACGTCCCAGTAGCCACCGCCAATCGTCCTCTCGTCAGGATGGGCCTCGAGCCATTCGAGCGCGGGGTCTTCGAGCGTCTTTCGGACCGGGAGCCAATTTGAGTCGACCCAACCCAGGCGAGCATACCAGCGCGCCGTATCGAGCGTCATGACAAAGGCGAATCCCAGCGCCAGCAGGCCAGCGCATACCTGCCCTCCCCTGCCCCGGCTGCGTAGCGCCCGTAGGGCGATTCCGAAGCCGAGGGCAGCGGGCACGGTCAGTGTGATCAAGTAGCGATAGTTGTCGGCGTTAAAAATGTTCTGATTCGCCACAAAACCCGCGACCACCAGCCCGGCCGAGAGCAGCAAGCCCCATAAAACGGCACCTTGGGCCGCGTCGTGCGGTCGGACCGCAACGCCGATCAGAGCCACGAGCGCAATGAAGAACGACGTGAGCGCGATCCATGTCGTCGCCACGGCCGCGAGACTCGTCTGCGACCGCGTCGTCAGCGGGGCTGCACCCCCCAGGGTCGAAGGGTCGGGATCGCTCTGATAACCAGGAAGCCGATGCCCCGCCACGAGCCTCGGCAGGCATTCGCTCGCCAGCAACCGGGCATGGTGCGCTAACAATGCGGGGTCGCGAACGAGTGCGAATTGCTCCTTGTAGGCGTCGTGTGGTTCGACCCTGCGGCCAATCTCGCGGGGCGCGATGCCTGCGACGAATCCAAGGACGAAGACGAGGGCCGGGACCACGCTTTTCCGAGGTACTCCCGCCGCCGCCCAGCCTCCAACCCCCGCCGCCACCAGGCCGGCTAACGAAACGGCAAACATCGAGTCGAGCCAGAGCCCCAAGCCACACCACAGACCGAACATGCCGGCCCAACGCCACCCACCCCAAGCCAGGCTCGCATACAGCAGTGCGAACGCCGCCGCGTGCCACGCGGCTGTCAGCACGTGGCCCCCGGTGACTCGACCAGAGAGCCAGAGCGCACCCGTTGAGCTGAAGACCAACGGTATCAAGGACCAGGCCGCCGTCTCGTTCCCGAAGACGTGTTTGGCAAGGAGGAAGACGGCCAGCATGACCAGCAGCCAGCCGCCCGTTCCTCCGCTCACGAGCGTCACCGGCGTTGCGCCCGAAACCAGGGCCTGTGGCAAGGAAAGGAGGACGGGAAGCGTCCCCATGTAGGGCGTCCCCGGGTAGTGCCAGCGTCCGTGACCGTGCACGGCTTCCAGCAGCGTGAGACCGTCGACAGCGAGGTCGCTGTCGAGGTGGACCGGAGCGTTCAGGATCAACGGGACTCGCACCAACGCGGCCCACCCCAGTGCCACCACCAGCGCAATCCAGGACCAAGGTCGAGGTTGTGGCGGTGGGTCGGGCGGCATTGCGAATGTGAACCTCTGCGGTCCGCAGGCCCGTGCTTAGGACTCGGGCAGGAATAAAGTGAGCAATTTTTTACGCGTTCGACGACATTGGGAGGGCGAGGCTCCGTCCGAGCCAGCCTTGTTCCGATGACGAGTCTTCGAGTCATGGGAACATCGCGTATGGTGGTGCAGATGAGGGCTCGCGGTGATCCCGCGGCTCGAAGACTCGCCGCAGGATCAAAGCTGGCTCGGACGGAGCCTCGCCCTCCCAATTCTATGGATAATTCTCCGTTGACTTGTAAGCCTTGTTTATGCCCGAGCCGTTAGTCCAGCGGATCGTAGTCCGGATCCGGCTCCACTCGTTGCGTCGGGTCTTCGATGTAATCGCCCAGCCTCAGGGTGCGGAGGATCTCGTCCCAGACCTTGCCAAATTGGGGCGACATATCCGCGTAGTACTCGAACGTCAGCACAACCTGGATATTCGACCAACGCGCAAAGGCGGTGCGGGCTTTCGCCGGGCGCTTCGACTCCGGGTCGAGATAGTCCGCTTCCCTCCAGGCGAGGTCGTGGCGAGGATGCTTCACCTCGACAATTCCACCCCTCTTATCAAGCAGCGACGACGGCCGGTCTGTCGACTGTTTCAGGAGCTTGGCCATGGTCAGGCCTGTCCAGTCGAGACCGTCGCGCAGGTAGAGCACGCTCATCGAGAGCCGGCAATTGTCGTCGGGCGGCTCGTGGTCGTGGAACTTGATCGAGCCGTCCTTGCCCGGTTTGACGATCCAGTCGGTCGGGAAGTCGAACCGAACGGAGCCCCGGTCGGCGACGAAAATGCGATAGCCGGGCTTGCACTTCCAGCCGTGATTCGGCTTGGCGCGCATCGTGTACTTTTGCCACTGCTCCCGCTTCCGCGGCCTTGCCATGGGTCGGTTCTCCTGGGTCGCGGGATCACACAGCGCCCGCCATTTCGGCGAGCTGAACGACCGAGCGGTTCTGTTCCTTCGCGAGGTACTCGCGCCCCTTCTTGACGTGGATGTGGTCCCAGGGGAGGACCTCTTCGAGTGGCCGCTCGCGGTGGCTGTAGAACGGCACGTCGATGCCCAGCTCGTCGAACGTGCTCCACCAGAGCTTGGGTGCAAAATGCTCGGTCCACGCGTCGAGCCTCGCCCCTCTGCGCCAAACTTCCTCGAGCCCCGCGGCGACGCGACGGTCGCCTCGCGTCAAGATGCCTTCGAGCATGCTGCGCTCGATATCGTGACACTTCACAGTGACCGAGCGGATCTTCACCCTCGAGCGCAAATACCGATGCGCCCAGTGCAGGTAGTCGCGCGTCTGGATCCCGTTCCACTGGTAGGGCGTGTGCGGCTTGGGCACGAAGTTGGAGACGCTGGCAACCACCTCGGCATAGCGGCCAGTCACCTGCTTGCCGATTCTGGCGATGGTCTCCGCCATGTCGATGATCCCGTCGAGATCGGCCGGCCGTTCGCCGGGAAGGCCGCACATGAAGTAGAGCTTGACCTTCCGCCAGCCCCGCCGGAACGCCTCTGCCGCACCGTCGTAAAGGTCCTGATTGTTGATCGGCTTGCGAATCTGTTCACGCATGTCATCGCGCGCGACCTCCGGGGCGAGCGTGAGGCCGCTGCGCCGCCCTTCGGCCAGGAGCGCGGGGATCTTCTTGAGCGTCTCGGTGATACGGAGGCTCGGCAGCGAGATCTTCACGCCCAGGGGGGTGAACACCTCGCTCATCTTCGACACGAGCGTCTCGAAATCGGGATAGTCGCTCGTGGAAAGGGAGAGGAGGCTGATCTCGTCGTAACCGGTGTTGCGGTAGCTCTCGAGCGCGGCGTTTACAATCGTTTCGACGGTCCGGTAACGCAACGGGCGTTTGATGACCGTGCTCTGGCAGAAGCGGCACTGCCAGGGGCACCCGCGCATGATCTCGATGGCGATCCGGTCGTGGGCGGTCTCAACGAACGGGACGACGGGCGCGACGGGGAGCGGCGTGCCGTCGAGGTCGTCGATGACGCACGGCTTGATCGCCGCAGGGACGTCGTTGCGCAGGCGCTGAATGTCGGCGATCGTGCCGTCTTCGTGATAAATCGGCTCATAGAAGCGCGGGACGTAGGCCCAATTGACGCTGCCCGCGATACGGGCGAGCTTCTCTTCGCGAGAGAGGGATGGATCACCCTGCATCGACTTCCAAAGGTCGCAGACGACGGGAAGGCTCGGCTCGCCGTCGCCGATCACGAAGAGGTCGATGTAAGGCGCGAGCAACTCGGGATTCTGGGCACCCGGCCCGCCGGCGATCACGAGCGTATCGTCCGGCCCGCGGTCCTCGGCGTGGAGCGGGATGCCCCCGAGGTCGATCATTGTCAAAACATTGGTGTAGCCGATCTCATACTGGAGCGAAAAACCGAGCACGTCGAACCGGTTGAGCGGCGTGAACGTCTCCAGGCCGTAGAGGGGAAGCTCGTGGGTGCGCAGGGCCGACTCGAAGTCGGGCAAGGGCGTAAACGCTCGCTCACAGGCCCAGCCCCGGTCGTTCATCAGCGAATAGAGGACCTGAAGCCCGTGATGGCTCATCCCGAGCGCATAGGTGTCGGGGAAGGCGAGGCAGAGGGTGCCTTTGACCTCGCGATGGTCCTTGCGGACACTATTCAGCTCGCCGCCGATGTACTGGGCCGGCGTGTGGATATTGGTGAGGATCCGGGCGAAGAGATAATCCCTGAGCTCCTGGTTGATCATGTGTAGGGACTCCTCCTCAGGACGGAAGCATGACGATCGGCCGCTCGTCCCATGGTTCGGGGGCGCGGCCTTGATCCGGACATAAGTCCTTGCATCTTAACCCAAGCCCTTGCAGGTGAATAGCGGATGACGTGGTGGCTCTTGCGCGAAAGTGTTGAGACGCCCTTTGGAGCCGTTGATGACGTTGTGGATTGTTACGGTGGTCGACCCCACGGTTGCTCAAGATGGGCGCTGGGCTGGCTCCGACGACTGCTCGCCGAGGGATGGCGAGATGTTGGGGCTGATGAAGTCATGAGCGCACGCGGTTGTTGTTGCGCCACAGGAATTGGTTACCCTGACAACCGCTCTGTATTGGGTGGTACCCGGCCTGCGGCCGCTTCGGCGCGGGTCGCCCGACCACGGCGCAGGTCCGTGCGCAGGTTCAGGCTCACACGCCGCCGTCTTGACGCCCCGGTTCCAGGCGGCCTCCGCTCGGCGACGGCGCCGCGGGGTCCGGCGACCCGCACCGAACGACCGCTGGTCGTTGAATCTCGCCGAGAGCCTGATCGGAATCTGCCATCCATTCTCTCGTATCTGCCAATTTGCAATCATCGTTTGGCTGTAAGTCTTTATCCCGTTTGAGGTTCCGAATTCCCAATCAAGCTCGCCCATTCGGAATCGCAACCCCTTATCAGCTTTGAGGTTCCGAATTTCCGATAAGGCCGCGCGCGATTTCGACGATAGTTGTACACTTTGTGAAGATTGGGTTCCTATCGCGCGCAGCTACATCACTCTCAAGTGCGCGAGCACCGTGGTGTCATGCCAGATTCTGTCGTCTAGGTGCACGAAAATGGCTCCGAAATATGCGAGATATCGTAAGCGCTCGCCAGTTGGTGCGCGAAGATGGAGAACCTTGGGTGGCTGGGGTCGAGCCCGCAGGGCGATGCCCCCGGACGTTTCGGCCGTTCGAACGGACCGGGGGCTTCGCCCTGCGGGCTCGACCCCAGCCACCCTATCTTCGAACGTCGTCTCCGGAAAGAAAGACGCGAGCACCCACTATGGACCACGTACTCGTCTGGCAGTGCCGTGCGAGTTCGCTCAGCGGGTTGGTTCGGGCGGTTTGCGGACCATGAAAAACTGGTCAACGCCAGGCACGATCTCGCCACCGAGTGTCCGATCGGCCGATTCCCACCCGAGGCGGTCGGGGCCCATGCGCGTGATCGTGTTGGTCGCCGAAACCGTCTGGCCATCGGCGCGGACCCCGGAGACCTTCACGATCCAGCGCTCGCCGTCCTGCGCCAGCACGCCCTCGGCAAAGCCGCCGCCGTTATCGAAGATCCAGGTGCGAAACTGCTTGATCGCGGCGTCCCAGCCGATGCGCTGGGTGCCCTTGAGGGCAACCACACCCTCGACCTTGATGTCGAACTTGCGCAGTAGAAACGTGCCGTCGTCCGACCACTCGCATTTGGTCGACACGATGGCGTCGTCCGACTCGTTGACCCATTCGCCGAGCATCCACTCCAGATCCTTGAGCCGCTCGTTGGGCGTTTCGGGCGTCGATTCTTCGTCCTTGATCCGCGCGTGCAGCCAGTGTCCGTCCTGCTTGGCATAGAGCACGGTATACCGGTTGGACTCGTCCGGACCGCCCTCCGTCTTGATTGTGGCCGTCCCGGACTCAACGGCAAGCGTTGGGCTCAGAAAACGGATCGAGTCGATGTCCACGTCGAGCTTGCCCTGACCCGAGTCCGCAAAGCGTTCCGAGTACCGCTCAACGATCGCGTCGCGCCCCTGGGTGACGGTCCCGTCGTCGTCCTCGATCTCGGCCCCTTCCGTGAAGAGAGCACCGAGCGCCTTGGCGTCCCTGGCGTTATAAGCCTTGACGAACG
Organism: Singulisphaera sp.; assembly: GCA_027451445.1. Lineage (GTDB taxonomy): Bacteria > Planctomycetota > Planctomycetia > Isosphaerales > Isosphaeraceae > DAIDJG01. The sequence continues at coordinate 125,825 of DAIDJG010000361.1, forward strand.
ACGCGGAGACCGCGCGAACGGCCTCGTCACTCTCATCCGCCTTGGGCGCAGCCGATTTCTCCTGCCCCACCGCAAAGCCGACCGCGAGCGCCGCGGCCAGCGAAAATCCCAGGATATGACGGTACTTCATCGTTCTCAATCTCCACCGAGTGCTTTGTACATGTCCTTTACCGTGAACGCACTAACGGACGGTTGCCCGTTAGTGGGAGAATGACAGTCCCGGATCGTTGGCCGGCGCGCCGAGAGCGCGGAAGTTCCAGTGCGTTGCGTCCTGCCAGGTGACGTTGCCGACCAGGGCACTCCCGTCGCCGCTCTGTGCCAACGTCAGGATACCGCCCGCGAGTGACCAGTTGCCGGCGATGTCCTGCGACTTGCCATTCACGCTGGCTTTCCACGTAAAGTTCCCATCGTCGCGCACGTTCAGGTTGATCGCGGTTTGCTTGACCGGCGTGGCTTTCCACGTCCCAGCAAGCGTCCCTTCCTTGCTGGCCGGCGCGGTCGCAGGGCTCGGCGACGGCTCGGGCGTCTCGCCCGGAGGCGAAAGCGTTTTGATGAGTTGGGCGGAGAGCGCGTCACCCGGCGCGAGCTTCTGAACCTCCTTGAGCTGACCGAGCGCCTCGCTGTTATGCCCCTGGGTGAGGTACTGATACGCAAGCACGAAGCGCGCTCCTGACGACTTCGGGTTCTTCTTGATGAACTGCTCCAGCGCTCGGAGTTGCTTGGTGTAGACGTCAGCAGTCGGATAGAGACCGATCATCGTCGTCCAGTCCCAACCCGGTCCGACGGAGAGCACGGCGTACAACGGTATGGCGGCTTGCTCGTACTGCCCCGCGGCAAACAGGGTCAACGCTCGGAATTCGTGGAGCGTGGCATCGTTGGGCAGGGTCTTCAGAGCTTCGTCGGTGAGCCGCAAGGCCGATGCGTAGTCGCCTCGCTTGAAAGATTCGCGTGCGGAGTCGAACTTAGCGACCGCCGGGTCCGCGACTTGCGGAGGAGGCGGTTGCGACTGGGTGTCCAGCGGCTGCGAATAGTCGAACGTCGAGGCGGGAACCGTCACGGTCTGGTAGCCCCCGTTGTCGATAGGCTGTTGAATGACGATCGGCTCGGAGACAGCGCCGCCGTAATACGGATTGCCGTACGAGGCGTAGCCCCAACTGTAGAGTGCCGAGCCCAATCCCCACGCCGTGACGCCCAGGGCCGAGCCTAGCGCGAAGCTCCCCCAGTTCCAGCCTGTGCCGTTGTGGTAGCCATGCCAGTAACCGTTCATCCAGCCCTGATGGTACCCGCCGTAGGCGCCTCGCCAGTTGTTGTAGGCCGGTGGACGCACACCATAGCCCGGGTCCACCCGGTTGCCGACGAAGTTGTTCTGGCGATTGTTGATGTTGATGTCGCCGCGGTTGACCAGGTTGTTGTTGCCGCTGCGATTGATGACGTTGTTGTTGCCGCGGTTACCTATGTTGTTATTCCCGCGGTTCCCCAGGTTGTTATCACCGATTCCGGGGCGATTGCCGACGCCTCCGCCCGGACGGTCGCCGATGCCGGGTCGGTTCCCGACTCCGGGTCGATCTGCAATGCCCGGTCGATCGCCGATTCCTGGCCGGTTGCCGAGTCCTGGACCACCGCCAGGCCGGTCACCGATCCCCGGCCGATTCCCCAATCCCGGGCCGCCGCCGGGCCGGTTGTCGATCCCGGGGCGATTGCCCAGACCCGGTCCGCCGCCCGGGCGATTGCCGGCGCCTCCGCCGGGACGGCCGCCACCTGCGGGGAAGTTGGTGACATGACCAGGACCGCCACCCGGTCGGTTGCCGGCGCCTGCGCCCGGTCGGGCGCCTCCGCCGCTGGGACGGGGCGCACTGACGGCCGGACTGCGCGAGAACCCTCCCCCGCCAGGGGACCTCATCCCTCCGCCGCTGGGAGCTCTCATTCCCCCACCGCTGAAGCCGCCGCCGCCACGATAACCTCCACCGCCGCCGCCGCGAAAACCACCTCCGCCACCGCCGCGCCCCCCGCGAGCATACGCCGGAAGCGCCACGATCGAAGCCGCGATCACGGCAGCAACGAGCCACTTCATAAGTCTAAGGTTCGTCACGCGAGTACCCTCCTTCTGATGGCGGGTTTATCGGCATGGGATCGAGCGCCCAGGAAACGATCAACGGGACGGTTGCGCCGCAGACCTTCCGGGGCCCGTCGTCGTGGCAGTTCCCATCCGATTCACCGGCGTCAGACTGAAGCAGTTGGGTAATATCAATCGTTCACGTGGAATTGCCGAGTGAAGTGCCTGTCCGGACCCCCATGACAACGCCAAGCGATTCGCTCGCGAACCCGCGCGCTGGAGCTTGGCGACATGTAGCCCCATCGTTTCGATAATCTCCGATCGGTGTTCTCATTCGAACCCTATACGTGGCGACGCCCACGAAGTTCTCAACGGCTGACAAAAAGGACATGGAAATCTTCGGATAGGGAACGGTCGTGCGGCCCCCGCTGATCCCGCGCGACGTTCGAGAGCATCGGCCCGCAGAGCCAACGAACGCGAACACACGTTCGGTTCGGGGGTTCCGCGGCTCGTGAGTCCGTTATCTTACGGTCGAATGGCTAGACGAGTCACGTACCTCGAAGAAAAAACGAAGGGCAGAAGCTTCAGACTGCTTGACACCTTAATTCGTCCTCGATACAAATCGTCTTTGTGAGCAGCACGCTTATGACTGGCATGCCGCTACGGCAACGATGCCCCTATGTGATAACGCCACATAGAGGGCTTTTTTTGTGCGCGAAGCTTTCCATTTACGACAGCCGACCTGCGGTTCACAGGTAGGCGCTGCGCTTCGCGAAACCTTAACGATCGGACGGAAAATCCCTCGCGTGGGGACGTCGAAAGACGGTTCGCACACCATCCCGCCCGCCGCGGTGGTGCCTTTTGAGATGTGACATGCTCCTATGAGTAACCAAGGCGATCGGATACGGGGCGACGAGTCGATCGAGCTGCGGCGGAGGACCGGTTCGTCGGGAGGCTACATCCTGACGATCAACGGCGGGTCATCCAGCCTCAAGTTCGCCGTCTATGCGCACGAAGACCTATCACGGGCGCCATTTCGGGGACGGGTGGAACGCATCGGGCGCACCGAGTCTCGCCTGGTTGTGATGACCGAGAACGGAGAACGTTCGGAGCGCGTTCCCGTCGCCGCGCCGAACCAGGAGGCAGCCGCGGGCCT